>DASXRJ010000062.1:0-5750 GCA_036506675.1 Nocardioides sp. | reverse complement strand
GATCGGTGATCGCGGCTGTGCGCCCGGCGTCGCCCACGTCGAACGGCCCGGCCACCACCTCGCCGCCGGCCGCCACCGCCCTGGTCAGGGCATCGTCGGCGGCGTCGACCATGACGTAGGTGGTCCACACGGTCGGCGTCGCCGGCGGCGCGCCCGGCGGCAGCGACGACACGGCGGCCACGGCCCCGCCGTCCAGGTGGGCCACCTCGTACCGCCCGGGCTCGCCGGCCGGCGTCCGGTCCACGAACGTCCAGCCGAACAACCCGCCGTAGAACGCCACCGCCGCCGTCGGGTCGGGCTGGGCGGTGTCGACCCAGCACGGCACGCCGGCCGGGTACCCGTCTCGTGCGCGCGCCATGGCACCGACAGTAGGCGGGGGGGCCGAGGGGTGGTCTCGTCGGGTTCGAGTACGAGTGCTCGGGGCCGGCGCCAGCAGCCGCCAGCACCACGGCCCCGACCGTCATGCCCGCGACACGCGCGCCCTTCGTCCACCGCATGCGCTTGCTCCCAGGGCTCGGCCTCTCACACGGCCTCCCCCGACCCGCAGTGCACGGGCGAGTCGAGCGATCCGGGCGGCTGGGCCAGCCCGAGCTCGTCGAGGTCGACCGTGCCCGTCACCGAGATCGGCCGGTCCTCGCCGCCGGAGAACGGCGCCGGCGCGACCGGGTTCTCGTTGAGGTAGCAGGACACCAGACGGGCCAGCTGCTGCTGGCCCCGGGCGTTGGGATGGAACGAGCCTCCGTCGACGAAGTTCGCCAGCCTCAGCAGCGGCTTGACCGCGTTGGTGTACTGGCCCTCCGATCCGCAGGGCTCGTGCCCGTCCCATGCCGCGGCGGGTGACACGAACTCGAACCCGGCGGCCACGGCGTGGGCGTAGAGGAAGTTGTTGAGCTCGTCGGTGAGGTCACGCAGCTCCTCCCGCTCGCTCTGGCTCACCCGGCGGAGCACGACGGCGCAGTCGGCCTGGAGCCACGGTGCCGGCCCGTCAGGGAACAGGTAGGGGTAGCCGATCATCACGATGCGGGCGGTCGGGTAGCTCGCGTCGAGCGCAGACGTGACCTTCGTCATCCTCTCGCTCAGCCGACCGAGCGCTTGATGGGCCCAGTCGCGCAGGGGGGCGGTCGGAGGGTGCACGATCTCCGGGCGTCGACCGTCGGCCTCCGGCGGGACGAACGGGGCGTCGAGGCAGTCCTCGTGCAGGAGACATGCGGCCACCACCCGCGAGAACACGACGTCGTTGCCCCCGACGGTGATGGTGACGAGGCCGACCTCGCGTTGCGGCGTACCAGGGATCTGGGCATCGATCGTCAGGTCTGCGCTGCGGTGGAAGTCGGTGTACATGTCCGAGGACACGGCGCCCGAGCACGCCCGGAACTCGGGCGTCCCGTGGTCGGTCCCCAGGTCCAGGAGCATCGGGTAGGCGGAACCAGAGCGGTGGCATCCGTCACCACCCTCGCCCGAGGCGGTCCCGCCGAGGAAGGGTGTCAGACCCTCGCCGGCCGAGTAGGAGTCGCCGAGCGCGACGTAGCGCCCGTCGATCCCGTGAATCGCCGGCACGACCGGGCGCTCGTCCGCCCGATCGGTCTGGCGGTCTGCGGCGAGAGCACCGATCAGGAGCACGACGGCAACCGCCCCGGCCACGACCCCGCCCACTCCGCCGATCGCCTTCCACCCGAAGCGTTCGGGCCTCCCCTTCCAGCGGGTCTTCGAGTACACGAGCACGGCCCCCAGACCTGCTCCGATCAGTGCGAGGCCCATCGCGACGAAGTAGGCGACCTGGTCCCCGTTCGTCATCGACGAGTTGGCGATGTACATGTCGAGCTTGACCAGGAGGATGCCCAACACCGCCACGGCGATCATCCAGACTGCGGCGTAGGCCAGCCCTCGTGGCATCGACGGTCTCGGCGACCGGACGTACTCGTAGTACGGGTCGACGAGCAGGAGTCCGAGCGCGCCATGGGCTGCGAAGGCGACGAGGGCCGCCAGGAAGTTGGCCACGAGGCTGACGTCCAGCGCGGCGAAGCCGCACAGGGCGAGGCCCGCGAGGGCACCGACGCCGATCCAGCGCCAGGGCACCTCGTGGTGGACGCTGCCGCGGGCGACCGGTGTCTCAGCGGCGGCGTCGCCGGGGGGATCGATCCGGGATGTGGGCGCAGTCTGCACGGCCGCCTCCTTCGCCACGTGTCCCCTGGGAGAGGCGGTGGCGACGGGTGCAGATACGTGGCGGTCGACAGCCCCCACCGGTCATGCCACCAGCCGCCGCGGGCGTCGAGGTCGACCAGCCCGTGGTGGGTACGCTCGCCCGATGGCATCGGCCAAGCCGCTCCACCTGGACCCGATAGAGGAGGCCAGGCGGCACTGGGAGGCGCACGGCTGGGGCGACGCCGCCTCGGGCATGGCGATGGTCACGTCGATCATGCGGGCGCAGCAGATCCTCATCGCCCGCGTGGACGGCGCCCTCGCACCGTTCAACCTCTCGTTCGCCCGCTACGAGGTGCTCATGCTCCTGCTGTTCAGCCGGGAGGGGTCGCTGCCGCTGGGCAAGGTCGGCGCCCGGCTGCAGGTGCACCCGGCCAGCGTCACCAACGCCGTGAACCGGCTGGAGGCCGACGGTCTGGTGTGTCGCCTGCCCCATCCCACCGACGGCCGGACCACGCTGGCCGGCGTGACGCCGGCCGGTCGGCGGGTGGCGCGCCAGGCGACGGAGGCACTGAACGCCGCGGTGTTCGAGGCCACCGGCCTGTCGGCCCGGCAGGACGACCAGGTGTTCGGCCTGCTCCGCCGGCTCCGGATGGCGGAGGGGGACTTCGACACGGGCGGCTCGCCGCGCGATTAGCTCGACCTCCAAGGTTGCATTACTTGGACATCAAAGTAAAACTCGCCCTGTGACCGCCACTGAGACAACGTTCGCGACCCCGCCCGCCCCGCCTCGAGTGGGTGTCGTCGGCTGCGGTCTGATGGGTTCCGGGATCGCCGAGGTGGCCGCACGGGCGGGTCTCGACGTCACCGTCGTCGAGTTCGACGCCGCGGCGGCCGAGCGGGGCCTGGCTCGCATCGAGTCCTCGCTGGCGACCGGGGTCGACCGGGGCAAGCTCGCCGACGCGGCGCGCGACGCCGCCCTGGATCGCATCGAGCTGACATCCGACATCGACGCCCTCGCCGACCGCGAGCTGGTCGTCGAGGCGGTCACCGAGAACGAGGCGGTCAAGGTCGCCGTGTTCGAGCGGCTCGACAAGGTCGTCGCGTCCGGTGACGCGGTCCTGGCCTCGAACACGTCGTCGATCCCGATCATGAAGCTGGCCATGGCGACTCAGCGGCCCGAGGCCGTGGTGGGCCTGCACTTCTTCAACCCCGTCCCGGTGCTCAAGCTGGTGGAGCTGGTGCCGTCGCTGCTGACGGCGGACGGCACCATCGACCGCGTCGAGCGGTTCGCCACGGAGGTGCTCGGCAAGCGCGTCATCCGCTCGCAGGACCGGGCCGGGTTCGTGGTCAACGCCCTGCTGATCCCGTACCTCCTCTCCGCGATCCGCATGCTCGAGTCGGGATTCGCCACCGCCGAGGACATCGACGCCGGCATGGTCGAGGGTTGCGCCCACCCGATGGGGCCGCTCCACCTGAGTGATCTCATCGGCCTCGACACCACCATGGCGGTCGCCGAGTCGCTCTACGAGGAGTTCAAGGAGCCGCTCTACGCGCCCCCGCCCCTGCTGTCGCGCATGGTCGACGCCGGGCTGCTGGGCCGCAAGACCGGACGCGGCTTCTACGACTACCGCCGGAGCTGACCGATGGCGCTCGTCGAGGACCGGAGCGCCCCGGACGGGGCGCTCCACCGGCCCGTGCACCCCGTGCGGATCGTCACCGCGGCCAGCCTGTTCGACGGCCACGACGCGTCGATCAACATCATGCGGCGCATCCTGCAGAGCCAGGGTGCCGAGGTGGTCCACCTTGGCCACAACCGGTCGGTGGACGAGGTCGTGCAGGCTGCGATCCAGGAGGACGTGCAGGCGGTCGCGGTCAGCTCCTACCAGGGCGGGCACGTCGAGTACTTCCGCTACCTCCTTGACCGGTTGCGCGACGAGGGCCGCGGCGACATACGGGTGTTCGGCGGCGGGGGCGGCGTGATCGTGCCCGACGAGATCGCCCGGCTGCACGCCGACGGGGTCGCCCGCATGTTCTCGCCCGAGGACGGGCAGCGGCTGGGCCTGGCCCGCATGGTCAACCAGATCGTCGCCGAGGGCGACGTCGACCTCGCGTCCGGCGACCGGCCGGCCCTCGACGCGCTGGGCGGCGGGGGCGAGGCGCTGCTCGCGCGCAGCCTGACCGCGCTCCAGTGCGGCGCCTACCCGGCCGCCGACCTCGTGGGCCTGCGGTCCCTGGCCGCAGCGACCACCGCGCCGGTGGTCGGCATCACCGGCACGGGCGGGTCGGGCAAGTCCTCGCTCACCGACGAGATCGTGCGCCGGTTCCGGCTCGACCGGGACGATGCGCTGCGCATCGCCGTCATCGCCGTCGATCCCACCCGCCGGCGTGGGGGAGGGGCGCTGCTCGGCGACCGCATCCGCATGAACGAGCTCGACGGCGACCGGGTCTACTTCCGCTCCGTCGCCACCCGCCATGCCGGGCACGTGGTGCCCGACGCGCTCGACGACATGGTGGCGGCCTGCAAGGTCGCGGGCTACGACCTGGTCATCGTCGAGACCCCCGGCATCGGCCAGGGCGACGCCACGATCGTCGACCACGTCGACTGGTCGCTCTACGTGATGACCGCCGAGTTCGGGGCGCCCAGCCAGCTCGAGAAGATCGACATGCTCGACTTCGCGGACGCGGTCGCCATCAACAAGTTCGACCGCCGCGGCGCCGAGGACGCGCTGCGCGAGGTCCGCCGCCAGCTCCGTCGGAACCGCGAGGACCACGAGGGAGCCCTCGAGGCGCTGCCGGTCTTCGGCACCGTGGCCTCGCGCTTCGACGACGATGGCGTCACCGCCCTCTACCAGCACCTCGCCGACGCGCTGGTCGCCCACGGCCTCCCCGCGGACGGCCGCCGCCTGCCCGTCGTGTCCACCCGTACCTCGTCGCGACGCGACGCGCTCGTGCCCACCGACCGGGTCCGCTACCTGGCCGAGATCGCCGAGACGGTGCGCGGCTACCACACGACCACCGAGGCCGAGGTGGCCGCGGCCCGTGCTCGCCAGCACGTGGCCACGACGGTCGCTCTGCTGCGGGCCGACCCGCCTGACGGCGAGATCACCGCCCTCGAGGCCCTGGCCGAGCGCACCGACGCGGCGCTCGACCCGACGTCCCGGAAGCTGCTCGACGGCTGGCCGGCGACCCGGGCCGCCTACTCGGGACCGGAGCACCTGGTCGAGGTGTCGGGGCGCGAGATCCGTACCGTGCTCGCCAACACGTCGCCGTCGGGCCTCGACATCCCGCGCGTGGCGCTGCCTCGCGACGGCGACGACGGCGGGCTGCTGCGCTGGCTGCGGGAGGAGAACCTTCCCGGACGGTTCCCGTTCACGGGTGGGGTCTTCGCCTTCAAGCGCGAAGGCGAAGACCCCACGCGGATGTTCGCCGGTGAGGGCGACGCGGTGCGGACCAACCGGCGTTTCCACCTGTTGGCCGAGGGCCAGCCGGCGACGCGGCTGTCGACGGCGTTCGATTCGGTGACGTTGTATGGCTGTGACCCCGACGAGCGGCCCGACATCTACGGCAAGGTCGGCAACTCGGGCGTGTCGATCGCCACGCTGGATGAC
>DASXRJ010000061.1:0-2435 GCA_036506675.1 Nocardioides sp. | reverse complement strand
TCGGCGGCGAGCAGTCGGGTCACATCGCCGACGTTGGTTTCGACCTCTACGTGCGGCTGGTGGGGGAGGCCGTGCAGGAGTTCCGCGGCGACGCCGAGCCGGAGCTGGGCGAGGTGCGGATCGAGCTGCCGGTCGACGCGCACCTGCCGCACGACTACATCCCGAGCGAGCGGCTGCGCCTGGAGATGTACAAGCGGCTCTCCGAGGTGCGCTCCGACGAGGACGTCGACCTGCTCCGCGACGAGATGGTCGACCGCTACGGCCAGGTGCCGGAGCCGGTGGCGGCGCTGCTGCAGGTCGGCCGGTTCCGTGCTCGGGCCCGGGCGGCGGGCATCACCGAGGTCACGATCGCGGGCAAGAACGTCCGGTTCGCGCCCGTCGTACTGCCGGACTCGCGGGTGGTGCGGCTCAACCGGATCTACCCCAAGAGCCTGGTCAAGGCGCCGGTGAAGACGATCCTGGTACCCCGTCCGCAGACCGCAGTGGTCGGGGGGCGTCCGATCACTGGAATGGCTTTGCTTGAATGGGCCCGCAGTGTGATCGATGCCATCATCGATCCGACCGATGGAGGAACACCCACGTGACCCGCACGCGCAGCCGCCTTGCCGCCCTCAGCACGATCGCCCTGCTGGCACTGCCCGCCCTGTCGGGCTGCGGGCAGAACCCCATCCATCCCGGCGCGGCCGCGGTCGTCGGCGACCAGACGCTCTCCGGATCCGACCTCAACGCGATCTCGCGCGACCTGTGCGCGGTGTTGAAGTCCGACCAGCAGTCCATCGGGACCGGCTACCCGCGCTCCGCGCTGATGGCCTCGGTGGTGCAGGCGTTCATGATGCGCGCGGTCGCCGACCAGCTCGCCGAGGAGTACGGCGTCACGCCCGACAAGAGCTACAAGTCGTCGGCCGACCAGACCGAGCTGCGGTTCGGTCAGGCCGACCCCGAAGCGCTCGCGAACGCCATGGACACCTTCACCTCCACGGCCTACTTCGTGGCGGTCGCCCGTGCCGTCGGCGAGCAGGAGCTTGCGGTCTCGGGCAAGACCGACCCCACCCAGGACGAGTCCCTGACCAAGGGCATCGAGCTGGCCCAGACCTGGCAGGACGACCACGACATCGACGTCTCGCCGCGCTTCCCCGCGATGAAGATCGGTGACCAGTCGATCGAGACGGTCCGCGACGACACGTCGTACGCCGTCAGTGACTTCGCCAAGCAGGCCGCCGCCGAACAGCCCGACGAGACCTTCGTCGACACCCTCCCGCCCTCCCAAGTCTGCCGCTGACTCCCGGGTCTCGCCGAAGTGGCAAGAATGGCCCCGCGAAGTGGCAAGAACGGCCCTTCGAGGGGGCAGGAATTGCCCTCCGCCGAGGCTGGCTCGACCGCGGGCTCGACGGCTGGTCCGACCGCGGGCTCGACGCCTGGCCCGGCCGCGGGCTCGGCCGCGGGCCTGACGCCTGGCCCGGCGGCTGGGCAGGCGGCTGGGCAGGCGGCTGGGCAGGCGCTCACCGAGCTCGTCGGGGTGATGGCCCGGCTGCGGGCGGAGTGCGACTGGAAGGCGGCGCAGAGCCACCGGTCGCTGGCCCGCTACCTGCTTGAGGAGGCCCACGAGACCCTCGAGGCGATCGACTCGGGCGAGCTGACCGGCGACTGGACGCACCTGCGGGAGGAGCTCGGCGACCTCCTGTTGCAGGTCTACTTCCACGCCGAGATTGCCGCCGAGCGCGGTGAGTTCACCATCGATGACGTGGCTGCCGACCTGATCGACAAGATGGTGCGCCGCAACCCGCATGTCTTCGGTACGGCGACCGCCACCGGGCCCGCCTCCGTCAACGAGCTCTGGGAGTCGGTCAAGGCCACCGAGAAGCCCCGCAGCTCCGTCCTCGACGGCATCCCCCCGACCCTCCCCGCCCTCCTGTACGCCGACAAGGTCCTCGATCGCCTCTCCCGCCGCGCGCCGAAGCGGCAAGAATCGCCCCGCGAAGTGGCAGGTTTGGTCCCTCGAGGTGGCGAAGATGGCCCCGACCAGCGGGGTGAACGACCAGCCGATCTTCTCGGCGACCGGCTGCTTGCCCTGGTCGCCGAGTGCCGCGAGGTAGAGGTCGACCCCGAGCAGGCTCTGCGCGACGCCGTACGACGTCTGCTCGACCGGACCGAGGGCCCGCGACCCGACTGACCGGCGCTCCGGCGGCGACCACCATCGTGCTTCTGCACGCTGGTGATGACCTCCGGGACGCCTGGAAGGCCCCGAACGGCAGCGACCAGCAACGGCCGTCGCTGCCGACCGAGGCTAGCGACGGTAGCCTCGGCGGCTGACTCGAGCATGCGCCGATCCCGCCATCGGGAACCGGGCCCGACACCGAGTTCTGGTCGGCGTCTCGACCTCGGCGGGCGGCTTGGACCAGTCGCGGGGGGTGTTCTTCGCGTTGATCATTCGTTTG
>DASXRJ010000060.1:0-8181 GCA_036506675.1 Nocardioides sp. | reverse complement strand
TCGAGCACGTGCGCCAACGGGCGGTCCAGGAACCGGCACACCGCCACCACCCCCTGCGGGTGTACGGCGTCGCTCAGCGACTCCAGGGCGCGCTCGTCGACCAGCGTCCAGGTGACCTGAGCGCGGGCCAGGGCGGTCGCGCGCAGGCCGGCGTACTGCTCGGTGGCGCTGGGCGTGGCAAAGACCTCGACCACGCAGCCCTCGACGGAGAGGGCGCCCTCGACGGCCTTGGGGCCGTCGGCGAGGAAGAGCCGGGTTTCGACCCGAGACGCACGACGGGCGAGCTTCCGCGCGTTCTTCACCCGGGTGTTCCCGCTGGTCAGCGGGACTCCGGACGGAGAGTCAGCGCGAGAGCTCGCCACGTCGGTGGTTGATTCGTCGGCGGGCCGACGAGATCAGGCGGTCGCCTCGGCCTTGGGGGCGTTGACGTCCTCCGGCAGAGCCGCCTTGGCGGCCTCGACCAGCGTGACGAACGCCGGAAGGTCGTTGACGGCCAGGTCGGCCAGGATCTTGCGGTCGACCTCGATGCCGGCCAGGCCGAGGCCCTGGATGAACCGGTTGTAGGTCATGCCGTTGGCGCGGGCCGCAGCGTTGATCCGCTGGATCCACAGCTTGCGGAAGTCGCCCTTCTTCTTGCGCCGGTCGTTGTAGCTGTAGACCAGCGAGTGGGTGACCTGCTCCTTGGCCTTGCGGTAGAGCCGCGAGCGCTGGCCGCGGTAACCGCTGGCGCGCTCGAGGACGACCCGACGCTTCTTCTGCGCGTTCACTGCCCGCTTGACGCGTGCCATGGTGTTACTCCTTCAGACTTGGTGCGTGGTCGAGCTCGACCACCGCTTGGGTGGGGCTCGATCAGAGACCGAGAAGCTTCTTGACGCGCTTGACGTCGGCCTTGTCCACGGTGACCTCGCCCTGGTTCCGGCGGTGCTTCCGCCGGCTCCCGGTCGTGGGCGCGGACGCGAACGCGGCGCCGGACTTGCGGCTGGCCTGCAGGCGGCGCACCTTGCCGGACGCGGTCACCTTGAAACGCTTGCTCGCACCGGAGTGCGTCTTGTTCTTCGGCATCTCACTTGCTCTCTATCGGTTTGCGGGTCTGTGCGTGGCCGGCCTTGCAGCCGGCCACGGAGGCGACTCGGACGACTCAGACGTCGATGTCGGGGTCGAGGTTCTCGGAGCGGCGACGCTCCTTGCGCTGGGCCGCGGGCGGGGTCGCCGTACGCTCGGCGCGCTCCTCGGCCTCCTCGGCCGCGCGCTCGGCGGCACGGGTCTCCTTCTCCGCCTTGACCTCGGCCTTGGCGTCCGCCTTCTTCTTGTGCGGGCCCAGGACCATGATCATGTTGCGACCGTCCTGCTTGGGCGAGCTCTCGACGAAGCCCAGCTCCTGCACGTCCTCGGCCAGCTTCTGAAGCAGCCGGAAGCCGAGCTCGGGACGATGCTGCTCGCGACCACGGAACATGATCGTGATCTTCACCTTGTCACCGGCACGCAGGAATCGGACGACGTGACCCTTCTTGGTCTCGTAGTCGTGCGCGTCGATCTTCGGGCGGAGCTTCATCTCCTTGATGATGACGTTGGTCTGGTTCCGTCGGGCTTCACGGGCCTTCTGGGCGTTCTCGTACTTGAACTTCCCGTAGTCCATGAGCTTGCACACAGGCGGCTTGCCTTGGGGCGCGATCTCGACGAGGTCGAGGTCGGCCTCCTGGGCAAGTCGAAGCGCATCGTTCGTGGGAACGATGCCGACCGTCTCGCCATTGGGTCCAACGAGACGGACTTCCGGGACCCGGATCCGCTCGTTGATACGCAGCTCAGTGCTGATGTGTCCTCCAAGGTTGGTGGTTGGGATGCCATACCTCAGGGAAATGAGAAAAGGCCTCCGCTTGTTCCCAAGCGAAAGCCAGTCACGCCACGCCGCCCCACCCGGGGAAACGCGCGCCCGCGGACGACGTCTCTCGACGGTCGTACCGCGTGGACCGGACCCGACGACCTGTGCCGGTTGCTCTGGCGGCGGTCGATGCGGGTGGGAGCACCATGGCGAGCCATGACCTCCGCTTGGAAGATCCGCCTCGTCATGCGGACATGACGAGATGAATCGGTCGCGGACGAGACTACCGGATCAGTCGCCTGCCGGGCGAATCCACGCCCAGCTGCCGCCGACCCTCGCCAGGGTCCAGCCCTGGGCCACCCCGACCAGGTCGTCGCCCTCGACCGCGAACGTCACCGGACCCGCGAGGTCGACTACGAGCGCCGCGGCGCCGTCCTGCAGGGCGGCCTGAGCGGCGAGCCGCGCGGTGACCGGGACGGGCCGGGCCTCGGGGTTCCAGGCCTGCAGGGTCTCGAGCCCGCTGAACGCGAGCAGTCCCTGCCGCCCGTCCTGCCCCTGAACGAGTACGGCGGCCATGTCGCTGGTCTTGTCGTGGGCGAGCCCCTGCTCGTCGTACTCGACCTCGCCGAGCATCGCGACCACCGGCACCAGCAGCCGCGAGCGCTGGAGCGCCGCCAGCGTCTCGGGATAGCTGCCCGGATCTCCTTGGTAGGACGCCAGCGCGGCGACGAGCTCCGGGTCGGCCGCACCGGTGTCGTCGGAGAACCCGGAGTCGGCGATGCGGCGGCCTGCGGCGGGTCCGGGACTGGTCACCGGAGGATGTTAGACCGGGAACGGCAGTCGCGGCTGAGGTGGGCCCAAGGTGGGATCGACGCCGTCGAAGAGGCTGCTGACCGACTCGCCGGCGTGCACGCGGCTGATCGCGTCGGCGAAGAGGCCGGCCACCGAGAGCACGGTCAGCCCCGGGAAGTCCGCGGGTGGCGGCACGGTGTCGGTGCTGACCACCTCGCGGATCATCGGGTGGTCCGCCAGCCGCGCCACCGCCTTGCCGACGAACAGCCCGTGGGTGCAGGCGATCGACGCACCGGTGCAGCCGAGGTCGCGCAGCTTGTCGAGCAGCTCGACGATCGAGCCGCCGGTCGCGATCTCGTCGTCGAGCACCAGGGCGTGCTTGCCGGCGACGTCGCCGACCACCTCATCGATGACGACCCGGTCGTCGGCCAGCCGTTGCTTGCTGCCGGCCGCGACCGGGAGGCCGAGCAGGCGGGCGAACTGGGTCGCGGTCTTGGCGTTGCCCAGGTCGGGAGAGACGACCACCGTGTCGGAGAGGTCGCCGCCACGGAAGTGGTCGGCGAGCACGCCGAGCGCGGTCAGGTGGTCGACAGGCACCGAGAAGAAGCCGTGCACCTGGGGCGCGTGCAGGGTCATCGTGAGCACCCGCGAGACGCCGGCGGTGTGCAGCAGGTCGGCGACCAGCCGGCCGCCGATGGAGATCCGCGAGGCGTCCTTCTTGTCCGAGCGGGCGTAGGCGTAGTGCGGCATCACGGCGGTGATCTGCGCGGCCGAGGCACCCTTGGCCGCGTCGACCATGAGGAGGAGCTCCATGAGGTGCTCCTGGGTGGGCGGCACCAGCGGCTGGACGAGGTAGACGTCGCGCTGGCGACAGTTGGCCTGCAGCTGGACCTGCAGGCAGTCGTTGCTGAACCGGCTGATCTCCACCGAGGACAGCGGGACGCCCAAGCCGTCGGCGATGGCCGAAGCGAGGGGTCGATGGGCACTTCCACTGAACACGACGATCTCTCGCACGACAGCTCCTGATCGGGTCGCCCTGCTCGGACACCGAAAGGGTAACTCTCCGCTCCGCGGCCAGACTGTCGACATGCGGGAGGGGCTGACGAGCTCAGCCGGCAACGTTGCCGGCGATCTCAGTCGGCCGGCCCAGCCGTCGGGCGCGGCCTCGCGGACCCATGCCGCCAGAGCGCGACCGCGATCCAGATCAGCCAGCCGAACAGCAGCAGGCCGTAGATCGCGTACGCCCAGCCGAGCACCGGCCGGAGTACCTCCGAGATCACCCCGGTCACGCCGGTCGCCGTACCCAGCCACGCCACTGCCCGGGAAAACGTCCCTCTGAGCATCAGCAGGGAGATCAGCAGGATGCCCAGCGTCTGCAGCACTCCGATCACCGCCGGTACGTCGTTGAGGGCGATCAGGACTTCCGCGCCGGCGACGAACGGTGCTCGCCCGGCCACGGTGCTCGCGTCTGCGTACTTGTCGCTCAGCACCACCATGGCCAACGAGCCGTCACCCGTGGTCGGCCACGCGAACGACACCGCCCAGGACGCGATCGCGATCAGGCCGCCGATGGCCGCGAAACTCTTGCCCCGGTGCCGGAGCGCCACAGCGAGGGCAAGGAAGACCACCATCAGGAACAGGCTGGGCGCCATCCAGAGCAGCTGCCGGACGATGTAGACGGTTCGGTGTGCATCGACGTACTCCAGCATCCTCGCCCCACCCGAGGTGGGTGGAGCGCTCGTGCCGGTAACGATGACCAGGGCCGCGACGTACGCGATGACGGCGAGGCCCGCCGAGACGGCCCCGGCACGGTAGAGCGAACCCCACGCCGGGTCGGGATCCAGCGACCGATCAACGCCCGGTGTTGTACGTGCCACGATTTCCAGCGCCGCGTCGGGCGTGCGTCGGTCATCCTCCGGTCTCACGTTGGTTGGTGTCTTCGCGGCTCGTAGGTGACGCGGAACACCGGGTAGTTGTCGACGATTGCGCCGATGTCGTCGATGGACGGCTCAGGGTCGAGGCCGAAGTAGAAGCGGGCCTGGTCCGCATTGGCTTCCGCGCCGCTGCGTCGCTGGCCGGCCCGCAGGTACTCCGCGATGATCTCGGCCCGCTCGGTGGGCGGTAGCTCCTCGAGGCGGACCTCTCGGACGCCGCGGCGGCGGATCGCCGCGTCGCCGCGTGCCGCTCGCACATTCCTGACCCACTGTGACTCGCCGGCGAGAGCGACGAGGTAGTCATCGCCCCGGTAGCGAGTCCGAAGAATCGGTACTCGGCGCAGCTTCCCGGACGTGCGCCCGCGCACCTGCAGCGTTACGGCGTCTCGCGGAGCCAGACCTAGCGATGTCAGCAGCACACCGAGCCAGTTGAGACGCCGGTACCACGCCGCCGGGGGCCGGTAGGCCGTGCGAGCTGAGTAGTTCTGAGGCTTCACGTCGACCCTCCATGACCGCAGCCGCCTGGCCGCATCTCAACCTTTTCACCGCAACATGGAGTCGCGCAGAGGCGAAGGTCCCCGGGCGAAGGTGCCCCGCGACTGCAGCACCGCAGCCGGCGCCCCGTCAAGCCCGACCGACCGGCGGAGCCTCGCGCTACGACCCGACGACCGGCGCGTTCTCCAGGTGCGTCTTCAGGCTCGCCCAGATCCGCTGCTCCCGGCGCACTCCGATCCACGTGATCAGTGGCCCTAGCAGTCGGAGCACGCCCTTCGGCTTCACCTGTCCTGCCCATTGCATCCGGGTGCCCGCCGCGACTGGCTCGAACATCAGCGTGTAGTCGATGTCGGCCTGCTTCATCGTCGTGGTGGAGGCCAGGAGCCGCGGCCGGTCGTAGCCCGTGTACTCGATCAGCATCTCGACACTGCGTTTCGCCGACCCCACCGCCGACCTGAACCGGGTTCCCTTGCCGATCGGTCCGGCGGTGGCCTTCTCGGCGCGCACCATGTTGGGGTTGTACCGCGGCTCGTTGGTCTGGTCCGCTACGTAGTCGAACACGACCTCCACGGGACGACCGATCGTGATCTCGCCCTTGATCTCCGCCATGTCGATCCTCCAGCAGACGACTCAGCCACCGGCTCCTGCGACCAGCAGACTGCATCCAGCCGCCCCGCACCAGAGCAGTTCGGCCGAGGTGCGGGCGACGTACGTCCCCCGGGCGGCGCGCAACTGCCCGCAGGACCCGTTGCCGAGTCGGGTCCGGGCTTCACCCCGTGTGGGAGGCTGGAGGCGTGGACGGGTTCTCCTGGGGCGCACTCGCGCTCGCGTTGACGTTGTTCGGCGGCGCCTACACGTGGTGGGCCTACCGCCGGCGCGGGGTCACCGCCGCCGTGCGCGGTCTCGCTCTCACGCTGCTGCCGCCGGCCGCCTGGATGACCGGGACGCTCAAGATGTTCGGCCGGATCGTCGACGCGGTCGTCGACTGGGCCACGCACCTGGTCTTCAGCCCGGTCGTGTGGGCCGGCGTGGTGCTGTTCGGCGTCTCCGTGGTGCTGTTCGGCGCCTCCGGGTTCCTGCGGCGCCGCGGCCTCGGCGGCTCGACGAGTACGACGGACGCACCGGCCGGCGTACCCGCTGATCGGCCGGCCGCCGGCCAACTCAACCGGCCCAGCAAGCCCAAGCCGGCCATCGACGACGACCTGTCCGACATCGAGGCGATCCTGAAGCGTCGCGGCATCAGCTGATGGCGCATTCGTTCGTCGACCGGAACCGCCTGTGGTCCCGGCTGAACGCGGCTGTCGCCGCGCTGGCCGCTCCCCCTGACACACCGGTCTTCGTGGTCGACCTGGACGCCTTCGACGCGAACGCCGCGGACCTGGCCCGCCGCGCCGCCGGCACGCCGATCCGGGTGGCGTCCAAGTCGCTGCGGGTGCCGGCGCTGGTCGAGCGGGCTCAGCAGGCGCCGGGCTTCCACGGCGTACTCGCCTACACGCTCGCCGAGGCACTGTGGCTGCACGAGCAGGAGCTGGCCAGCAACCTGGTGGTGGCCTACCCGACCGTCGACCGGACGGCGCTGACCCGGCTGGTCTCCTCGCCGTCGGCGGCCGCCGCGATCACGCTGATGATCGACGACCCGGCCCACCTCGACATGGTCGACTCGGTCCGGTCATCGCGGGCGGTGCCGGTCCGGGTGGCCATCGACATCGACGCCGGGCTGCGGATCGGCGGGCAGCACATCGGGCCGCGCCGCTCCCCTTTGTACGACGCGGAGCAGGTCGTCCGGCTCGCCACGACCGTGGCGGACCGCGACGGCTTCCGGCTGGTCGGGGTGTTGACCTACGAGGGGCAGGTGGCCGGCGTACCGGACGAGGTGCCGACGCAGCGCGCCAAGTCGATGGTGGTCCGC
Source organism: Nocardioides sp. (assembly GCA_036506675.1). GTDB lineage: Bacteria > Actinomycetota > Actinomycetes > Propionibacteriales > Nocardioidaceae > Nocardioides. The sequence continues at coordinate 1,232 of DASXRJ010000060.1, read as the reverse complement.
CGGCTCAAGGCGGCCTCGGTCACCCAGCTGACGTTGCGGCGGCGCGAGATCGCCCGGGCGCTCGAGCCGTTCGGGCTGGAGTTCTGGAACGCCGGCGGGTCCGGCTCGGTCGAGTCGACGGTCGCCGACCCGGTCGTCACCGAGGTCGCGGCCGGCTCGGGGCTGCTGGTGCCGGCGCTCTTCGACCACTACGAGTCCTTCGAGCCGCGTCCGGCGGCGTACTTCGGCGTGCCGGTCGTACGCCGGCCCTCGCCACAGATCGCCACCGTGGCCGGTGGTGGCTTCCTCGCGTCCGGGCCGGTCGGCCACGACCGCGAGCCGGTTCCGTGGGCGCCGCCGGGACTGCACCTGACCGGGCTCGAGGGCGCGGGCGAGGTGCAGACGCCCCTGACCGGGCACCCGGCCGCGCTGCTGAAGATCGGCGACCTGGTGTGGTTCCGGCACGCCAAGTCCGGCGAGCCGTTCGAGCACGGCAACACGGTCCACCTGCTGTCCGGCGACCGCTTCGTCGAGCAGGTGCCGACGTACCGAGGGCTGGGGCTTGCCTTCGGCTGAGGCGTACGACGCCGCCCGGCTGGTCGCGTCGCTCGCCCGGGGCCGGCCACCGACGCTGGGCAACGGTCGGCTGGTCTGCGTGGACGGGCCGGCGGGTGCCGGCAAGTCCACGCTGGCCGGTGAGCTGAGCGGACTGACCGGCGCGCGCGTCGTACACATGGACGACCTGTACGACGGCTGGTCCGGGCTCCCCCGCGTGGCCGACCAGCTCGACGGGCTGCTCCGCCCGATGGCGGACGGACGGGTGGGCCGCTACCGGCGCTACGACTGGCACGCGGGCGCGTTCGCGGAGACCGTCGAGGTGCCGCCGGCCGACCTGCTCGTGCTCGAGGGCGTGGGCTCCGGGTCGCGGGCGCACGCCGACCTGATGACCGTGCTGGTCTGGGTCGACGCGCCGTACGACCTGCGGATGCGACGCGGCATCGACCGCGACGGCGAGGCGTTCGCTCCGCACTGGGAGCGCTGGGCCGCCGACGAGGCCGCGCTGTTCGCGCGCGAGGAGACCCGGGCCCGCGCCGATGTAGTCGTCGACGGCAGCGGCGCCGTTCCCCCGCTGGTGCGGGGGCGCCCGAAATGAACCGGCCCGCCGCTAGTGGTCATCTCCGGAGGTTGGTCGGGGGTGGCCCGTGCCCCGGGTGCGTGCCTCGCAAGGCGGAGGAGCGAAGGCGGGCCGGAGG
>DASXRJ010000059.1:0-53009 GCA_036506675.1 Nocardioides sp. | reverse complement strand
GCGGGCCGAGTCGCTCGACACCGGCAAGCGCCTCGTCGAAGCTGCGTACGACGTCGCCGACGTGGTCTCGGTCTTCCGGCACTTCGGGCGGATCGCCGACGACGACGCCGGCCGGGTCGTCGACACCGGCAGTCCCGACGTGGTCAGCCGGATCGTGCACGAGCCTGTCGGGGTGTGCGGGCTGATCACGCCGTGGAACTACCCGCTGCTCCAGGTCGCCTGGAAGGTCGCCCCCTGTCTCGCGGCCGGCAACACCTTCGTCCTCAAGCCGAGCGAGCTCACGCCCCACACCTCGATCCACCTGATGAAGGTGCTCGAGGAGGCCGGCCTCCCGGCCGGCGTGGCCAACCTGGTCGTCGGCGACGGGCCCAACGCCGGTGCACCGCTCAGCGAGGACCCGCGCGTCGACCTGGTCTCCTTCACCGGAGGACTCGCCACGGGCAAGCGGATCATGGCCGCGGCCTCCGGCTCGGTGAAGAAGGTCGCCCTCGAGCTGGGTGGCAAGAACCCCAACATCGTCTTCGCGGACGTCCGCCAAACAGATGGGCTCTGGGAGACCGCCCTCGACTTCGCCCTGACCGCGGTCTTCCTGCACTCGGGCCAGGTCTGTTCGGCCGGTGCCCGACTCGTGGTCCAGGAGGAGCTGCACGACCGGTTCGTCGACGCGCTGGTCGAGGGCGCCCGCCGGATCCGGCTCGGCGGACCCTTCGACGAGCACGCCGAGACCGGTCCGCTCACCAGCGGCGCGCACCGCGACAAGGTCGAGGCGTACGTCGCCGCCGGGCTCGCCGAGGGTGCCCGGCTCCGCTGCGGCGGGCGTCGTCCCGACGACCCGGCCCTCGCGGACGGCTTCTACTACCTGCCGACGATCCTCGACGACTGCAAGAGCGGCATGTCGGTCACCCAGGAGGAGTCGTTCGGGCCGGTGCTGACCGTCGAGACGTTCACCGACGAGGCCGACGCCGTACGCATCGCCAACGACTCGATCTACGGCCTCGCGGGTGCGGTATGGACCAGCGACGCCGGCCGCGCCCAGCGGGTCGCGGCCCGGCTGCGGATGGGCACGGTGTGGATCAACGACTACCACCCGTACGTCGCCCAGGCCGAGTGGGGTGGCTACAAGCAGTCCGGCATCGGGCGCGAGCTGGGCCGGGCCGGCCTGGAGGAGTACCGCGAGACCAAGCACGTCTGGCACAACATCAACCCCGCGCCGCAGCGCTGGTTCGCGGGCGCCGGAGAGCAGACGGGAGAGGTGGCCGAAACATGAGGCGCGACCACTATGACTTCGTGATCGTCGGCGGCGGCTCGGCGGGCAGCGCGCTGGGCAACCGCCTCAGCGCCGACCCCGGTACGACGGTGCTCGTGCTCGAGGCGGGCCGGTCGGACTTCCGGATCGACCCCTTCATCCACATGCCGGCCGCGCTGCCGATCCCGATCGGCAACCGGCTCTACGACTGGAAGTACGAGTCCGAGCCGGAGCCCGCGATGGACGGCCGCAGGATCTACCACGCCCGCGGCAAGGTGCTCGGCGGCTCGTCGAGCATCAACGGGATGATCTTCCAGCGCGGCAACCCGATGGACTACGAACGCTGGGCCGCCGACCCCGGGATGAAGGAGTGGGACTACCTCCACTGCCTGCCCTACTTCAAGCGGATGGAGACCCGGCTCCTCGAGGACGGCACCGTCGGCGCCGACGACTGGCGCGGCGGGTCCGGGCCGCTGATCCTCGAGCGCGGTCCGGCGGCCAACCCGCTCTTCGGCGCGTTCTTCGAGGCGGTCCAGCAGGCCGGCTACCCGCTGACCGACGACGTCAACGGCTACCGCCAGGAGGGCTTCGCGAAGTTCGACCGCAACATCCACCGCGGTCGCCGGCTCTCGGCCGCGCGCGCCTACCTGCACCCCGTGATGGACCGGCCCAACCTCCGCGTCGAGACGCTGGCCCACGTCACCCGGATCAACTTCGACGGCAAGCGTGCCGTCGGAGTCGACTACCTGCGAGCCGGCCGCGGCCGGCGTACTGTCGGAGCCGGTGAGGTGATTCTGTGTGGTGGCGCGATCAACAGCCCGCAGCTGCTCCAGCTCTCCGGCGTCGGCAACTCCGAGGAGCTGACCAAGCTCGGCGTCGAGATGGTCCACCACCTCCCGGGCGTCGGCGAGAACCTCCAGGACCACCTCGAGGTCTACATCCAGTACGCCTCGAAGCAGCCCGTCTCGATCGCCCCCGGACTGCGGTGGCGGGCCCGGCCGAAGATCGGCTACGACTGGCTCTTCCACCGCCGCGGCCTCGGCGCCACCAACCACTTCGAGGGCGGCGGGTTCTGCCGCAGCAACGACGACGTCGACTGGCCGAACCTGATGTTCCACTTCCTCCCGATCGCGATCCGGTACGACGGTTCCGCGCCGGCCGGGCTGGAGAAGGGTGCCCACGGCTACCAGGTGCACGTCGGCCCCATGTACGCCGACACCCGGGGCTGGGTGAAGATCACCAGCACCGACCCGAAGCAGCACCCCAAGCTGCTCTTCAACTACCTCTCCACGCCCACCGACAGGCGCGAGTGGGTCGAGGCGATCCGGGTGGCTCGCACCATCCTCAACCAGCCGGCGTTCTCGCCGTACAACGCGGGCGAGCTGTCGCCCGGACCGTCCGTCGAGACCGACGACGAGATCTTGGACTGGGTCCGCAAGGACGCGGAGACCGCCCTGCACCCCTCGTGCACGGCGAAGATGGGGGTCGACGACCTGTCGGTGACCGACCCCGGATCGATGAAGGTGCACGGACTGGAGGGGCTGCGCGTCGTCGACGCCAGCGTCTTCCCGTACGTCACCAACGGCAACATCTACGCCCCGGTGATGATGGTCGCGGAGAAGGCGGCCGACCTCATCCTGGGCAACACGCCTCTCCCGGCGGCCGAGGTCGCCTTCTACCGGTACCGGGACGGCATGCCCTTGTATCCGCCTGGCGACAGCCGCAACCGTGAGGACTCACCATGACCGTCGAGCCGCTTGAGCACATCCCGACCGAGAAGACCAGCCCCGAAGCAACGGTGTCTGTGCGCGGTCTCTGGAAGATCTTCGGACCCCGTGCAGACAGGGTCATCGGCACCCCCGATGCGGACCTGTCTCGGGCCGACCTCAAGGCCAAGACCGGTTGCGTCATCGGCGTCAAGGACGTGTCCTTCGACGTCGCTCCGGGCGAGGTCTTCGTGGTGATGGGCCTGTCCGGTTCGGGCAAGTCGACGCTGGTGCGCCTGCTGACCAGGCTGATCGAGCCCACCGCCGGCAGCGTCGTCATCAACGGGGCCGACATCACCGGCGCCGGCGAGGCTCAGCTTCGCGACCTGCGGCGCAAGCAGGTCTCGATGGTGTTCCAGCACTTCGGCCTGCTGCCCCACCGCAAAGTGATCAACAACATCGCCTTCGGCCTCGAGGTGCGCGGCGAGAACAAGACCGGCCGGCGCAACCGGGCCCAGGAGATGGTCGACCTGGTCGGGCTGGAGGGCTACGAGAACAACTACCCCGACCAGCTCTCGGGTGGCATGCAGCAGCGGGTCGGGCTGGCGCGAGCGCTCGCCGCGGACCCCGCCGTACTCATGTTCGACGAGCCGTTCTCCGCGCTCGACCCGCTGATCCGCCGCGACATGCAGAACGAGGTCATCCGGCTCCACCACGAGGTCGGCAAGACGATGATCTTCATTACCCACGACCTGCAGGAGGCGCTCAAGCTCGGCGACCGGATCCTGATCATGCGCGACGGCGAGATCGTCCAGATCGGGACCCCGGACGAGGTGGTGGGCGCCCCGGCCGACGACTACGTCAAGGACTTCACCAGTGAGGTGCCCAAGTCGCACGTGCTGACCCTGAAGTGGGTGATGCGCGAACCCAACGGAGAGCGCGTCACCGACGGACCGGTGCTGCGGTCGGACCAGATCGTCCGCGACGCGGCTCGCGTGGTGCTCGACCACCACGGCCCGTGCCGGGTGGTCGACGGTGACAAGCTCGTCGGCGTCGTCGACGACGAAGACATCCTGCGGGTGGTCGTCGCGGAGGAGGCGACGTCGTGAGCACCACCACCGCGCCACCGCCGGCGCCGTTGCCGAAGGTCTCCGTCTCGAAGGAGGAGCAGCCGTACGTCGACCTGGCGAAGAAGCGTCGTACCGGGCTCAAGCTGCTCGGGATCGGGGCCTTCTGGCTGATCGGCTGGGCGCTCCTGAAAGGCAAGAACACCAAGGAGATCGCGTTCCAGCAGACCACCGACTTCCACGACTGGCTCAACCGGGTCCGCGACTGGGTCCAGATCGACGGTCAGGACAACTGGTTCTTCGGCGGCGTACTCGGCGGGATCGCCGACTTCTTCAACAACGTGCTGGAGTTCGTGCAGAAGCTGGTCAGCATCCCGTCCTTCCCGAGGCCGGTCCCGGAGATCGGCTGGGTAGGTGTGGTCGCCCTGGTCGCCTGGCTGACGTACGTCGTCGCCGGCCTGCGAGCGACCATCCTGGTCACGGTGTCGCTCCTGGTCTTCGGGGTCTTCGGCTTCTGGTCCGAAGGCCAGGACACCCTCATCATCACCGGCGTGGCGGTGTTGGTCTGCATCGTGGTCGGCCTCCCGGTCGGCATCCTGATGGCCCGCAACAACACGGTCTCCGCCTCTGTGACGCCGCTGCTCGACGCCATGCAGACCATGCCGGCGTTCTGCTACCTGCTGCCGATGGTGCTGTTCTTCGGGATCGGGTCGGCCTGTGCGGTGCTCCTCACCATCGTCTACGCCTTCCCGCCGCTGGTCCGGATCACCGAGCACGGGATCAGGTCGGTCTCGCCCGCGACGGTGGAGGCGTCCCAGTCGCTCGGCGTCAGCAGGGCTCAGCTGCTGCGGCAGGTGCAGCTGCCGATGGCGAAGCGCACCATCGTCGTCGGGATCAACCAGTCCACGATGGCCGCGCTGTCGATGGCGACGATCGCCGCCCTGGTCGCCGGCCCCGGGCTGGGTTCCCCCGTCGTCACCGCGCTCCAGAACCAGAACGTCGGACAGGCCGCCGTACCGGGTCTGGCGATCGTGATCATGGCGATCATGCTCGACCGCACCACCACGGCCGCCAGCGAGCGCGCGACCTCCGGCCGCAGCGACGTCGCGTCGGTCAGCGGTCCGGGAGTGATGCTGACCGGAGTCGTCATCGAACGCCTGCCGCGCTGGGCCACCGAGGACGCCGGCAAGGGCCAGCAGCTGCCCCGGCTCACGACGGCCGGGCGCTGGCTGCTGCTCAGCCTGCTGCTCATCCCGGCTCTGGTGCTGGTCTGGCTCTCGCGGCTCCGGCTCGACTTCGCAGCGTTCCCCGACGTGAGCGACACCCCCGTCCTGAAGTACCTCAACGTGAGCCACCTCGCGACGTACCTCAACGACTTCACCGACTGGTTCGTCGGGATCGTCGACACGTTCACACTGGCGTTCAAGAACGCCATCAGCTACGGCCTCATCAACCCGCTCCAGGACCTGATGGCGAACTCGCCCTGGTGGGTGATGGCGGTGGTGCTCCTGGCGCTCGCCTGGGTGCTCGGAGGCTGGCGCCCGGCCGCCATCACGCTGGTCTGCGAGGCGGTCATCTACGGCACCGGGCTCTGGAACGACTCGATGATCACGCTGACGATGGTGATGATCGCGACGCTCATCGTGATGGTGTTCGCCATCGTGCTCGGAGTGGTGATGGGGCGCAGCCGGCGCGCGGACGTGCTCATCCGGCCGTTCCTGGACGCCTTCCAGACCATCCCTCCGTTCGTCTACCTGGTGCCCGCGCTGGCGCTGTTCAGCGTCGGGCGGTTCACCGCGATCATCGCCGCCGTCGCGTACGCCGTCCCCATCGCGACCAAGCTGGTTGCCGACGGGATCCGGGGCGTCTCGCCCACGACCATCGAGGCGGTCCGGTCCTCGGGCAGCACCCGCTGGCAGGTGATCTCGAAGGTGCAGCTGCCGATGGCCCGCGAGGCGCTGGTGCTGGCCACCAACCAGGGCCTGCTCTATGTGCTGTCGATGGTGGTCATCGGCGGCATGGTCGGCGGCGGCAGCCTGGGCTATCTCGTGGTGTCCGGGTTCTCCCAGGGCGAGCTCTTCGGCAAGGGGCTCGCGGCCGGCATCGCGATCACCGCGATGGGCGTGATGCTCGACCGGATCGCACGATACGCAGCGGTGCGCTACGGCCGCTGACAACCGACGTTCTCCGCGAAAGACCGCGGAGCTGATGGAAGGAAGACGCATGGCACGAGGACTACGCCGATTCCGGCTCGTCTCCGCCGCCGCCGTACTGGGCCTCGGCCTCGCTGCGTGCGGTGGAGGAGACATCAAGAGCTCGGACACGACGAAGGGTGACTGCGGCGATCTCCGGATCGCGGTGAACCCGTGGACCGGGTACGAATCCAACGCCCATGTCATCGGGTACGTCGCCGAGACGCAGCTGGGCTGCCACGTGACCTATCTGCAGCTGAAGGAGGAGCCGAGCTGGCAGGGCATGGCCGACGGCACCGTCGACACGGTCGTGGAGAACTGGGGCCACGATGACCTGAAGCAGAAGTACATCGACCAGCTGGGCAAGGTCGAGGACGCCGGGCTCACCGGCAACGAAGGGATCATCGGCTGGTACCTGCCGCCGTGGATGGCCGAGAAGTACCCCGACATCACCGATTGGCACAACCTGAACAAGTACGCCGACCTGTTCAAGACCTCCGAGTCGGGCGGCAAGGGGCAGCTCCTCGACGGCGACCCGTCCTACGTCACCAACGACGAGGCGCTGGTCAACAACCTCAACCTCGACTACAAGGTCGTGGTTGGCGGTTCGGAGGCGGCGCTGATCCAGAGCTTCAAGTCCGCGGAGGACAACAAGACCCCGCTGCTGGCCTACTTCTACGACCCGCAGTGGTTCTTCTCGGAGGTGAAGCTGGTGAAGATCGACCTGCCGCCGTACACGCCGGGGTGCGACGCCGACCCGGCGAAGGTGAACTGCGACTACCCGCCGTACCACCTGAACAAGCTGATCTCGACCTCGTTCGCCGACTCCGGCTCGCCGGCGGTGGACCTGGTCAAGAACTTCACCTGGACCAACGACGACCAGAACCTCGTCTCGACGTACATCGCCCGAGACGGGATGAGTGCGGACGACGCCGCGAAGAAGTGGGTCGACGCGAACCAGGACAAGGTCGACTCCTGGCTCGAGTAGCCGCCCAGTAACCGCGTAGACAAGATGCGACCCCCCGTGCCTTGACAGGGACGGGGGGTCGCGCCGATTCTAGATGTGTTCCGCATTATGCTTTGCGTTGCTTGATCCGCAACAGAGGGAGTTCTCATGGCCACGGTTCCCAGTCAGGCCCAGGTCGTCGTCATCGGCGCCGGCATCGTCGGCAACAGCCTGGTCCATCATCTGGCCCGGCTCGGCTGGCGCGACATCGTCCAGATCGACAAGGGCGCGCTGCCCAACCCAGGTGGCTCGACCGGCCACGCCTCCAACTTCATCTTCCCCGTGGACCACTCCCGCGAGCTCACGGATCTGACCCTCGACTCGATGCGTCAGTACAAGGAGATGGGCGTCTTCACCGAGTCCGGCGGCTTCGAGATCGCGCGCACCGAGGAGCGCATGGAGGAGCTGCGCCGCCGGATGTCGAGCGCCCGGGCGTGGGGCATCGAGGCCGAGCTGGTCACGCCCGAGCAGGTCAAGGAGCGGGTGCCGTTCATCGAGACCGACGAGATCCTCGGGGCGTTCTGGACGCCGTCGGTCGGCGTCGTCGACTCCCTGCGCGCCGGCACGATCATGCGCGAGCGGGCGATGGAGCTGCACGCGCTGACCGTCGTACCCACCGTCGAGGTGACCGGGATCGACGTGGAGGAGGGCCGGATCCGGCGGGTGCGCACCACCGGCGGCGACATCGAGACCGACACCGTGGTGATCGCGTGTGGAGTGTGGAGCCCGCGGATCGCGAAGATGGCGGGAGCGTCGATCCCGCTGACGCCCGCCGTACACCAGATGATCAGCGTCGGGCCGATCCCGCAGCTGGCCGAGCGCGAGGGTGAGATCTCGTTCCCGATCGTCCGCGACATGGACACCTACTGCTACGAGCGCCAGCACGGCGCCGACATGGAGGTCGGGTCCTACGCGCACCGCGCGATCCTGCTGGACCCCGACGAGATCCCGTCGATCGACCAGGCCAAGCTGTCGCCGACCGAGCTGCCGTTCACCTCCGACGACTTCGACCCGCAGCTCGAGCAGGCCTACGACCTGATGCCCGACGCGCTCGGCGCCGAGGGGGCCGAGATCCGCTACGCGATCAACGGCTTGCTCTCGCTGACTCCCGACGGCGCCCCGATCCTGGGCGAGACGCCCGAGGTGAAGGGGCTGTGGTCGGCCGCGGCGGTCTGGATCAAGGAGGGCCCGGGTGTCGGTCGCGCGGTCGCCGAGTGGATGACGACCGGCGTGCCCGAGATCGACATCCACCACACCGACATCGCGCGGTTCTACCCGCACCAGCGGCTGCGCAGCCACGTCGTGGCCCGCACGTCCGAGGCGTTCATCAAGACCTACGGCATCGTCCACCCCGGCGAGCAGTGGGAGAGCGAGCGCGGCAAGCGGCTGGCGCCGATGCACGCGCAGCAGGTCGAGCAGGGCGCGCAGTTCATCGAGACGGTGGGCTGGGAGCGCCCGAACTGGTACAACTCCAACGAGGCGCTGCTCGGCGAGTACGGCGACCGGGTGCTCGACCGCGAGCACGAGTGGGACAAGCGCTGGTGGTCGCCGATCATCAACGCCGAGCACCTCGCGATGCGGGACCGGGCGGCGATCATCGACCTGTCGGCGTTCGCGATCTTCGACGTGGTCGGGCCGGGCGCCAAGGACGCCGTACAACGGATCGTCGTGGCGCAGGCCGACGTCGCGCCGGGCAAGGTGATCTACACGCCGGTCCTCGACTCCCGCGGTGGCTTCGTGTCGGACCTGACCGTGATGCGGCTGGCACACGACCGCTACCGCGTGGTGACCGGTGGGCTGCACGGCATGGCGGACAAGAAGTGGTTCTCCGACCTGATGCCCGCCGACGGTACGGCGCAGGTGGTCGACGTGACCTCGGCGTACTCGACCATCGGCATCTGGGGCCCGCGGGCCCGCGACATCCTCGGCAAGCTCACCAGCGACGACATCGGGCACGAGGCGTTCCCGTTCCTGACCGCCCGCGACATCGGGGTCGGCAACCTGTCCGTGCTCGCGTCGCGGATCTCGTACGTCGGCGAGCTCGGCTGGGAGCTCTACGTCCCGATGGAGCAGGGCGCCCGGCTGTGGAGCCTGCTGCACGAGGCGGGCCAGGAGTACGGCGCGGTGCCGGCCGGGATCGGCGTCTACGGCACCACCGGGCGGATCGAGAAGGGCTACCGCGCCTTCGGCTTCGAGCTCGACGCCGAGCGGACCATCATCGAGGCGGGCATGCAGCGGCCCAAGGTGAAGACCGCCGACTTCGTCGGCCGCGAGGCCTACGTCAAGCAGCGGGACGAGGCGCCGCGGGCGGTGCTGTGCACGATGTCGGTCGACGACCACACCTCGGCGAGCGGCATGAAGCGCTACATGCTCGGCGGCGAGCCGATCCTGGCCCCCGACGGCAGCTCGCTGGTCGACGGCCACGGGCACCACCCCTACGTCACCACCGCGGGTTCGGCGCCGTCGCTCGGCAAGCACCTGCTGATGGCCTACCTGCCGCCCGAGCAGGCCGCGGTCGGCACCAAGCTGGCGGTGTCCTACATGGAGGAGCTCTACCCGGTCACGGTCGCCGCCAACGACGCGACCCCGGTCTTCGACCCCGGCAACGAGCGGATCCGGGCATGACCTCCGGGCCGCGGATCCTGGTCTGCATCAAGCGGGTGCCCGACTCGTCGGGACAGATCCTGCTGACCGAGGACGCCCAGGGCGTCGACGGCCGGTACGTCGGCTTCACCGTCAGCGAGAACGAGTCGAGCGCGGTCGAGCTGGCGATCCGGGTGGCCGACGCGACCGGCGGGTCGGTGACCCTGCTGACGGTCGGCACCGCCGACGCCGTGGAGCAGCTGCGCAGCACCCTGGCCCTGGGCTGCCAGGCCGCGGTCCTGGTCGAGGCGGACCCGACCCGGCTCGGACCGGCCGACGTGGCGCACGAGATCGCCGCGGTGGTGCGCGACCACGCCGCGGCCGGGACGTCGTACGACCTGGTGCTGTTGGGCAACGACGCCGCCGACAGCGGAGACTTCCAGGTGGGGATCCGGCTCGCCTACCTGCTCGGCCGGCCCGTGGTCAACGGGGCCTCGGTTGTCGAGGTGGCCGACGGGCGGGTGCTCGCGCGCGTGGACGGCCCCGACGGCGAGGAGACCTACTCGGTCCCGCTGCCCGCCGTGGTGACCGTGCTCGAGGGCGGCGCGGAGGTCCGCTATCCCACCCTGAAGGGGCGGATGGCGGCGAAGAAGGTCGAGATCGAGATGCGTACGACGACCCGCGAGCCGGTCGGCGCCCAGCGGGTGCGGCTGCTGGTCCCGCCGGCCCAGCCGAGCCTGGTGCAGGTGCTCGGCGAGGGGCCGGAAGCGGCGGCCGCGGTGGTCGACCTACTCGAGAGCCTGGGGGTGGCCCGATGATCCTGGTGCTGATCGAGACCGAGAACGGTGCAGCCGGCGAGATCTCGCTGGAGACGCTGGCGCTGGCCCGCTCGCTGTCGCAGGAGGGTGGCGGGATCGCGATCCGGGCGGTTGTGGTCGGTGCCGTTGACGACCGGGAGGCGCTGGCGGCCGAGCTCGGCGTACACGGGGTCAGTGAGGTGCGCCAGGCAGTGGGCGAGGCGTTCGAGTCGTACGCCGGCGCCGCCTGGGCGGCCGCTCTGCAGGCGGCCCGCGAGGCCACCGGATCGGTCGTCGTCACGGCCGCCGGGAGCCCACGGGGCAACGAGGTGCTCGCGCACCTCGCGGCCCGGTTGGACGTGCCGATGGCCGCCAACGTCGTGTCGTACGCCGGCCTGGCGCCGTTCGTGGTCACCCGACAGGTGGTCGGCGGGGCGGCGCTGGAGGAGATGAAGCTGGACGAACGACCGGCGATCTTCACGGTGGCCGGCCACTCGTGGACGGCCGCGCCCGCTGAGACGCCGGTTGCGGCCACCTGGCAGGAGTTCTCGCCGGAGGTCGCCGAGGCCGACCTGGTCGCCCGGGTGGTCTCCACCGGGGCGAAGGAGCCCGATCACTCCGACTCGCTCAAGTCGGCCAAGGTCGTGGTCGGCGCCGGGCGGGGTGCCGGCGGCCCGGACGGGTTCGGCGCGGTCGCCGAGCTGGCCGAGCTGCTGGGCGGCTCGCTGGGCGTCTCGCGCGTCGTGACCAGCCTCGGCTGGCGACCGCACCACGAGCAGGTCGGTCAGACCGGCAGCCGGATCTCGCCCGACGTCTACATCCCCTGCGGGATCAGCGGCGCCATCCAGCACTGGGCCGGCTGCGCGAGCTCGAAGACGATCGTCGCGATCAACACCGACCCGGACGCGCCGATGGTGAGCAAGGCGACGTACGCCGTGGTCGGCGACATGCACGAGGTCGTGCCCGCGATCGTCGAGGAGCTCAAGCGGCGCCGGGGCTGAGGGACCTCTTCGCCCGGGACGTCTTGCGCCCCGAGCCAAAGATGGCGCCGTCCGCATGACGTTGTGAGACCGGCCGGCGGATAGGGTCACGGGCATGCGAGCAGTGCAGGTCGTCCAGCCCGGTGGTCCACTCGAGGTGCGGGAGGTCGGGGAACCGACGCCGGGGCCCGACGACGTACTCGTGGAGGTGCACCGGGTCGGGGTGAGCTTCCCGGACCTGCTGCTGAGCAAGGGTGAGTACCAGCTCAAGCCGGAGCCGCCGTTCACGCTCGGGGTCGACTTCGCGGGCACGGTCGTGTCGGGGCCGGCAATCGAGGACGGTGGCTTCGAGGCGGGGCAGCGGGTCGCGGGCGTGCTGCCGTACGGCGGCGCGGCGGAGCGGGTCGTCGTACCCGCGCAGTTCACCTTCGCGCTCCCCGACGACATCTCGTACGACGAGGGCGCCGCGCTGCCGATGAACTACCTGACCGCCCTCTTCGCGCTGAAGACCCGCGGCAAGGTCCAGCCGGGCGAGCGGGTGCTGATCCACGGCGCCGCCGGTGGCGTCGGCACGGCCGCGATCCAGGTCGCCAAGGGCCTCGGTGCCGTGCCGGTCGCGGTCGTGAGCTCCGACGAGAAGGCCGAGATGGCGCGGACCGCGGGCGCGGACGAGGTGGTCCGGACCGACAGCTTCAAGGAGGCCGGCAAGGTCGACGTCGTACTCGACGTGGTCGGCGGCGACGCGTTCACCGACAGCCTGCGGATGCTCAACCCGCTGGGGCGGCTGCTGGTGGTCGGGTTCGCCTCCGGCCAGGGCATCCCCGAGGTGAAGGTCAACCGGCTGCTGCTCAACAACATCGACGTGCGCGGGGTCGGCTGGGGTGCCTACGCGATGCTCACGCCCGGCTTCATGCAGGAGCAGTGGGCCGACCTGGAGCCGATGCTGGCCGACGGGACGGTCAAGCCGCCGATCGGGGCGACGTACGACCTCGAGGACTTCGACCAGGCGCTCGCCGACATGGAGGCCCGCAAGACGCTCGGCAAGTCCGTCGTCGCCATCCGCTGACCGGCAGCTAACGGCCGCTGACGGGCCACTGACGGGCGCTGCCGGGCCCCCAGAACTGCGGCTGACCTGGAAAATCATGTGCCCGTCGGTCGTGGTCTGTCGGGTCGGCCCGTTAGGGTCGATTACGTGAGCACTTTGGACGACGCGCGCCCGGGCATGAACCCCGACATCCGCCCGCAGGACGACCTCTTCGGTCACGTAAACGGCCGCTGGCTGGACGACACCGAGATCCCGAGCGACCGGTCGAGCTGGGGGCCGTTCGTGATGCTGGCCGACCAGGCCGAGGAGCACGTCCGCGAGATCATCCAGGAGCAGGCCGAGGCCGACGCCCTGGCCGGTCCCGACGCGGCCAAGATCGCGGCGATCTACACGTCGTTCATGGACACCGACGAGATCGTGCGCAAGGGCACCCGGCCGATCCGGCCGCTGGTGAAGGCGATCGAGGGGCTCCGCGACGTACGCGACCTGGCGGCGTTCGTGGGGGAGTTCGAGCGGATCGGTGGGCACGGGCTGTTCGGCAGCTACGTCGACACCGACGCGCGCGACTCCGACCGCTACCTCTTCAACATCACCCAGGGCGGGCTCGGCCTGCCCGACGAGTCCTACTACCGCGACGAGAAGTTCGCGGAGATCCGCAAGAAGTACGTCGCCTACCTCACCCGGCTGCTCACGCTCGGCGAGGTAGACGGAGCTGAGGCGATCGCGGCGCGGGTGCTGGAGATCGACACCCTGCTCGCCCAGGGCCACTGGGAGCGCTCGGAGACCCGCGATGTCCAGCGGACCTACAACCTGACCGGCGTCGACGACCTGCGCGCGATGGCGCCCAACTTCGACTGGGACGCCTACGTCACCAACCTCGGCGGGTCGGCGCAGACGATCGAGCAGGTCTGCGTGCGGCAGCCGTCGTACCTCGAACATCTCTCGAAGGTGCTCGACCAGGTCTCGATCGACGACTGGAAGGGCTGGATGCAGACCCGGGTGCTGCGCTCGGCGGCGCCGTACCTCACCGACGACTTCGTCGAGACCAACTTCGACTTCTACGGCCGCACCCTCAACGGCACCCCGGAGCTGCGGGCCCGCTGGAAGCGCGGCGTGGCACTGGTCGAGGAGGCGATGGGCGAGGCGGTCGGCAAGATCTACGTCGAGCGACACTTCCCGCCGGACTCCAAGGCGATGATGGACAAGCTGGTCGCCAACCTGCTGGCGGCGTACCGCGAGTCGATCGCGGCCCTCGACTGGATGAGCGAGGAGACCAAGGAGCAGGCCTACGAGAAGCTCGCGACCTTCCGACCCAAGATCGGCTATCCCGACACGTTCCGTGACTACTCCGACCTGCAGGTGCGTCCGGACGACCTGATGGGCAACGTGGCCGCGGCGGCGTCGTTCGAGACCCGGCGACAGCTCGCCAAGATCGGCGCGCCGGTCGACCGCGACGAGTGGTTCATGCTGCCGCAGACGGTCAACGCCTACTACAACCCCGGCACCAACGAGATCTGCTTCCCGGCCGGGATCCTGCAGAAGCCGTTCTTCGGCCCCGACGCCGACACGGCCGAGAACTACGGCGGCATCGGCGCGGTCATCGGCCACGAGATCGGCCACGGCTTCGACGACCAGGGCGCCCAGTACGACGGTGCCGGCAACCTGCACGACTGGTGGACCGCCGACGACAAGCTCGCCTTCCAGGTGAAGTCGAAGGCCCTGATCGAGCAGTACGACGGCTTCGAGCCGCGCAACCTGCCCGGCGAGCGGGTCAACGGCGCGCTGACCGTCGGCGAGAACATCGGCGACCTCGGCGGCCTGACCATCGGCTACAAGGCGTTCCTGATCGCCCAGGGTGGCGAGGCCGACGAGGCGGCGAAGCGGAGCCTGTTCCTCAACTGGTCCTACTGCTGGCGGACCAAGCGTCGTACCGAGCAGGAGCGGCAGTTCCTCACCATCGACCCGCACAGCCCGCCCGAGTTCCGCGCCAACATCGTCCGCAACCTCGACGAGTTCCACGCCGCCTTCGGCACCACCGAGTCCGACGGCCTGTGGCTCGACCCGGCCGACCGGGTCCGCATCTGGTGATGCGGGGTTGTCGGTTTCCCCGGATATCCGGGGAAACTGTCGGTTGTCAGGGACTGCAACACCTGACAACCGTCAGCACTCCCTGACAAGCACCCGCCCAGGGACTGCGGCGGTACGTGATTGGGCGGGTTCGGGCGGCTGGTCCAGCGGCACGGCGCAGAGCGCGACGCGAGCTGTCGGTTCAAACAGGCAGTACGGCGCGACACGCCGGTGGCTGCGCCGACTCCGTCGGTGTGTTGCGTGGCATCTCGCGCTACTGCCCCTACGTACCGACGGCCCACCGCGCCACCACTAGCCATCTGACGGCGCCGTCTCCGACTGACCCTGTGGACGACGGGTCCGGGCTGTCGCCGGGCACTGGTAGACAGGTCGGCATGGCAACAGAGGTACGACGCTCCGTCCGCGACACCGCCGAGACCCATCTCCGGGCGCTGGTGGGGCGCGACGACGCCGTACTCCGCGATGACCAGTGGACCGCCATCGAGGCGCTGGCCGTCGACAAGCGGCGGGCGCTCGTGGTGCAGCGGACCGGGTGGGGCAAGTCGGCGGTCTACTTCGTGGCGACGCTGCTGCTGCGCGAGCAGGGCGCCGGGCCGACGGTGATCATCTCGCCGCTGCTGGCGCTGATGCGCAACCAGATCGAGGCCGCCCAGCGCGCCGGCATCCGGGCGGTGACGATCAACTCGACCAACATCGAGCAGTGGCAGCCGATCCACGAGCAGATCGAGGCGGGCGAGGTCGACGTACTGCTGGTGAGTCCGGAGCGGCTCAACAACCCCGGCTTCCGCGACGCCGTACTCCCGAGGCTGGCGGCCGAGGCGGGCCTGCTGGTGATCGACGAGGCGCACTGCATCTCCGACTGGGGCCACGACTTCCGGCCCGACTACCGGCGGATCCGGACCATGCTGGCCGACCTGCCCGAGGGCATCCCGGTGCTGGCGACGACCGCGACCGCCAACGCGCGGGTGACCAAGGACGTCGCCGAACAGCTCGGCGGTGCACCCAGCCAAGACCCCCTCGACCAGCTCGCCCCCGGCCACCGGCCCGCGCCCGACACCGAGGTGCTGGTGCTGCGCGGCGAGCTCGACCGGGAGTCGCTGCATCTGGGCGTGGTGCGGCTCAAGACGGCGCAGCAGCGGCTGGGGTGGCTGGCCGACCACCTGGGTGAGTTCGAGGGCAGCGGGATCGTCTACTGCCTGACCGTGGCGGCGACCCAGGAGATCGCCGAGTACCTGCGCGCCCGCGGGCACACCGTGGCGGCGTACTCCGGGCAGACCGACCCGACCGAGCGCGAGGCGCTGGAGGCCGACCTGGCCGCCGGGCGGGTCAAGGCGCTGGTGGCGACCAGTGCGCTCGGGATGGGCTTCGACGCGACGCTCGGCTTCGTGGTCAACATGGGGGCGCCGCAGTCGCCGGTCGCCTACTACCAGCAGGTCGGCCGGGCCGGCCGCGGCACCGACCGCGCGACCGTCGTACTCCTGCCGGCGCTGGAGGACCGCGACATCTGGAAGTACTTCGCCTCGCTCGGCTTCCCGCCCGAGGGCCAGGTCCGGCAGACCCTTTCGGTGCTCGAGGGCGAGGCCCGGCCGCTCAGCACGGCCACCCTGGAGACCTACGTCGACCTCGGCCGCAACCGGCTCGAGTCGATGCTCAAGGTGCTCGACGTCGACGGCGCCGTACGCCGGGTCCAGGGTGGCTGGGAGGCGACCGGCCGCCCCTGGGAGTACGACGCCGAGCGCTACCGGCGCGTCGCCGAGGCCCGGGCGGTGGAGCAGCAGGCGATGCTCGACTACCTGGCGACCGACCGGTGCCGGATGTGGTTCCTGCGCGACCAGCTCGACGACCCGGCCGCCAAGGAGTGCGGGCGCTGCGACAACTGCGGCTCGCTCACGCTCGACACCGCCGTCAGCGAGGCGGCCGTCACCGCGGCCGACCAACGGCTGGCCCGGCCGGGCGTGGTAGTGAGCCAGCGCAAGATGTGGCCGACCGCGCTGGCCAACCTCGGCGTGGATCTCAAGGGCAAGATCGCCGACGGGCCGTCCGACGGTCGAGCGGTGGCGCGGCTGACCGACCTGGGGCACGGACAGGCGCTGCGCGACCTGTTCCGCGAGGGCACGCCCGACGGACCGGTGCCGGTCCCGCTGGTACGAGCGGTGATCGAGGTGCTCGGCGAGTGGCGGCCGGAAGTCGAGGGCGCCCAGGGCATCGTGTACGTCGAGTCCGCCCGCCGGCCGACCCTCACCCGCGACTTCGCCGACGGACTCTCGCGCTACCTCAGGCTCCCGGTGGTGGGCCGGTGGTCGATCGTCGACCCGTCGGTCGCCCCCGAACAGGGCGCCGCCAACTCGGCCCAGCGGGTGGCCGCGGTCGGGCGGCGGTTCGCGCTGGAGGGTGAGATCCCGGCCGGTCCGGTGCTGCTGCTCGACGACCTGGTCGCCACCGGCTGGACGATGACGCTCGCCGGCCGCGCCATCCGCCAGTCCGGTGCGACCGCCGTACTCCCCCTGGCCCTCGGCACCCAGACCTAAACCCGCCGAAGTGGCAAGTTTGGCCCCGCGAAGTGGCGAAAACGGCCCACCAAGAAGTGGTCCCCTAGAAATGACCATGGGGGCCGACCTGAGATCGGCCGGCCCCCAATCGCGACGGGCTAGGGGTTCCGTCGCGGTCTGTGTCAGACGCGGTGGTGACCGCGTCCGTGGTGGCGAACACTCGACGGTGCGGGGAGCTCGCAGCCCTCGACCGTCAGGTCGAGCGTGTGGTCAGCGGTCAGGCAGCTGTAGATCAGTGCTGTCTGCTGGCCGTACGCCGCGCCCTCGTCAACCGTCACGTTGCCGGCCTCGTCGACCTCGCACGGGTTGTTGAGGGTGCACTCCTCACCGTCCTCGTTGCCGGTGTTGTTCGCGCCGATCACCTCGTGGGTGGTGGCGTCCACGATCGGCGAACCGGAGGTGCCGCCGATGGTCTCGCAGCCGGGCTGGAGGTACTTGATCGAGTTCTCGAAGGTCCAGTCGGCCTCCTTGAGCTGGTAGACCGTCGAGTCGACCGAGCAGCTGTAGATCTTCTTCCAGTAGCCGGAGACGACCGCGATCGCCGTACCGTCGGCCGGAGCCTCCTGGGCCAGCGTCAGCGGCTGGAAGCCGTCGAACTGGTCGGCTAGGTCCTGGTACGTCGCACCCAGCTCGTAGAGCGAGATGTCGGTCTTGGTCATCGTAGAGTAGAGCAGCTTGCTCGCCTGCACGTCCCCGATCTCGGAGCCGTCGGTGCCGAGCAGCGTGAAGCTCCGGTCGGACGGCTGGTCGACGACGACCTCACCGGGACCGGGCATCCCGCCCTCGTAGCAGTGACCGTTGGTGAGCCCCAGAGCCGGGTCGGTCGGCTCGGAGTCGGCGAACCGGATGATGGACGCCGAGCAGTTGTCGAGCGCGGCGATACCGGTGAAGTCGACGTCCGACGCCGGCGGCGGCGTCGGAGGCGTCGAGCCGTCGCAGGTCGGGTCGTCGGGCTGAGCCGGCACGCTGACGGCGCCCCAGGCGGCCTTGACCGTGTCGAACTCGGTGCAGCTGTCCGGGAAGAGGGTCTTCGCGGCGGTCAGCGTCCAGGTCCGGTACTTCAGGTACGACGAGTCGCTGGTCTTCAGCAGCATCGCGTTGTAGAGGATCTTGCTGGCGTTCTCGATGCCGAGACCCGTGACCGACTCGGGGCCACCCTCACAGATCGGGCTCTCCGGACCGCCCTCGGGCGCGTTGCCCTGAGCGAGCAGGTAGAACCAGTGGTTGCCCGGTCCGGCCGCCGAGTGCACCTCGGTGTCCGGGATGTCGTCGGAGTAGCAGTTCGGGTCACCGTTGACCTGGGACGGGTCGTACATGTTCCGGATCGGACCGGTGCCGACCAGGTCGATCTCCTCGCCGACCAGGAAGTCCGGCTCGTCGTAGTCGGCCGGCTCGTTGGCATACGCCTCGGTCATCGCACCGAACGTGTCCGCGATGAACTCCTGGGTGCCGTTGCCCGAGATCCCACCGGGCGTGTGGTCGTCGATCCCGTGACCGAGCTCGTGGGCGACCACGTCGAGCGAGCTGATCCACTTGCCGTCCTGGTTGTGGCCGATCTGGACCTGGCTGCCGTCGTAGTAGGCGTTGATGTCGTCGAGGCCGACGCGGATCGGCCAGGCGCCGCCCTCGCCGTCCTGGCCAAAGCGGTCGAGCCACTCGCTGAGCATCTTGGTCTCGGTCTGCGCGGCGAAGAGTGCGTCGACGCAGCCGGTCTCCTTGTTGCTGGCGTCGCCGTCGCCCCAGGTGTCGTCGGGGCCGGTGAAGGTCTGCTCGGTGTCGGCGTCCTGACACGCGAGGTCGGTGATCGTCGGGTCGGCCAGGCTGAAGGTGCCGCCGTCGGACGTCGTCTCGAGCGCAACGCTCGGACCGCTGTAGCCCGAGTTGCCCTCGCCGGCGACGACGTGCTCCTGGGTGCCGAGCAGCTTGCCGCTGGTGGAGTCGATCCACACCGACTGGCGCGACGGCTCACCGTTGAGGGTGCCGACGACGTCGTACTGCCAGGCGAGCCGCGGCGTGCCGAGGGCGTGTACGACGAGTCGCGGCGCGGACATCGAGGTGACCTTGCTCAGCTGGGCCTTGGCGAGCCTCCGCCCGCTCGCGGCCGAACGCTCGGGCGTGATCGAAAGGCCCTTGATGACCCGGTCCTGCGCGACCGAGGTGGCCTCGATGTCGCCGGTCTTGTCGGTCGCGACGACGAAGTCGCCGCCGATGACCGGGAGCCCGCGGTAGGTCCGGGTGTAGGGCACGTACTGCATGCCGTCGGAGGAGATGACCCGGCCGCGGATGAACCTGTCCTTGGCGCCGGCGAAGAGGTCGTCGCGGTTGGTCGCGATGTACTTCGACGCGCCCGACACGGCCAGGGCCCGGGGGTGTGGGTCCGCCTGATGCAGCGTCGGCGCGGTGGCTCCGGCACCGGCGACGCTCAAGCCGGCGACGGTCAGTGCCGCCACTCCGGTGAGCGCCGAGGCCATCGCCACCTTGCGCATTGATGTTGGGATTTCGACCATTGTGTGGTCCCTTCCATTCGGTTGTGGTGCCATTCATCTTTGGAAGGCCGCACGCAGGATTGGAACCGTGATCCGGTGGCCGACCGGCGCCATGACGGTGACCGGTCGGTAGGTAAAGAGTTGGTAAAGACGGCGTTCGCGCGGGGTCGACCGTAGGTCGGTCGGCGCCCGGGAAGGCGCCGAGATCACGCTCAGATGAGGTCGCGTCGTACCGCTTCGACGCCGGCCTGGAAGCGCGACTCGATGCCCAGCTCCTCGAACAGTGTCCGGAGCTTTCGGGTGAAGGTTCGCGGCGCGACACCGAGCTGGCGGGCGATCGCCTGGTCGGTCAGCCCGTCGGCCAGCAGCCGCAGCATCAGCCGCTGCTCGTCGTCGAGCCGGCCGGCCGGATCGCTACCCGGTGGACGCCCGGTCGCCCGGACCATCGGGGTCGCCTCGGCCCAGCAGAAGTCGAACATCCGGCGCAGCAGCTGCACGAACGCACCACCGCGTACGACGACCGCCCCCGACCGGCCCTCGGCCCACTTCATGGAGCAGACCGCGGTGTTCCCGTCGGCCAGCACCATCCGGAACGGCAGGGTGTCGCGGATCCGCACCTGGGCGCCGGCCTCCGACAGCCGCTCCAGGTAGGCGAGCGTCGGCAGGCTGCGGACCGCACTCGACAGGTAGATGGTCTTGACCTCGACCCCACGCTCGAGCACCGCGAGGTCCTGGGGCAGGGCGGCGTCGATCGCCTCCTGGGGCAGGGCGCCGCCGGAGTGCACGGTGAGCAGCTCGCGCTGCAGCGAGCCGCCGAGCTCCGCGAGGAACTCCCGGGCCGTCTCGTTGCCCTCCAGCACGGTGTTCATCGCGGCGTCGTCGACCGCGGCCCGCAGCGCCGGGAGCAGGGTGAGCATCGACTCGACGTCGGCCGCCAGCCGGCCGGCGGAGGTCGACCACTCGGCGATGGACCGGCCGTGGTCGGCGAGCACCTTCTCGACCGCGCGCATGGGGTCGATGACGGCCCACCGGTCGCCGACACGTCGTACCAGACCTAGCTGGGCGAGCTCGGCGCGAGCCTTGTCGAGGCCGTCCGGGAGCGCGCCCAGGGCCTCGGCCAGTTGGTCGTCGGACCAGTCGACGTGTTGACGGAGGAGGCGGTAGAGCCTGCTTGCGAGGTCGTCGGACATGTCGGCCACGATGACACCCTGACGGTTATCACCTAACCTTGTCGAGCACGACGCTCGGGTACGGCGATGCCGCGCGGCCCGCCGGGCCGCCGTCGGCCGGACTGTGGCCAGCCGTGGCCAGTCTTGGCCAGTCTTGGCCACGACCAGGATCGGCCACCGAAGACCCGTAGCCGCGGGGGCGGAGGGCGGGCGATCCTACGGACGTCGTCCACAGGGTCCCGAAGGAGATCGCCACATGCGCCTGCGCCGGCTGCTCATCTGTCTTGCTTCCACGGCCGTCACCGCGGCCGTGATGTCCGCGCTCTCGCCGGCGCCCGCGAACGCCAGCCTCGCCTGGGCCGACGACCCCTGCGAGGAGAACGGCGGTCAGGTCGCCGTCGCCCCCGACGTCGCGGTGGCCCCGGCTGACGACCACCCGCTGGCCTACGTGGCCTGTGCGGACGGCGCGCTGCTCTACCACGGTGAGTACGGCAAGGGCAGCAACGAGCGCATCCCCGGCGTCGACGCCGACCAGTTCGTCGACGTCGCCTCGACCATGGACGGCATGTACGCCGTCACCGCGACCGGCCGGATCGTCACCACCGGCTACGCGCCTCACTACGGCGACCTCTACCCCACGACCGGCGTCGTGGCCCTCGAGACGACCCCCAGCGGGGCCGGCTACTGGATCGTGACCAAGACCGGCCGCGTCTACGGCTTCGGCGACGCCAACAACCTCGGCCCGCGCCGCAACACGGTCGTGCATTCGGCCGTGGTCGCCTTCGCCGCCTCCGACCAGTACGGCGGGTGGCTGGTCACCGCGCTCGGCGAGATCGTCCCCGTGGGCGACGCGCCCAACTTCGGCTCGGTCGCCACCCGGGTGGCCTCCGGAGACCGCGTCGTCGGCATCGTGACCGACTACCGCACCGGCGGTTTCTGGGTGGTCACCCGGGACGGCGACATCCTCGAGGCCGGCGGTGCCCCGGCCGAGTACGACACCGCGAGCTGCCTGAGCAGCCCCGGCGGCCAGCCGCCGTTCACGGGCGCGGTCGCCGACCCGGACCCGATGTCGGCCGCCCCGCTCTGGATCTACAGCGCCAACGGCGGAATCTGCGGCTTCAACCCGCAGTAACCGCCGCACCAAACCGCGGCACCAAGCACCAGCCCACAGACCCACCCCGGCCGAGCCGCCGACCCGCTTGCGGGCCGGCGGCTTGGGGGTTTCGGCTCAGCCGACCAGCTGCTCGACCGCTCCCACGATCTGCTGGTCGTCGGGTACGACGCCGGGGCTGTAGCGGGCGATCACATCGCCCTCGCCGTCGACCAGGAACTTCTCGAAGTTCCAGGTGATGTCGCCGGCCTTGCCCTTCTCGTCGGGCGTCTCGGTCAGGGCCGCGTAGAGCGGATGCCGCTCGGCCCCGTTGACCTCGATCTTCTCCGTCATCGGGAAGGTCACGCCGTACGTCGCCGAGCAGAACTCCGCGATCTCGTCCGACGTGCCGGGCTCCTGTCCGCCGAACTGGTTGCACGGCAGTCCGACCACGGTGAACCCGCGGCCGGCGTACTTCTCGTGGAGCTCCTCCAGCGCGGAGTACTGCGGCGTCAGCCCGCACTTGGAGGCCACGTTGACGAGCAGCGCCGGCTGGCCGCCGGTGATCTCGCCGAGGGTGGCGGGCTTGCCGTCGAGGCGGCCGATCGGGATATCGAGTAGACCCATGCCCGACAGCGTAGCCACGGCCGCCGAACGCCCGGGAACCAACTGTCGGCGCCGCGCGTTAGCGTCTCCGGGTCCAGCGAGAGTCCAGCCAGAGTCTCAGCGAGAGGTACGACGTGAGCTTCGTCCCGGTCACCGGCGCCGCCAGGTTCCGGCACGGCGAGCCGCCGCGGGAGGGGGCGGTCGAGTTCCGCGACGACCGGCGGGTGGTGTCGCTGCCGATCCGGGGCGCCGTACCGGTGCTGACGAAGGCGCACGCCGACGACGCGTCGCACCCCTCGGTCACGCTCCTGTCGGGCGCCGCGCTGCTGGGGCTGCGGATGGTCGCGGCCGGGCGGCTGGAGCCTGCTGAGGGCCACTGGCGACCGGCGTACGGCGAGGGCGACGACGACCGGATCGAGCAGCTCGCGATCGCCCGGGCGTACGACGGCGTCGACGCCGCGACCGCCGAGGGCATCATCCGGGCCGTCGTCGACGCGGTGGTCGACGCCATGCCGCGTACGCCGCCCGCGGCCGGCTCGGTCGTCGGGTCGGCCGGATCGCTCGGGTCCGCCGCACCCGCCCGCCGCGGGACCAGCGGCCGGGCGCCGTTCGCCGACCGGCTCAAGAGGCTGATCGACGAGCACGCGCGCCCGGAGCCCGACAACCGGCCCAACCTGGTCACCATCTCGCTGCGGGTCGAGGCCGACGAGCAGGAGCTCGTCGGGGGCGCGTGCCGGCTGGTGCTCCAGGTCCACGACGAGCGCAACCCGCTCCACGTCGCCGACGCCGCCCTGCTCTGGACCGAGAGCGGCGCGGCGGCGACGCACGGGTTCGGTGACCGGGCCCGCACCCACGCCACCATCGCGCTCCGGGCCGCTGCCGACGCCTGGCCGGTGCTCGACCGGCTGCTCGACCTGCGCGTGCCCGACCAGATCACCCTCGACGGGCTGGAGCTGGCCAACCTGCTCGAGGAGGGGGTCCCGGCGCTTGAGGCACGCGGCGTACCCGTGCTGTGGCCGCGCAGCCTCAGCCGCGACCTCACCGCGCGGACCGTGCTCGCGCCGCGGCAGCGCGACAACCCGCTGATGACGGGGCTGTTCGGGCCGGACGCGATGTTCTCCTTCACCTGGCAGCTGGCCCTGCACGGCGACCCGCTCACGCCCGAGGAGATGGACCGGCTCGCGGCGGCCACCACGCCGGTGATCCGGCTGCGGGACAACTGGACCATCGTCGACCCGGCGATGGCGAAGCGGGCCCGCCGCCGGCTGGTCCGCGAGGTCAAGCCCGCCCAGGCGCTGGCCGCGACCCTCACCGGAGTCGTCAAGGTCGAGGACCAGGACGTGCCGGTGGTCGTCGGCGCGACGCTGGAGAAGGTACGCCGCGACCTCCTCGACTCGGCCACCCGCGACCCCATCCCGGTGCCGGCCGGGCTGCGGGCCGAGCTGCGCGGCTACCAGCGGCACGGCCTGACCTGGCTGGCCCAGCTCACCTCGCTCGGCCTGGGTGCCTGCCTGGCCGACGACATGGGCCTCGGCAAGACCGTCACCCTGATCGCGCTGCACCTGCACCGGGCCGAGGCCGGACAGAAGGGCCCGACGCTGGTGGTCTGCCCGACCTCGCTGCTGGGCAACTGGGAGGCCGAGATCCGGAGGTTCGCGCCCGAGGTTCCGGTACGCCGGTTCCACGCCGGCCGGCGCGACCTGACCGATCTGCGCGCGGGCGGGTTCGTGCTGACGACGTACGGCACGATGCGCAGCGACCACGGCAACGGCGGCGCGCTGGCCGGCGTGCCCTGGGACCTGGTCGTCGCCGACGAGGCCCAGCACGTCAAGAACCCCCAGTCCTCGACCGCCAAGGCGCTCCGGGCGATCCCGTCGAACGCGCGGGTGGCGCTCACCGGCACCCCGGTCGAGAACAACCTCACCGAGCTCTGGGCGATCCTCGACTGGGCCACGCCGGGGCTGCTCGGCAGCCGCAACGCCTTCCGCAAGGCGTGGGCGGCACCCATCGAGTCGGGGGTCGACCCTGCGATCACCCAGCGGTTCGCGGGCCTGATCGAGCCGTTCCTGCTGCGCCGGCGCAAGTCCGACCCCGGCATCGCGCCCGAGCTGCCCGCCAAGACCGAGACCGATCATCCCGTCGGCATGACCCGCGAACAGGTGGTGCTCTACGAGGCGCTGGTGCGCGACTCGATGGACCGGATCGAGCGTTCCGACCCGGAGACCCGGCGCGGCCTGGTGCTCAAGCTGCTGACCGGGCTCAAGCAGATCTGCAACCACCCGGCCCACTACTTGAAGCAGCCGAGCCCGCGGCTGGCCGGCCGGTCGGAGAAGTTCGACCTGCTCGACGAGCTGCTCGGCACGGTGCTGTCCGAGGACGGCGCGATGCTGATCTTCACGCAGTACGTCGCCATGGCCCGGCTGCTCGAAGGACATCTGACGCGCGGCGGCGTACCGCATCAGTTCCTGCACGGCGGCACCCCGGTGCGGGAGCGGGAGGCGATGGTGGCCCGCTTCCAGGAGGGCCCAGAGAACGGCGGAGTGCCGGTGTTCCTGCTCTCCCTCAAGGCCGGCGGCACCGGGCTCAACCTGACCGCGGCCGACCACGTCGTGCACTTCGACCGCTGGTGGAACCCGGCGGTGGAGGAGCAGGCCACCGACCGGGCCTACCGGATCGGGCAGACCAGGCCGGTGCAGGTGCACCGGCTGATCACCCAGGGCACCATCGAGGAGAAGATCGCCGAGCTGCTGACCCGCAAGCGGGCGCTGGCCGACTCGGTCCTCACCAAGGGCGAGACCGCGCTGACCGAGCTGAGCGACTCCGAGCTGCGCGACCTGGTCACGCTGCGCCGGACCGACTGAGGGCGGGTGGGCTGATGCAGGTCACCCATCCGCGCTTCCCGCCCCGGGCCCGGAGCGCACGGGCGGTCACCTGGTGGGGCAAGGCGTGGGTGCGCGCGGTCGAGGAGTCGGCGTACGACGACTCCGACCTGCGCGCCGCCCGGACGCTGGCCAGGAGCGGCCGGCTCGGTGGGATCACGATCGGCCCGGGCGGCTTCCATGCGGCCGTCGAGGAGGGTGAGGACGCCTGGACGCCGCGGGTCGTCGTACCAACGCTGCCGCCGGAGCAGGTCGCCGCGTTCGTCGAGCTGGTGGCGGCCGAGGCCGGCCGGGTGGCCGCGCTGCTGGCCGGCGACCTCCCGCACCGGCTCGCCGAGGACGCCGAGGAGTCGGGCGTCGAGCTGCTGCCGTACGGCGGTGAGTTCGAGGCCGACTGCTCCTGTGGCGCCTGGACCCAGCCCTGCCGGCACGCGCTCGCGCTGCTCTACCAGACCTGCTGGCTGGTCGAGGACGACCCGCTGCTGCTCACCCATCTGCGCGGGCTGCCCCGCGAGCACCTGCTGTCCGCGCTGCACGCCCGGCAGAGCGACGCCGCCCCGGCGGAGCCCGACGACGACCTCGAGGTCGCCTACGACGCCGCGGTGCGGGCGGCGCGGCTGCTCGACGACAGTGGGGCGTGAGGAGCGCGCACCGGCGGCCCGATCCGAGCAGCCGCACTCAGCCGTCGGCGGTTCCGGCGACGTCCAGGGCGCGCAGGGCCATCTCGGTGAGCGTCGTACGCATCTCGGCGTCGGCCATGAACGCGCTGTGCGGAGTGGAGTTGAGCAGCCCGAAGGTGGCGTGCACCCGGGCCAGCGCCTGCGGGCGGGACAGGCCGGTGTGCCGGTCCCGGAGCTGGCGGACCCACAGGTCGACGTACTTGCGCTGGAGGGTGCGGACCCGCTCGCGCGCGTCGTCCGGCAGCGACGACCAGTCGCGGTCCTGGACGACGATCAGCGGCTTGTTGGCGAGCGCGAAGGTGACGTGCCAGTCGACCAGCCCGACCAGCCCCTCGCCGTCGGCTATCCGTTCCTTGCCGACCGCGAGCAGCTCCTCGGAGATCGAGACCAGCATCTCGGCGAGCATCGCGTCCTTGGACTCGAAGTGCTTGTAGAGCGCCGGACCGCTGATCCCGCACGCGGCGCCCAGGTCGGCGACCGAGACGCCGTGGAACCCGCGCTCGGCGAACAGCTCCGCGGCGCGCCCGAGGATCTGCTCGCGGCGGTTGGCAGGCTGGTCGGTCATGTACCTAGGTTAGCGGTCGTTAACGGCGAACCGGAGCCTTACGAATTCACCGGGGGTTCGTCGTTCGGGAGCCGCGTCGTCGCCCACGGGGCGGAGGGTGGCCGGTGGCCGGTCGCCGCCGGCCACCCGCACCACTCCCGAAAGGTTCATGATGAACAACGTCACTCTGACCAGGATCGGCGCCATCGGCGCTGCGGCCGCGGGGGCGGCCTTCGTCCTGGCGATCGGCTCGGCCGAGGCGAACTCCGGCCTCAGCGTCGTCGGCGTACCCAGCGCCAACCCGCGGTTCGGCGTCGAGGGCAACGTGCTGACGCCGAGCGCGCACCAGGCAGCCGTCGCGTGGGGCGGTCTCGCGCTCACCAACCCCGACGCCGCGACCGGTGTGACCCACTACGGCTACAACACCGCGAACGGCGGCCCGCTGACGCAGGCTTCGAACGAGGCCTACAAGACCGAGCCCGACAAGAACGTCTACCTCGTCTTCAACGGCAAGCACTACCTCTACCAGGGCCACGAGAACGGCCCCCGGGGCATCGTCACCCGGATCAACCTCGACGAGACCGACCCCGCCAAGCGGGTCACCCTGATCGCCGAGGCCGACTCCGCGGGCAACCCGTTCCCGACCATCGACGGCATCACCTGGGACCCGTTCAGCCACCAGCTGCTGCTGACCGCCGAGGCCAAGGCGCCGACCGGCGGCGTACTCGCGGTGAGCCTGGACGCCAACGGTGACCCGGTCGACGGGACCGCCAACCGGTTGCCGGCGCTGGGCTCGGGCGGCTACGAGGGCGTGCAGAACGACAAGGACGGCAACGTCTGGCTCGTCGAGGACATCGGCGGCACGGGAGTCTCGGGCGGCAAGGTGCCCAACAGCTACGTCTACCGGTTCGTCCCGGCCGACAAGACCGACCTGACCAAGGGCGGCACCCTCGAGGCGCTGCAGATCCTCCGCACGGACGGTACGCCGGCCACGGCAGACCAGCTGCAGTCGAACCCGTCGGACCCGTTCATCTCCGAGCTTCACACCTTCGGCACGTCGTTCTCGACGAAGTGGGTCGCCGTGCACACCGGCACCACGGAGGCGTTCGACGCGACCGCCGCCGCGAAGGTCGCCCAGGCCACGCCCCTGAAGCGCCCCGAGAACGGCGTCTTCCGCCCGGGCACCGGCTTCAAGGAGTTCTACTTCACCGAGACCGGCGACACCTCGCTCAACAGCACCCTGCCGGGCGCCTTCGGCGGCGTCTTCCGGATCAGCCAGTCGTCGCCGGGCGCCAGCACCGGCAAGATCAGCATTGCCGCCGTCGGCGACGCCCACCACGCGGGCTTCGACAACCTCTCGTTCGCGAGCAAGGACGACGTGCTCGTGGTCGAGGACGGCGGCGACGGCATGCACACCCAGCGCAACGAGCTCGACTCCGGCTGGGTGTACGACGTCTCGCGGCACAGCAAGGCGCCGGAGGGGGTGCGCTGGCTGGCCGAGGGTCGCGACGCGTCGGCCACCTTCGACGCGGCCGGGGGACCGTCGTACAACGACGGCGACAACGAGATCACCGGCATCCACGTGTCCGACGGTGACCCGACCGAGGCCGGCCTGCTCGGCGCCGAGGTCCCGAACGTCTACGCGCCGGAGTGGCGGACGTTCTGGACCCAGCAGCACGGCGACAACGTGACCTGGGAGGTCATCTGGAGCGACTGATCTCGGCTGTCGCTCGGTCGAACCGCACCGGCTGGGGTGGGTGTTTCGGGACGCCCACCGCAGCCGGCGCTCTTCTCGGGCCCTCGGACTGGACGCGGCTGGTTAGTGAGCGTTAACCTATGAGTGGTTAGCGAACGTTAACCTGAGTAACCTCGGGAGCGCGCCGTCGGGCGCACCCAGACGTTCCCACCGGGAGGCGAAGTGGACACCGGTCTCAAGCCGTTGGTCGACGAGCTGCGCGAGCGGCTGGCCGTCGTACGGCAGGGCGGCAGCGAGGCGGCTCGCCGCAAGCACACCGATCGCGGCAAGCTGCTCGCGCGCGACCGGATCGACCGGCTGCTCGACCCGGGCAGCCCGTTCCTGGAGCTGAGCGCGCTCGCCGCGACCGGGATGTACGGCCCCCAACCCAACGGCCAGCAGGGCGCGCCCGACACCGTCCCGAGCGCCGGCGTGGTCACCGGCATCGGCCTGGTGCACGGCCGGCCGTGCGTGATCGTGGCCAACGACGCGACGGTCAAGGGCGGCACCTACTACCCGATCACGGTCAAGAAGCACCTGCGCGCGCAGGAGGTCGCCCGGCAGAACCATCTTCCCTGCATCTACCTGGTCGACTCCGGTGGCGCCTTCCTGCCGATGCAGGACGAAGTGTTCCCCGACAAGGAGCACTTCGGCCGGATCTTCTTCAACCAGGCGAACCTGTCCGCGGCCGGCATCCCGCAGATCGCCGCGGTGATGGGCTCGTGCACGGCCGGCGGCGCCTACGTGCCGGCGATGTCCGACGAGACCGTGATCGTCAAGGAGCAGGGCACGATCTTCCTCGGTGGCCCGCCGCTGGTGAAGGCCGCGACCGGCGAGGTGGTGACCGCGGAGGACCTCGGCGGCGGCGACGTACACGCTCGCAGGTCCGGCGTCGTCGACCACCTGGCCGAGGACGACGCGCACGCGCTCGCGATCATCCGCAGCATCGTCGACACGCTGCCGACCCCGACCATCCAGGGCTTGGCGGACGGCGACGTCGAGGAGCCGCACGAGGCCCCCGAGAGCCTGTACGACGTCATACCGTCGGACACCCGGACGCCGTACGACGTGCGCGAGGTGATCCGGCGGATCGTCGACGGCAGCCGCTTCCACGAGTTCAAGCACCTGTACGGCGAGACGCTGGTGACCGGGTTCGCCAGCATCTGGGGCCACCGAGTCGGGATCGTGGCCAACAACGGCATCCTGTTCAGCGAGTCGGCGCTCAAGGGCGCGCACTTCATCGAGCTCTGCAACCAGCGCAAGATCCCGCTGGTGTTCCTGCAGAACATCACCGGCTTCATGGTCGGCCGCGAGTACGAGAACCGCGGCATCGCCCGCGACGGCGCCAAGCTGGTCACGGCGGTCGCGTGCTCGGTCGTCCCGAAGTTCACCGTCGTCATCGGCGGCTCCTTCGGCGCCGGCAACTACGGCATGTGCGGCCGCGCCTACGACCCGCGGTTCCTGTGGATGTGGCCCAATGCGCGGATCTCGGTGATGGGCGGCGAGCAGGCGGCGTCGGTGCTTGCGACGGTGCGCCGAGACGCTCTGCTGGCCAAGGGGGGCTCAGCCAAGGGCGGCGAGTGGAGCGCGGAGGACGAGGAGTCGTTCAAGGCGCCGATCCGCGACCAGTACGAGCACCAGGGGTCGCCGTACTACTCGACCGCGCGGCTCTGGGACGACGGCGTGATCGACCCCGCCGACACCCGCCGGGTGCTCGGAATGGGCCTGGCGGTCGCGGCCGGCGTACCGACCCCCGCTCCCAACTACGGCATCTTCCGGATGTGAGCACGGTGAACATGAATACCGTCCTGATCGCCAACCGCGGCGAGATCGCGCTGCGGGTGCTGCGCTCCGCGTCCGCCCTCGGCTGGCGCACCGTCGCGATCCACACCGACCTCGACCGGTCCGCGCTGCACGTGCGGGCGGCCGATGCCGCGGTGCGGGTGGAGAGCTACCTCGACATCGACGCGGTGGTCGCGGCCGCGGTCTCCTCCGGTGCCGGCTTCATCCACCCCGGCTACGGCTTCCTCTCCGAGCGGGCGGCCTTCGCCCAGGCGTGTCAGGACGCCGGCATCAAGCTGGTCGGCCCGAGTGCCGAGGTGATGGAGCAGATGGGTCGCAAGGACCGCGCCCGCGAGATCGCGGTGGCGGCCGGCGTACCGGTGGTGCCGTCGTACTCGCTCGACACGCCGGCCGCCGACCTCGCCTTCCCGGTGCTCGTCAAGGCGGCGGCGGGCGGCGGCGGCAAGGGCATGCGGGTGGTCCGCGGCCCCGAGGAGTACGCCGACGCGGTGGCCGCCGCGGGCCGCGAGGCGGCGAAGGCGTTCGGCGACGACACCATGCTGATCGAGAAGTACGTCGAGTCGGGCCGCCACATCGAGGTGCAGGTGCTCGCCGACGGCCACGGCAACGTGGTGCACCTCTTCGAGCGCGACTGCTCCACCCAGCGCCGGCACCAGAAGGTCCTGGAGGAGGCGCCGGCGCCGACCATCACGCCCGCCCAGCGCGAGCAGGTCACGAGCTCGGCCGTGGCGCTGGCGAAGCAGGTCGGCTACGAGAACGCCGGCACAGTCGAGTTCCTGCTCGACACCGCGACCGGCGAGGCCTACTTCCTGGAGATGAACACCCGGCTCCAGGTCGAGCACCCGGTCACCGAGCTGGCCGTGCGCATTTCGGAGCAGGGGCTGGACCTGGTCGAGCTGCAGCTGCGCATCGCCGCGGGCGAGAAGCTGCCGTTCGCCCAGGACGAGGTCTCCCTGCACGGACACGCGATCGAGGCCCGGGTCTATGCCGAGGACTCCTTCAACGGCTTCCTGCCGCAGGCCGGTGTCGCCACGATCGTGAGATGGCCTGAGGGCGGGGACCGACAAGAGAGCGGCAGCGAGCCTGTCGGGCGCCGAGCCGAGCAGTCCGTCAGAGTGGATCACTCGCTCGAATCCGGCCAGGTGGTCAGCACGTCGTACGACCCGATGCTCGGCAAGGTGATCGCCCGCGGCCCCGACCGCGAGTCGGCCCGGCGAGCGCTGATCGCGGCGCTCGACGAGACCGGCATCCTCGGGTTGACCACCAACACCGGGTTCCTGCGGGCCTTGGCCAGCTCGGACGAGTTCCGCGACGCGACCATCGACACGGCCTGGCTCGACACGGCGACGATCGAGGCGCCCGGCGACGACCTGCCCCGGCTGATCGCGGCCTGGACCGAGGGCACCGTCCTCGAGCAGGCGAGTACGCCGGGCCCGTTCGCGCCGGACGGCTGGCGACTCGGCGCCGACCCGGCGCCACTGGTCGTCGAGCTCGACCGTCCGGTGACCGTGGACCGCCGCCGCGGCCTCGTCGACGGCACCCCGGTGCGCGAGCTGTCCGCGGAGCGGCACGTCATCCGCCTCGACGTCGACGGCGAGCGGCACCAGGCCCTGGTCAACGTGCTGCCGCACGCGATCGAGGTCATGCATCGCGGACAGCGGTTCGTCTTCGAACGGCCCGATGTCTTCGGCGACCACGGCCCGGCGGTCGGCGACGGCACGCTCCTCGCCCCGATGCCCGGCACGGTGCTGAAGGTCGACGTCAAGGTCGGCCAGCGGGTGGCCGAGGGTGAGACGCTCGGAGTGATGGAGGCGATGAAGATGGAGCTCGCGCTCAAGGCGCACTTCGCCGGTACCGTCGCCGAGGTCGGTGCCGCCGTGGGTGACCAGGTCCCGCTCGGGGCGACGCTGTTCGTGGTGGAGCCGGGCGTCGTCGAGCCGGGACGTCATACGGACCGAGCCATAGATGACACCGTCCGCATGACGTCCGAGGGGGACGCGGGATGAGGCGGCCGCAGCTGGTCCGCGAGCCGGGCCTGCCGGAGCGGGTGACGATCTGGGAGGTCGGCCCCCGCGACGGCCTGCAGAACGAGAAGACGCTGGTGCCGACCGACGTGAAGGCGGAGTTCATCCGCCGGCTCGTCGCCGCCGGGCTGCCGATCGTCGAGGCGACCAGCTTCGTGCACCCGAAGTGGGTCCCGCAGCTGGCCGATGCGGCCGACCTGATGGAGCTGCTCGGCAGCACCCTCGGCGAGGGGAGCCGCGACCTGCCGGTGCTGGTGCCCAACGAGCGCGGCCTCGACCGCGCGCTCGAGCTCGGCCTCCAGCACATCGCGATCTTCGGCAGCGCCACCGAGACCTTCGCCCGCAAGAACCTCAACCGCGGGCTCGACGAGCAGTTCGCGATGTTCGAGCCGACGGTACGCCGCGCGCGCGAGGCCGGCCTCGACGTCCGGGCCTACGTCAGCATGTGCTTCGGCGACCCGTGGGAGGGCGACGTACCGGTCGAGCAGGTGGTCGGCGTGGGCCGGCGGCTGTTCGACCTGGGCGCCAGCCAGCTCAGCCTCGGCGACACGATCGGCGTGGGTACGGCGGGCCACGTGACCGAGCTGATCCGCGGGTTCACCGGCGCGGGCATGGCGCCGGAGCAGCTCGCCGTACATTTCCATGACACCTACGGCCAGGCGCTCGCCAACGCGCACGCCGCGCTGCGGGCCGGCATCACGACCTTCGACGCCAGCGCGGGCGGGCTGGGCGGCTGTCCGTACGCCGAGTCCGCCACCGGCAACCTCGCCACCGAGGACCTGGTGTGGATGCTCGACGGCCTCGGCATCGACACCGGCGTCGACCTCGAGGCACTGGTCGGCACCAGTGTCTGGATGGCCCAGCAGCTCGGCCGGCCGAGTCCCTCGCGAGTCGTGACCGCACTTGCGGCAGAATCCGGGGCATGACTCGCGTCGTCCACCTGCACATCGGGGCACCGAAGACGGGCACGACGTACGTCCAGGACCGCCTGGCGCTGAACGTCTCGTCCCTCGCCAAGCACGGCGTGCGCTACCCGGGCCGGCGGGTCGGCGACCCGTCGCGCTTCCACTTCCAGGCCGCGCTCGACCTCCTCGAGCAGAAGTGGGGCGGCCCGGCCGGGCACTCCGACGGTGCCTGGGACGCGATGGTCAAGAAGGTACGACGGCATCGCGGCAACTCGATCATCAGCCACGAGATCCTGGCGCCGGCACCCCCCGACAAGGTGGCCAAGGTGATGAGCGACCTGCGCGGGGTCGACGTACACCTGGTCTACTCGGTGCGCGACCTCGGCCGGCAGCTGCCGGCGGCGTGGCAGGAGAGCATCAAGCAGGGCCGGAAGTGGCCGTTCCGCAACTTCCTCGACGCGGCCGAGGGCGGCAACGCATGGTTCGCGAAGGCCTTCGACCTCCCGAGCGTGCTCAACACCTGGGGTCGCGACGTGCCGCCGGAGCGGATCCACGTGGTGACCGTGCCGCACCGCACCGCCGACGACCCGGACCTGCTCTGGCGCCGCGTCTGCCAGGCGCTCGGCATCGACCCAGCCTGGGCGCCGGTCGACAGCGAGAACACCAACACCTCCCTCGGCACCCCCGAGACCCAGCTGATCCGCAAGCTCAACCGGCGGATGGGCCGCACGATGCGCCGCGACAGCCAGTACGACGACATGGTGCTCCGCCTGCTCGCGCGCGAGCGCCTCTCGGGCCGCAAGTCGCCCCGGGTGACGCTGCCGCCCAACCGCTTCGACTGGGCCGAGGAGCAGGGCCGGCTCTGGATCGAGTGGATCAAGGAACACGGCGTCGACGTGGTCGGTGACCTCGACGAGCTGATCCCGGTCCGGCCGCCCGCCGACGCGAGATGGGTCGACCCCGACAAGGTGCCCGCGCGGCCGCTGCTGCGCGCCTCGCTCGACGCGCTCGAGGTGATGACCAAGGAGGCGGCCAGCCGTCCCGACCCGCTGACTCACCGGGTGAGCCGCCGCCTCGGCCGCCGGCTGGGCGGGCGATGACCGCTCACGCGCGGGCCTGGGGTTGGGTGGCACACCTGACCTCCGGAGGCACGACGCCCTGGGCCGACTGGACCGAAGCCGGGCCGGCCGCACAGGCCGGCGTACTCCCGGGGGCACAGCACCTCGAGCTGCTCCGCCGCCTCAACCTGGCCGGCCCCACACCGACTCCGTTGGTACGCCGGGTGCTCGCCTCCGGCGCCCCCGGTCGCGGCCAGCAGGAGCTCGGGCTGGTCGGCGTCGCCGAGACCAGCCGGTACGGCGCCCCGCCGGTCGACCCGGCCGACCTGCCCGACGACGAGCTGGTGCGGCTGGCGTCCGGCGTACTCGCCGATCTGGTCGTGTCCGCTCCCGAGCCGGCGCCGCCGCGCAACCGCCGGCCGCGGCTGTTCCGCCACGAGTACCGGCTGGCCGGCAACCGCCTCACCGCCGACGCGCTGCGCGCCCAGCTGATCCGCGACGGCCGGCCGCCCGGCGGGACCCGGCCGACCGTCGTGATGCTGCTCGGCGACCTCGGCGCTCACCTGGCCGACACCTGGGCCGCCCGAGTACGACGCGCCTTCGCACCGCCCTGGGACGACTGGATCCACGAGCTCGCCGAGCGCCCCCAGCTGCCGCCGCGGCTCGACCCGGTCGCCCGGGCCCGCGCCTGGGCCGACCGGGTGAGTGCGTCGCGAGTTCACCTGGCGCTGGCTCCCGCGGCCGCCGGCGAGGCGCTCGGCGTGCGCGGGCTGACCGGCCCGACCCGGCTCTCCCACGCCGCGCTCGACGCGGCCGGCCACACCAAGGGTGTGCTCCGGGTGCTCGTGAACGACGTCGAACGCGAGCAGCGGCTGCGCGGCGTACTCCTGCCGTGGCTGGAGGCCGGGGACACCCCGACGCTGCCGGCGCCCGTCGTACCCAGGCGGCATCGGGGGTGGCTGGAGCACGAAGCCCGACGTATCCGCGCGGGTCTGGCGGACGCTGGCTACTCTGTGCACGGGGGCGAACTCGACCAGCTGTTGCCGGCCGAGCCAGTCCGGACCGCCGGTCCGACCGACCGCGAGGTCCTGACGGTGATGTTGCGGACGCTGCGGGTTGCGACGATGGAGGGCCAGGCGTGAAGGCGAAGCGGGTGCTGCTGCATGTGGGCACCCCCAAGACGGGGACGTCGTACCTCCAGGACGTGCTGTTCCGCAACCGTCGGCTGCTCGCCGACCGCGGCATCCTCTACCCGGCCGACCGGTTCGACGCGCACTTCCTGGCCGCGCTCGACCTGATGCGGCTGCCGTGGGGCGGGCTCGAGGACGAGGCGGTCGGCGCCTGGGACCGGCTCGCCGAGGAGGTACGCCGCTGGCCCGGTACCGCCATCGTCAGTCACGAGATCCTGGCCCACGCCTCGCGCACGGAGATCGAGCGGGCGCTGGCCTCGCTGGGCGATGCCGAGGTCCACCTCATCGTCAGCGCGCGCGACCTGGTGCGGCAGATCCCGGCCGAGTGGCAGGAGAACGTCAAACACCGGCGCACGATCGGCTACGCCCGGTTCCTGACCGCGATCCGCGACCCGCAGCGCAGATCGCGTACGGCGTCGTGGTTCTGGGCGGTCCAGGAGCTGCCGGACATCCTCGACCGGTGGGGCGCCACCATCCCGCCCGAGCGGATCCACGTGGTCACGGTGCCGAAGCCGGGCTCGGCGCCGACCCTGCTGTGGGAGCGGTTCGCGCGCACCTTCGGGCTGGAGGGCATCCCGCTCGACCTCGAGGTCGAGCGCGCCAACCCGTCTCTCGGCGCGCCCGAGACCACGCTGCTGCGGCGGATCAACCGGGCGGTCAACGGCTTCGTGAAGCCCGCCGACTACCGGCCGCTGGTGCGCGAGCTGCTGGCCCACCAGACCCTGTCCAAGCGGACCAACTCGCCGCGACTCGGCGTACCCCCGGACGTGCGGACGTGGGCTACCGCGGTCGCGATCGGCTGGGTGGAGGAGCTCGGCGCCCGCGGGTACGACGTCGCCGGCGACCTGGAGGACCTGCTCCCGGACGAGTCCGGTGCGCCCTTCTTCGACCCCGACCACCCGCGGGAGCGGCTGGTCAACAACGCCGCCCTCGACGTGATCCGGGCGCTGCTGCTGGAGAACGTCCGGCTGCGTGACGCGGAGGCCGACCTGGCCGGCCGGCTCGAGGAGGCCGACCGAGCGCTCGGCCGGGCCTACCTGCGACCGTCGTACAAGCTGCGCGAGAAGGCCGTCTCCAAGCTGGAGCACGGCCGGCTCGGGCAGGGCGTGCTGGGCGCCTACCGCCGGGCGCGGGGCAGGAGCTCGCGGTCGGCGTAGCGGCCGACCTTCCAGGTCGCGTAGCCGTCGGCGCCCATGCCGACCAGCCCGCCGACCAGCGGCACCCGGCGGCCGACGATGGTCGCCAGCTTCTTGCCGGCGACCCGGGCGACCAGCTCGGACGCGACCTCCGCGGAGATGATCCGGTCGAGGTGCTCGTCGTACGCCGGCGCCGTGGCGAGCGCCATCGGCGGAGCGGGGAGCTTCTTCTTCTTGACCAGCTTGGACACGGAGTCCTCGCCGAGCATGGTGACGAGTACGGCGTTGCGCACCCGCGGGTCGGCCAGGTCGTGACCGCGCAGGTGGGCGATCCCGGCGATCATCCGGCACTCGATGAGCGCCAGGCCGGTGAGGTTGGCCGGGATGGTCAGGGCGGCCGTCATCAGCCCGCCGAGGTTGGTCGCGAAGCCCTGGGCGCCGGCGTAGCGGACGTGGTTCTCGATGATCTCGTGGATGGCGGCGTTGACGTCGCCGCGCTGCTCGGTGAGCTGCTTGTCGGCGGCCTGCGCGGCGCCCGGGAGCGGCCCGACCCCGACGATGGCGCGGTGCAGGGCCTCGCGCACGAAGCTGTCGGTCAGCCCCGGCGCCAGGTCGGTCACGTGGGGCGTGAGCTTCTGCGCGACGGTGCTCTTCAGGCTCATGCAGCGATCCTACGCATCTCCTATCGTGGAACCGTGCCCGTCGAGCCGCCTCCCACCCCCTGGCACCTCCCGTCGGTCGGTGACCTGGCGCGGAGCGGTGAGGAGGATCTGGTCGCGCTCGGGGCGGACCTGGCGCCAGGCACGCTGCTCGCGGCGTACCGGCGCGGGATGTTCCCGATGCCCGGCGGCGACGGGGAGCTGCTGTGGTGGTCGCCGGACCCGCGCGGCGTACTCCCGCTGGACGGGCTGGTGGTCTCCCGCTCGCTGCGGCGGTCGTGCCGCG
This sequence comes from Nocardioides sp., assembly GCA_036506675.1. Classification (GTDB taxonomy): domain Bacteria; phylum Actinomycetota; class Actinomycetes; order Propionibacteriales; family Nocardioidaceae; genus Nocardioides. The sequence continues at coordinate 15,500 of DASXRJ010000059.1, read as the reverse complement.
ACTTCGAGATCCGGGTCGACACCGCGTTCTGCGAGGTGGTCGACGCGTGCGCCGACCCCGCCCGGCCGCAGGGCTGGATCGACGACGACGTCGCGGCGGCGTACGCCGAGCTCCACCGGCTCGGCTGGGCGCACTCGGTCGAGACGTGGCGCGACGGCGTACTCGCGGGTGGCCTGTACGGCGTCGCGATAGGTGGCCTCTTCGCGGGCGAGTCGATGTTCCACCGGGCGCGGGACGCGTCGAAGGTGGCGCTGGTCGGTCTGGTCAATCTGCTGCGCGACGGCCGGCCACGGTTGCTCGACGTCCAGTGGCGCACCGACCATCTCGGGTCCCTTGGCGTGGTGGAGATGCCGCGGGCGGCGTATCTCGGTGCCCTGGAGCCCGCCCTGGAACTGCCGCTTCCGACGATCTTCGACGACGGAGTGTGAGAGTCGAGAATCTGGGCATGATGCGGCAGAGTCTGACCGGCACTCCATATCAACGAACAGGGAAGTGACAGATGAAGAGGGCAATTCTGACGGCCGTGAGCCTCGTGCTCGTTGCGGGGGGCGCGGCCGCCTGCGGGGGATCCCCTAAGGACGCATCCGTCGAGGACTTCTGTACGGCGGCAACCGACGCCCAGGGCGTCGACGACGCCAAGGGCATCAAGGACTGGGCGGAGAAGATGGACGAGACGGGTACGCCGTCTGACATTCCCGACGACGCCCGCGACGGCTTCGAGCTGTACATCAAGACCGCGAAGAAGTTGGACGACGACGCTTCCGACGAGGAGCTCAACGACGCCGACAAGGACTTCTCGGACAAGGACAACGACAACATCGAGGCGTACAACAAGTACGTCACCGAGACTTGTGCGGACCAGATCAAGGAGCAGATGGAAGGCAACTGACCTTCCTCGCCCGGGGCGGGTGGCCACCAGGGCCGCCCGCCCCGTTCGCTTGTCCGGGCAGCAGGGAGAATCGGGCGGCTACTACTTGAGAGGACGTCCGATGACGAGACTGCGCATCACCAGACTTGCGATGCTGGCCGCGACCGTCGTACTCACCGCTGGCGGCCTGACCGCCTGCGGTGGCGCGCCGACCGACGCGTCGACGGAGGACTTCTGCAAGACCGTCAACGGGGTGACCCGCGTCCAGGACGCGGAAGACTTGCACAGGCTGGCCGACCGGATGGACCACACCGGCACCCCTGAGGACATGCCCAAGGACGCCCGCGCCGGCTTCGAGCTTTTCGTCGAGACGGCCAAGGACATCGACGACGACGCCACCCGAGAAGACATCGACGACGCCGACCAGGACTTCTCCGCCAAGGAGAAGCGCCGGATCAACGCGTTCAACACGTACGTCACCACGACCTGCGTGCCCGGCGAGTCCACGCCCGCGGGCTGATCGGCCCCGAGATTTCACACCCAACGGAGGAAAAGCAACGTGAAGAAGACCATCCTGACCGCGACCATGATGCTGGTCGCGGGCACCACCGCCGCCTGCGGCGGCAGCGCCCCCAAGGACGCCTCGGTCGACGACTTCTGCCAGGAGTACACCCACAGCGAGGACAACGAGTCGGGCGAGGACGCGGCCAAGCGGCTCGAGGACGTCGGCACCCCCAAGGACATGCCCGACGACGCCCGGCACGGCTTCGAGGTGATCATCAAGCTCGCCAAGAAGGACGACGGCGACATGTCCGACGAGGACAAGCAGAAGGAGTACGACGACCTCAGCGACGACGACAAGGACGACGTCGACGCGTTCCTCAGCTACGCATCGGAGAAGTGCGCCGACCAGCTGAAGGAGCAGATGGAGGAGCAGATGCCCGAGATGCCGGACATGTCGATGCCGAGCCTCCCGGACCCCAGCTGACCGGACGACGTACGACGCCGCCCCTGTCGGTCTGGACTCAGACGACCTGGGGCGGCGCGCCGGTCTCGCTCACCATCGGCCGGCCGGCGGACGCCCAGTCGAGCATCCCGCCGTCGAGGTTGACCGCCTCGCGACCCTGCTGACCGAGCCACGCGACGGCGCGGGCCGAGCGACCGCCCACCTTGCACACCACCAGCGTCTGGCTTGCCGGCACCTCGTCGAGGCGCTGGGCGAGCTCGCCGAGCGGGATATGCTGCGCGCCCTCGATGTGGCCATAGGTCCACTCGACGGGCTCGCGGACGTCGAGGATGTGCAGGCCGTCGGGCAGCGGGTCCGGGACGCCTTCGATGGTGACGGTGGGGATCTGCATGCGCCAGAGGTTACTTGAGCAGCTTGCTCATCCTGCGATCGGCGAGCGGCTTGCCGCCGGTCTGGCAGGTGGGGCAGTACTGCAGGCTCGAGTCGGCGAACGACACCTCGCGGACCGTATCGCCACAGACCGGACACTTCTGCCCCGTTCGCCCGTGTACGGCGAGGTTCGACTTCTTCTCGCCCTTCAGCTCGCTGGCCGCCAGCCCCTCGCTCCGTCGTACGGCGTCGCCGAGCGTCTCGCGGATCTTGTCGTAGAGGAACTGCCGCTCCTCGACGGTCATCGACGACGCCGGCTTGAACGGGCTCATCTTCGCCGCGTGCAGGATCTCGTCGCTGTAGGCGTTGCCGATGCCCGCGATCGTGCCCTGGTGACGGAGCACGCCCTTGATCTGCGCCCGGCCGGCGTCGTCCAGGATCTTGCCGAGCGCCTCGGGCGTGAAGTCGTCGGACAGCGGGTCCGGCCCGAGCCGGGCGATGCCCTCGACGTCGCTGGGCCGGCGGACGACGTACAGCGCGAGCGACTTCTTGGTGCCGGCCTCGGTGATGTCGAGCCCGCTGTCGTTGTCGAGTACGACGCGGGCCGCCAGCGGTGACTTGGTGCTCGGCTTGGGCGGGAGCTTCGGCACCTCGTCGCGCCAGCGCACCCAGCCCGCGCGGGCCAGATGCAGGATCAGGTGCAGGCCGCCGGTCGAGATGTCGAGGAACTTGCCGTGCCTGGTCACGTCCTCCACGAAGGTGCCCTCCACCGCCGACAGCGGCGGGTCGAAGGTCTTCAGCGCGCTGAACGCCGCAATGTCGACCCGCACGATCGCGCGCTCGGCCAACCTCGCGCGCAGGTCATGTGCGAGGGCCTCCACCTCGGGCAGTTCGGGCACGCCCGCAGTCTAACGACCCACGAAGTGGCGAGTTTGGCCCCGCGAAGTGGCGAGTTTGGCCCCGCGAGGTGGCGAGTTTGGCCCCGCGAGGTGGCGAAGTTAGCCCTCAGCCGGCCGCGCGCGGGGCGGGCCGGTGCGCGTCGTACGCCGCGTCGAGGCCGGAGCGAAGCACCTCGATCAGGGCGGGTACCTCGTCCACGGCCAGCCGGAAGGTCGCGGTGCACAGGTTGTCACGCCACAGGGAGAGTACGACGACCTCGGACTCGTGGTGCCAGGTGACTCGAAGCGCACGACTGCCAGACCGGGCGTCGAGGAAAACCTCCCCGGTGCGCTGGAGCGGTGCAGCCGGCGGCACGCTTCCATGATGCTCCGGGTCCCCAACCTTGTCACCGGCGCCCGGAGCCGCCCAACCGTCAAACGTGGAAGCGCTCCCACCGCCGTTACACACCCACTGCCGCATACCATTGACACCATATGTGACGTACGTCATGCTGAGATCCGTCGTGAAAGTGGGAGCGCTCTCACCACCACACCACATCGACGAACTACATGGCAGGAGTGTCAAAGGTGCGCAATCTATCTCCCCGGTCCTCCAACCGATCCTCCTGGCGCCGGGGGCTCGCCCTTGGCGCTGTCGTCACCCTCGTCACCGGGCTGACGGCAGCCTGCGGCGGCAGTGACCCCAAGTCGTCGCAGGAGTCGCTCGGCAAGACGGACACCCTCACGATCACCACGTTCGGCGAGTTCGGCTACGACGACCTGATCGCGCAGTGGAACGCCGACCCGGACAGCCCGTTCCAGGTCAAGCAGACCAAGATCGCCCAGTGGGACACCTGGAAGCAGACCCTCACCGCGGACGTGCAGGCCGGCACCGGGCTCACCGACATCGTCGCGATCGAGGGCGACTCGATGCCGCAGTTCCTCGCGCCCGGCGCCTCCGACCAGTTCGTCGACCTGAAGGACGCCTCGCTCGACGACCGCTGGATCGCCTACAAGTACCAGGCCGGTCAGACGGCCGACGGCAAGCAGATCGGCTATCCGACCGACGCCGGCCCGGAGGCGATCTGCTACCGCGCCGACCTCTTCGAGAAGGCCGGCTTCCCCACCGATCGCGCGCAGGTGGCGAAGATGTTCGACACCTGGGACCACTACTTCGCCTACGGCAAGGAGTACGTCGACAAGGTCCCGGGCTCGAAGTGGTACGACGCCAGCGGCTCGATCGCCCAGGCGATGCTGAACCAGGCGACGTACCCCTTCCAGACCGCCGACAACGAGGTCGACGTCGACAACGCCGAGCTCAAGGCCGTCTACGAGGCGGTGAACCGCCACCTCGACCTGTCCACCAAGGTCGTCCAGTGGAGCGACGACTGGCAGGCCAACTTCACCAACGACGGCTTCGCGACGATCCCGTGCCCGGGCTGGATGTTCGCCTACATCAAGTCCGCGGCGCCGAAGGTCAAGGGCTGGGACATCGCCGACGCCTTCCCGGGCGGCGGCGGCAACTGGGGCGGCTCCTTCCTCGCCGTACCCACGCAGTCGAAGCATCAGGAGGAGGCCAAGCAGTTCGCGAGCTGGCTGACCGACACGGCCCAGCAGGTCGGCGCCTTCCAGGCCGCGGGCGCCTACCCGTCCAACCTCGCCGCCGAGCAGCAGCTGTCGCAGACGGGAGGCGACGACGCCTACTTCAACAACGCCCCGACCGCGGAGATCCTCGCGAACCGGGCGGCGGCGGTGCAGCCCGACCTGCCTTACAAGGGCGACAAGTACTCCGACCTCCTCGGCCTCTTCCAGACCGCGATCCAGCGCGTCGACGAGGGCACCTCGCCTGAGGCATCCTGGAATACCTTCGTCCAGGCCGCCGGCCAGCTCTCCTGAGACCGGACCACGGACCGCCCGAGTCCATGACCAGCAACGCGCCCGCCTCCGTCGGGGACGCCGCCCAGCCGGCGTCCCCGAAGGAGCGCGGCGGCCGCCGGACGGCGCAAGGCAGAGGGCCGAGTACGCCGGCGCGCCCGACCTTCCGCCAGCGACTCTCGCGCTGGGACGTGAAGGTGTCGCCGTACCTCTACGTCCTGCCGTTCTTCCTCGTCTTCGCCGTCATCGGGCTCTACCCGATGATCTACACCGGCTACCTGTCCTTCTTCTCGTGGCCGCGCTTCGGCGCCACTCACGGCGACGCGGTGGGCTGGGCCAACTACGCGCACGTGCTGCGGGACCCCGTCTTCCGCAAGGCTCTCTGGAACACGATCGGGATCTTCCTGCTCTCCTCGGGCCCGCAGATCGTGGTCGCGACGGTCGTCGCGGCGTGGCTCGACACCAACCTGCGCGGCCGCTCGTGGTGGCGGATGAGCGTGCTGCTGCCGTTCGTGGTCGCGCCGGCGGCGGCCGCGCTGATCTTCGGCGCGCTCTTCGCCGACCAGACCGGCCTGGTCAACCAGCTGCTCGACAACCTCGGCCTGCACGCCGTGGAGTGGCACTCCAACCGTCTGGCCAGCTGGGTCGCGATCGCGAGCATGGTCAACTGGCGCTGGACCGGCTACAACGCCCTGATCATCCTGGCCGCTATGCAGGCGGTCCCGCGCGACCTCTACGAGTCCGCCGTGATGGACGGCGCGGGGCGGGTGCAGGAGTTCCGCCACGTCACGCTGCCGTCGATCCGGCTGACGATGCTCTTCGTCATCGTGACCTCGACGATCGGCGGCCTGCAGATCTTCACCGAGCCGCGGCTCTTCGACACCAACCTGCAGCACCAGGGCGGGGCCGACTACCAGTACCAGACGCTCACCATGTACGTCTTCAACACCGCCAACAGCTCGACCGACCCTTACCCGCGGGCGGCCGCGGCGGCCTGGATCCTCTTCCTGGTCATCGTGACCATCGCGCTGGTCAACTTCCTGCTGACCCGCGCCGTACAAAGGAGGAGGTCGCGGTGACCCGCCGGCCCGGCTTCCTCGTCTACGGCCTGCTCGCCGCCTTCTTCGCGGGCTCGGCGTTCCCGCTCTACTGGTCGTTCGTGATCGGGTCGGTGACCAAGCAGCGGGCCACCCAGCCGCCGCCCCCGCTGGTGCCCGGCGGCCACTTCTTCGAGAACGCCCACCGCGTCTTCGACCGGATCGACTTCTGGTCGGCGCTGCTGAACTCGGTCCTCGTCTCGGGGATCTCGGCGGCCTCGGTGGTGTTCTTCTCGACCCTCGCCGGCTACGCGTTCGCCAAGCTCCGCTTCCGCGGCAGCAACGCGCTCATGGTCTTCGTCGTCCTCACCATGGCGGTGCCGACCCAGCTGGCGCTGATCCCGTTGCTGAAGGAGTTCAGCAACCTCGGCCTGGCAGGCACCCGGTCCGCGGTGATCCTGCCGTGGCTGGTGACGGCCTTCGGTGTGTTCTTCATGCGGCAGTACCTCGTCGACGCGATCCCCGACGAGCTCATCGACGCGGCCCGCGTCGACGGCTGCACGATGATCCGCATCTTCTGGACCGTCGCCGTGCCGGCGGCCCGGCCCGCGATGGCGATCCTCGGCCTGTTCACGTTCATGCAGGTCTGGACGGACTTCATGTGGCCGCTACTCGTCCTGCAGGGATCGGACGTGCAGACCCTGCAGACGGCGCTGGACCAGCTCAAGATCGCGCCCGGCCAAGGGCTCAGCGACGTGGCCCTGCTGCAGGCCGGCACCATCTTGGCCACCGTGCCGCTTCTCCTCCTGTTCATCGCGACCGGGCGCCAGCTGGTCTCCGGCATCATGCAAGGAGCCGTCAAGGGATGACGACACAGACCTCACCCGCCACGACCGAGTCGGTCCGGTTCCCCGCCGGCTTCTTGTGGGGCGCCGCCACGGCGGCGTACCAGATCGAAGGCGGGTACGACGCGGACGGCCGCACCCCCTCGATCTGGGACACCTTCGCGCGGGTGCCGGGCGCGGTGGTCGGCGGGGACACCGGCGACGTCGCCTGCGACCACTACCACCGGATGCCGGGGGACGTGGCGCTGATGCGGGACCTCGGGCTGAACGCCTACCGGTTCTCCGCCGCCTGGCCGCGGGTCCGCCCGGACGCCGGGCCGGTCGACCCGAGGGGCGTCGACTTCTACGCCCGCCTGGTCGACGAGCTGCTGGCCAGCGGCATCACCCCGTGGCTCACCCTCTACCACTGGGACCTGCCCCAGGTCCTGGAGGACGCGGGCGGCTGGACCAACCGCGACACCGCCTACCGGTTCGCCGACTACGCGCTGAGCCTGTACGACGCTCTCGGCGACCGGGTCCCCTTCTGGACGACCCTCAACGAGCCGTGGTGCTCGGCCTTCCTCGGCTACACGGGCGGGCAGCATGCCCCGGGCCGACAGGAGGGCGCGGCCGGGCTCGTCGCCGCCCACCACCTGATGCTCGCCCACGGCCTCGTCGTCGACGAGCTGCGCCGCCGCGCCACCTCCGCGAAGCTCGGCATCACGCTCAACTTCGGCCACGTCGAGCCGTTCGACCCCGGCGACGAGGGCGACGTGGACGCCGCTCGCCGGGTGGACGCGCTCGCCAACCGGTTCTTCCTCGACCCGCTCTTCAAGGGCCGGTACGCCGACGACCTGGTCGCCGACACCGAGCACCTGACCTTCCAGGGCCGGCCGTGGCTCGACGCGGTGCGCGACGGCGACCTGGCCACGGTGAGCACGCCTCTCGACGTACTCGGCGTCAACTACTACCGCGGCGAGGCGGCCTCCGCGCGCCAGGACGCCGATCTGGCCGGCAGCCGGATCGAGCACCCCCACCGACCCATCTCCTCCCCGCACCCGGGCAGCGAGCACGTCACCTTCCCGCACCGCCCCGGGTACGACGTCACCGCGATGGACTGGGAGATCCAGCCCGAGGGCCTGACCCGGCTGCTGATCCGGCTGCGCGACGAGTACGCCGCCCCGCCCCTCTACATCACCGAGAACGGCGCCGCCTACGACGACGTCGTCGGGCCCGACGGTGTGGTGCACGACGCGGACCGCACGGCGTACCTCGAGCGGCACCTGCGGGCGGTCCACGACGCGATCGAGCAGGGCGTCGACGTACGCGGCTACTTCGCGTGGTCGCTGATGGACAACTTCGAGTGGGCCTACGGTTACGGCAAGCGGTTCGGGCTCGTGCACGTCGACTACGACACGTTGGCGAGGACGCCGAAGGACAGCGCCCGGTTCTTCGCGCAGGTCGCGACCACCGGACGCCTGGACGGGAGGTGAGTGGGTGACGACCGGCACCGACCGGAGCGAGAGTCACGGTGGCTCGCCGACGCTGGAGGAGGTGGCCAAGCTCGCCGGGGTGAGCCGGGCGACCGCCTCGCGCGCCATCAACGGCGGCACCAAGGTCAGCGCCCGCGCGCAGCAGGCCGTCGACGAGGCCGTACGCCGACTCGGCTACACCCCCAACCCGGCCGCCCGGTCGCTGGTGACCCGTCGGACGGACTCGGTCGCGCTCGTCGTACCCGAGCCGGATGAGCGGGTCTTCACCGACCCGTTCTTCGCGCGCACGCTCCACGTCGTCACCCGGGTGCTCTCCGAGCGCGACCTGCAGGTGGTCCTGCTGATCGCGAGGCCGGGCGACGAGGAGGAGCGGATGCTCCGCTACCTGCGGGGCCGGCACGTCGACGGCACGATCGTCGTCTCGCACCACCGCAGCGACAGCCTGGCCGACCACCTCGCCGCGCTCGGGCTGCCGTGCGCGTTCGTCGGGCGGCCGTGGAGCGCCGTCGACCGGGTCTCCTACGTCGACACCGACAACGTCGCCGGCGGTCGCGAGGCCACGCAGGTGCTCATCGACCGGGGCTGCCGCCGGATCGGCACGATCGCGGGGCCAGCCGACATGAGCGCCGGCATCGACCGGCTCGAGGGCTGGCGAGCGGCGATGATCGCGGCCGGCCTCCCGACCGAGGCGATCGTCCACGGCGACTTCACCGAGGAGAGCGGAGTGGCCGCGTGCACCGCCCTGCTCGCGGCCCACCCGGACCTCGACGGGATCGCCGTCGCGTCCGACCTGATGGCGTCCGGCGCCCTGCGCGTCCTCGCCGCGCACGGCCGGCGGGTCCCGACCGACGTCGCCATCACCGGGTACGACGACCTCGGCATCGCCGAGCACACCGACCCGCCCCTCACCACGATGCGCAACCCGATCGCCGAGATGGCCGAGGAGGCCGCCCGACTGCTCGCCGACCAGCTCGACGGCACCGCGTCGCCGCGACGGGTGATCTTCGCGCCGACGTTGGTACGCCGCCGCAGCGCGTGAGAGGGGCGCCGGCGTCAGGCGAGCAGCAGGCCGCTCATGGGTGTGCAGTGCCCAGAGATCGCCGCGACACGCTCGCCTTCGCTAGCCAAATCTACGAGTCGGGCTAGACACGCCGATACCGTCGAATCGTGGACCCGATCCGGAACCCCTACGCTCCCGGCGCCGGCCAGCGCCCGCCGGAGCTGGCCGGGCGAGACGAGCAGCTGCGCGCGTTCGACGTCGTACTCGAGAGGGTGGCGCGGAGCCGCCCGGAACGGTCGCTGGTGCTGACCGGGCTGCGCGGGGTCGGCAAGACGGTGCTGCTCAACGCGCTGCGTTCGGCCGCCGTACGCAAGGGGTGGGGCACGGGCAAGCTGGAGGCGCGCCCCGACCAGGGACTACGCCGGCCGCTGTCGAGCGCGTTGCACCAGGCGGTTCGCGAGCTGGGGCATCCGGACGCCGACTCGGTCGATCAGGTACTCGGCGTCATCCGGGCCTTCGCGCAGCGCGACGCGGGTCCCAACGCCAAGCTGAAGGAGCAGTGGAGCCCGGGGATCGACGTACCTGCGGCGAAGGGGCGGGCCGACTCCGGCGACATCGAGATCGACCTGGTCGAGCTGTTCACCGATGTCGGCGGGCTGGCGGCCGACGTGGGTAAGGGCGTCGGCGTCTTCGTCGACGAGATGCAGGACCTCGGGCCGGACGACGTGTCGGCGATGTGTGCGGCGTGCCACGAGATCAGCCAGTCGGGGCTGCCGGTGATCGTGGTCGGGGCCGGGCTGCCGCACCTGCCGGCGGTGCTGAGCGCGAGCAAGTCCTACTCCGAGCGGCTCTTCCGCTACCAGCGGATCGACCGGCTGGCCCGAGAGGCGGCCGACCTGGCGCTCGGCGTACCGGCGCAGGACGAGGGCGCGGGGTTCACCGACGACGCGCTCGACGCCATGTACGCCGCCACGGGTGGCTACCCCTACTTCATCCAGGCCTACGGCAAGTCGGTGTGGGACCTCGCGCCGCAGTCGCCGATCACCGCTCACGACGTCAAGGTGGCCTCGCCGGAGGCGGAGTCGGAGCTCGCGGTCGGGTTCTTCGGCAGCCGCTACGAGCGCGCGACGCCCGGAGAGCGCGACTACCTGCGCGCCATGTCCGACGTCGCCGTCGCGATCGCGGCCCGCGGCGAGGACGAGCTCGACGACATCGGCTCGGTCCCGACCGCCGACGTCGCGGCCGCCCTCGGCAAGAAGCCCCAGTCGCTCTCGCCGGCCCGCGACTCCCTGCTCAAGAAGGGCCTGATCTACTCCGGCGAACGCGGCCGGATCGCCTTCACCGTCCCGCACTTCGGCAGGTACCTCCGCGACCACGCCTGAGCAGGAGACAACGAGTGATGCCGTTGGCTCGCGGATGTCGGTGCACGGCACGACAGGCGATGGGTTGCCGCCGTCACGGACCTGGACTGTGGAACGCGGGTGCGTGCCTGAACGTCTCATCCACATGCGCGTAGGAGGCGTACTCACCATCACCTTGGCCGTGTCATTTCTCGCCGGTTGCGGCGACCAGGGCCCTGGGACGACCCTCGACCAGTCGGGGGTGGCTGGCCGGGTCTACCTGGGGCCGCAGTGCCCTGTCGAGACCGAGGGTGACCCATGCCCGGACGAGCCGGCGGCTGGCTCGAGGGTCACCGTTGCCAAGCAGCTTCCCGGCGACTCATATGCCCGTGGTGAGGTGGTCGCGCGCACCATGACCGACGCCGACGGCAGGTACCGCGTCTCCGTGGCACCGGGAAAGTACGTCGTGACGGCCGACGCCGGCATGTCGTGCGAGCTGATGGACGCACGAGTTGCCGCCGGCGCCTACTCGAAGGTCGACATTCCCTGCGACACAGGGATTCGCTGACCTTCGACGAGTGTGAGCTGAGTCCGTGCCAGCACGCACGACGGTCGGTCCCCAATGCGGGATCATGGGCCCGAGTCGACACTCGCCGGTTCGGGGGTGTCGTGGATCGCGCGGTAGGCGGGCGGTGAGGCGATGACCGGCTGGCAGGTCGCCCTGGCGGTGGCCGCGGGTGCTCCGGGCGTCCTGCTCGGGGCGCTGGTGTTCGCCCGCGGTCCCCGGATCGTCGGGGTGCTGCTGGTCGCGCTCGGCCTGCTGCCGCTCACGCTGCTGAGCCCGCACAGCCAGGCGACCGGCTCTCCGCCACACGGCCTGGCGCTCGTCCTTGCGGTCATGTCCGTGGCGGGATGGGTGTGGCTCTACCTTCCGCCGGCCCTGCTCGCGGCGTACCTCCCCGACGGCCGGTTGGGCCGCGGCTGGTGGGTGCTCCCGGCGGGGTGGGCCGTCTTCCTGCTCACCTTCCATGTGGCTGTTGCCCTCGACCCCGGCACCTATGGCAGCGGGCCCGACCAGATAGCCGGTACGCCGCCGCTCGATGTGCCCAACTGGGTCAACGCGGTTCTCGGCGTCGGTTCGCTCGGGCTCCTCCTTGGCCTGCTGGTTGGTTCGGCGGCCCACGTCGTCGCGCGGTTCCGCCGTGGCGACGAGGTGGTACGTCGCCAGCTGAAGTGGTTCCTGTTGAGCATCATGCTGCTGCCCGCAGTGCTCGTGGCGGCCTGGGCGACCTATCTGTTGACCGATGTCGCCGGGGTCGTCGTCGTGGTGGGCTTGTTGCTGGTCTACGTCAGCCTCCCGGTCAGTGTGGCGATCGGCGTACTGCGCCACGACCTGTTCGACGTCGACACGGTGGTCAGTCGAGCGTTCGGCTACATCGTCCTGACCGGCGGCCTGGTTGCCGTGTTCGCCACCGTCACCGTCGTCGGTGGTGCGGTGGTGGGCCGCGGCTCCGACGTCGCGGTCGCGGCGGCGACGCTGGTGTCCGCGGTCTTGTTCGGACTGCTGCGGCGGCGCGTCCAGGCGGTGGTGGACGCGCGATTCGACCGCGGCCGTCGCGACGCGCTGGCCCGGCTCGACCGGTTCCTCGACGAGATTCGCGATGGTCGAGCCGACCCCGAGCAGATCGAGGGTGCCCTGCAGCAGGCGCTGCACGACCCAGCGCTGCGGGTGGTGTACAGGTCGGCGTCCGACGACGACACCTGGTACGCCGGCGACGGTTCACCTTCCGGGCACCCCGAGGCCGTGTTCCTTGAGGTGGCCGTGGCCGGTCGGCTGCTGGCCTGCATCGCGTACGACGGTGCCGCGCGCCGACCGCGGCTGCTCCGGGAGGCGCTGCGCCGGGCCCATCTCCCTCTGGAGCTGGCGCACTCGCGGATCGCGTTGCGGCAGGCGCTGGCCGAGACCAGGGCGTCTCGAGCGCGCATCGTCGAGGCCACCGACGCCGAGCGTCGCCGGCTTGAGCGTGACCTGCACGATGGCGCCCAGCAGCGGCTGGTCGCGATCGGGATGTCGCTCCAGCTGGCCCAGCAGCGAGCCGCCGCGGACGACCCGATGCGGCCGGTGCTCGCCGCTGCGGTCCGAGACCTGCGGGAGGCCGTGGTCGAGCTGCGCGGGCTGGCCGGGGGTGTGCGGCCGCGTGGCCTGGACGAGGGCCTGCCCGCGGCCATCCGGTCACTCGTGCGCAACAGCCCGATCCCGGTGAGTGTGCAGGTGACGACCGATCCGGTGACCAACGCGGTGGCCACGACGGCGTACTACGTCGCTGCGGAGGCGCTCGCCAACGCGCTCAAGCACGCCGCGCCGACCACCGTGGCCATCGACATCACCCGCCGGGATGCGACCCTGCAGGTGATGGTCTCCGACGACGGCTGCGGCGGCGCCAGCGAGCGCCCGGGCTCGGGCCTGGCGGGCCTGCGGGACCGGGTCGCCGCGAGCGGAGGTGACCTGGTGGTGACCAGCGCCCCAGGCAACGGCACCCGGGTGGAGGCGAGGCTGCCGTGCGGATCGTGATCGGTGAGGACTCCGCCGTGGTGCGGGAGGGGCTGGCGCTGCTGCTCGAGCAGGCCGGCCATGAGGTCGTCGCGCGGGTCGCGGACGGGCCGGCGGTGGTGGCGGCGGTGCTCGAGCACGATCCGGACCTGCTCGTCACCGACGTGCGGATGCCGCCCACGATGACCGACGACGGGGCCCGGGCAGCCCGAGAGCTGCGCGCCGTACGACCGAAGCTCCCGGTGGTGCTGCTGTCGCAGCACGTCGAGACGACGCAGTCGACCGAACTGGTGTCGACGGGGGCGTTCGGCTACCTGCTCAAGGATCGGATCCTCGACCTCGACGACTTCCTCGATGCCCTGCGCCGGGTAGCCGCCGGTGGTTCGGCGCTCGATCCCGAGGTGGTGGCGTCGCTCCTGGCTCCGATGCGTCCCGAGCCGGCCTTCGCTCAGCTCACCGAGCGGGAGCGCGAGGTGCTGGCGCTCCTCGCGGAGGGTCGCTCGAACGCGGCGACGGCGCGCCGGCTGCACACCACCGAGCGCACCGTGGAGACCCATGTCCGCCACATCTTCGTCAAGCTCGGGCTGTACGACTCCGACGACGACCACCGCCGCGTCCTCGCTGTGCTGGCCTACCTGCGCAACAGCTCGTAGGGCTCCGGTACGTCGTGGGTCCGGCCGGCCCCGCGCAGCAGCGCCACCGCGGCCAGCGCGAAGCCCACCGCCTGCGCGACCGCAGCGACTACCTCGACGAACGGGCTGAAGCTCAGCACGTGCAGCACCGCCCAGGCCATCACCCCGTAACCGGCCAGACGCCCCGCGGTCCGGGCCCGGACCAGTGCCAGGCCGAGCAGGAACGTGCCGACGATGTTGCCCAGGACGAACAGCGGACCGACCCACATCGCACCGAGCCGATCGTCGTTGAACACCTGGAGTACGTCGATGTCCTGGCTCCTCGATCCGCCGACCGTGACCATCGCGGCCGACGTGAACGCCCCCTGGAGGACCAGTGCGAAGTAGCAGACGTAGCCGGTCGCCGTGAGTACGCCGCCGACGAGGCCGAGCCGCGCGGCACGGGTGCGAACCAGGCGCATCACCCCGAGCACGGCCGGCACGAGCAGGAGCGCGCCGAGCATGGCCGCCAGGCTCGCCCAACGCGTGACGGTCAGGTGATCGGCCGTGAGGGCGAGGCCCACCGCGGGATCGATGTCGTCCTTGCCGTGTGGGTTGGTCAGCGCGTGCGCGGTCTCGGCGACGACGATGAGCCAAGGCGCGACGAGCATGGCGAGGGCGAGCCCAACCCGGCGCGTCGAAGCGGTTCGTGCGAACGGGTCCCGGGCCTCGTCGGCGGACGGAACGCTGGTGGTCATGGTGCCTCCTCAGGTGTGCTGGACACCTCCACGGTCGCGTGGCAGGAGCCGGCGCGCGTCGGCGCCAGCACAGCGATCTTCTCCGCGCCACCACGCACGTGCTGGCAGCACGCCTGAGCGTCGTGCGGTTGAGAACGCTGAGGACCGGTCAGTCCAGCGTGCCCGGCGCGAGGCCGAGCTCGATCTCGGCGATGCGGAACGCCAGCTGGGCCACGGACTCGTAGTCGATCGTGCCGCGCTGGGTGACCTGCACGCTCAGTCCGTCGATGACCGCCATGATCCGGAGCGCCGTCGTACGCGGGTCGCCGGTGTGGAACTGGCCCTCGTCGCGACCCTGCTCGAGCAGCTCCGCGAGGCGGTCGACCCACTGCTCGGTCTGGCGCTCCACCTCGTCGGCGAGGGCGGGCCGCCTCTTGGCGGCGTGCCAGGCGTCGATCCACAGGTTGCTGAGGTCGCCGCGGGTGGAGTCGACCAGGCGCTGCAGCAGCGTCGCGAGCCGCTCGCGCGACGAGTCGATCGCTTCGAGCTCCGCGAACGTCTCGTCGCACTCGGCTGCGGCGGCGACCCCGAACGCCTCCGCGAGCAGGCCGTCGACCGCGGGGAAGTAGTGGCTGACCAGCCCGCCGGTGACGCCCAGGTCGTCGGCGACGCTCCGGAGCGTGACGTGGTCGAGGCCCTGGGAGAGCGCGATGCGTCGGGCGCAGTCGACGATCTCCGCGCGGCGGTTCTCGGCGGTACGGCGTACCCGGACCTTGGGCTGTGGGCTTGACGTCACCAGCCGAATGTTATTGACTTCACAACCAACAAGCAATTGAGCACGTGACCAATAAGAGGATGACCGGAAATGAGCAGCTACGACACCATCATCGTCGGCGCCGGGGTGACCGGGCTGACCGCCGCCTGGCGCCTCGCCGAGGCCGGCCAGGACG
>DASXRJ010000058.1:0-12378 GCA_036506675.1 Nocardioides sp. | reverse complement strand
CGAGGAGGCGATCGCGCGGTTCATGCCGCAGACCGCGGAGGCCCGGCGTACCGCGGCCGCCGACCGGCGTCACTTCACGATCGAGCACACCCGGGTCTCCTTCGACGGCACCTCCCTGGTCCACGGCGAGCTCGACCTCGCCGACGCCCTCGACCTCGAGGCCGCCATCAGCCACGGCGCGGCCGCCCTGGCCGCGCTCGGCTCCACCGACACCCTCGACGTACGCCGCGCCGCTGCTGCCGGCGACCTCGCCCGGCGCCAGCTCGCCCTCGACCTCGGTGCCGACGAGACCCCGGACCAGCCCCGCACCGACCCGACCCGCACCGAGCCGACGTCCGGAGCGACCGGCCCGATCCGCAACGCGGTGGCGCGGGCGCGGCAGGTCGTGTTGTTCGTGCACCCCTCGAAGGCGGCGGTGTACGACGAGGGCGTCGAGGCCGAGATCGCCCGGGTCGGGAACACCGGGTCGCTGGTCACCGCCGACACCATCCGTGACTGGTGCGGCAACCCCGACACCCAGATCGTCGTCAAACCGGTCATCGACCTCAACGACCGCGTCGACACGCGCGCCTACGAGATCCCCGACCGGATCGCCGAACACGTCGCGCTCCGTGATGTGACATGTACGTTCCCCTGGTGCCAGCGGCCGGCCCGCCGCTGCGACACCGACCACGTCGTACCTCATCCCCGCGGGCCCACCGCGACCGACAACCTCGCCCCGCTCTGCCGCCGACATCACCGGCTCAAGACCCACGGCGGCTGGGCCGACACGGTCCTCGAACCCGGGACCTATCTGTGGCGAAGTCCGCACGGACACCAGTTCCTGCGCGACCACACCGGCACCCTCGACGTCACCCCGGACTCCGCACCCCGCCCAAGGCACTGGGGCCTGGCTCCCGACCCCTAGACACCCGCCCCGCCCCCGCCCCGCCGACCCACAGGCCGGCGGGGAAGCGGCGCGGGCTCAGCCCGGGTGCACCCGGGAGTGCGTCCGGGTGGGCGGGACGGCATGCGGTTCGAGCTGCTCCAGAGCGGCTCCCGCCGGGAAGGTTTTCCGGTCGGCCGAACTGCATGCCGACCGTGCGAAGCGGGTGCACCGACATGACCAGATGCCGAGGGCACGCCGCCCCCCGGAGGCACTCGCCTCGGCAGCGGGTCACGCCAGAGGGTTCGGACAGACGCCACCGGTCTGCCCAGACCGGGTGTCAGACCAGGCCGAGCCGACGCTCGGCGCGGCTGAACGCCTCACCCATCCGCCGGGCCTGGGTGTGGACGTCGTGGTTGGCCACCACCCACTCGCGGTTGGCCCGGGCCGCCTCGGCCCGCTGCACCGGGTCGGCGAGGAAGCCGATGATCGCTTCCGCGATCGCGTCGACTTCGTCGGGCACCCGCTTGTTGGGCTCCTTGACGGCCTCGTCGTTGGTGCCGCTGGCGGTGGTCACGACGACCATCCCGCTGGCCATCGCCTCGAGGTAGACGAGGCCGAACTGCTCGTTCCACATGCGGGTCGCCCGCGGCGCGGTCACGAAGACCGCCGACCGGCGCATCAGGTCGGCCACCCCGGCCTGGTCGAGGCCACCGAGGTACTCCACATGGCCGGGGTCGCGCTCCGCGGCAGTGGCGGCCATCGCCTCATCCTCGCCCGTCCCGGCGATCACCAGCCGGGCCTCGGGCACCTTCACCTTCACCTGCTCGAAGGCGAGCAGCACCCGGTCGAGGCCCTTGTTGTTGCGCAGCGGCGAGATGAACGCGACCACGGGTTCCTCGACCGGCGCCTCGGGCGGGTGGAAGACGGCGGTGTCGATGCCGGGGAGCACGCAGTCGACGCGTTCGGGGTCGACGCCCATCTCCAGGATGTGGCGCCGGCTGGCGTCGATCAGGCAGAGGAAGAAGTCGGCGTCCTTGGAGGCCAGCCAGGCGTTGCGGTAGCCCGGGAGCTTGTAGAGCGGCGTCTCCTGGAAGTTGTGCCACATCAGCACCGCGAGGTTGAGCTGGTGCCTCCGCGCGAACCGAGCCGCCTGCCCGGTCGTGAGCGAGAACGGCTCCAGCGAGCTGACCCAGTCGACCTCCGTGGGCGCGTGCTGGAGGTCGCGCAGCCAGGCCATCGCGCCCGCCTCGATGAACCGCTTGGTGGGCTGCCGGTAGCGCGACGCGAGGTGTCGCTCCACCGCCTCCGGCGGCGTTGGCGACCCCACCGAGGTCACCCGCGTGTGCGGCATCAGCGACAGCCAGTGCAGTTCCCGCCACGGCCGCTGGCCGGTCTGCATGAACCACAACAGCTCACGCTCGTTCGTCTGCTCCATCGGGGCCCTCCCTCCCCTCGGCGTCGCCTCTGTCGAGTACGACGCCCACCACCAACACCACCACGGCGGCCATCCCGAACCACCCCGGCCACCGGTTCTCGGTGACCAGGTCGAAGCTCACGGTCCCCCACCGCGAGGCGTTGCCGACCAGCCACGAGACCGCCGTACACCCGAGCAGGCCGAGCGCCACCAGGGGCAGCCGGCGAGCCGCGAGACCGGCGTACACCGCGGCGACGGCGAGCGCCGCCACGAGTCCGCCGAGCAGGCTACCGATGATCCAGCCGCCGAGCACCAGCGCGACCACCATCGGGACCTCTCTCCTCGAGATCCGCCTCATACGGCCGCCCTCCCGCTGCTCCGCCGGCGCCTGAGCACCCAGCCGGCCAGGCCGAGGACCAGGCAGCCGCCGACCGAGGCCAACGAGAGCCAGAGCGCGCGCAGGTAGTGGGGCTGCGGCTCGAACTCGAGTACGACGGTGTGCCCGTCGCCTGCGGGAAGCCGCCAGCCGAGTGCGTAGCCGTTCAGCTCCATCGCCGGGCCCGCGTCCTGACCGTCGATGGTGGCCCGCCAGCGCGGGTCCCAGCCCTCCGCGAGGACGAGGAACTGCTCCTCGATCGCCGGCAGCGTCCGGACCCGGTACGACGTCCCGTCGCTCGTCCAGTCCGGGTCGGGCAGCTTCGGCTGGTGCGCCGCGGGGTCGCCCGCCTGGAGGTAGAGCCGGTTGATCACCGCGGGCACCGCCTTGCGGAGCCGGTGCTGACCCGCGGACAACGACAAGACGTCGCAGCCGGTCACGGTGATCGTCGAACCGACGCCCTCGCCCTCGGCGCGCACCCGGACCACCTGATGGTCGACCTGCAGCAGCGGCCGGCACTTCTCCCACTGCTTGGGCGACTGGACCCCGGTCAGCTGCGCCCGCACCGTGTACGACGTCGCCGCGGGCAGCGTGAAGATCCGGTTGAGCGTCTCCTCGTGCTCGAGCGGAGACGGTGCCAGCAGCAGGTCGACCGGGATCTGCACCTGCTCCGGCAGCCTCGGCATCCGCGCCCACTCGCGCGCCTTGACGCCCGGGAGGTGGATCTCACGAAGGCCGACCTGGTTCTGCCCGTTTCCGTCGATCCGGGTCACCTTGACGGTCACCGAGTCGGCGGTGACCGGCCCGTCAAAGCGGACCGTCGCGCTCTCCGCGCCGGCCGCGAACGTCGTCCGCGCCGTCTGGCCACCCGCGGTCACCTCGACCGCGCCGATCCGGGCGCCCTCGGTCAGCTGCCGGTCGATGGTCAGGTCGGTGAGCTCGACGGGGGCGGCCAGGTCGACGGTGATCGACTGGCCGAGGCCGGTGCCGAAGTCGCCCATCGTCCACGCAGTGTCCTCGTCGCCGTCGAGGGCGAAGAACGGCCGGCCGGTCGGGGTCGGGCCGAACACCGAGCCGGAGGTGCTCGCGGACACCGACGCGATGCCGTCGTACACGGCGACGGTCTGTTCGGAGGGGTCGCCCAGGGCCCGGATGCCGGTGGCGTCCTGGTCGGCGGTGAGCAGCGGGCCGGAGACGCCGAGGCGGTGGTCGTTGGCGGCGTGCCGGCGGTTCGTGTCGGTGAGCACGATCCGGGCGCCGGCCGCGATCGAGTCGGAGAGCTCCTTGTCGTCGAGGCCGGGGAGCAGCCGGAAGAGGGTGTCGCCGTCGAGCAGCCGCGACCACACGGCCGACGGGAACAGCGCGTTGTCGCCGGCGACCAGCAGCTGACCGCTCATCGGGAACAGCCGGACCGGACCGGAGGCGCCGTCGACGGCGTACCGCATCAGGGGCGCGAGCTTGGCCTCCTCCTTGTCCGCGGCGTCGACCGGGCCGAGGCTCTGGGAGCGGACGGTGTTCTCGCCCGGCTGGCCGTAGAGGGCGCTGGCGGTCAGGCCGGGGTCGTGCTCGGCGACCTTGACCACCTGCGCGGGCCGCGGTGCGTCCATCAGCTCCCACAGCATGTCGTTGCGGAGCAGGACGTCGGTGGCGCCGATGTACTTGCTGTACGTCGACAGCAGCCGGCCGGGCACCGGGTTGGCCCCGACGCCGTAGTTCATGCCCGCCAGCGAGTTCCAGGCGCCGGCCGGCCCGTCGGGGAAGCTGCGGGTGTAGACCACCGGCCGGCCGATCAGCACCGGCGCGAAGTCGTCGACGCCGCGCGGCCGCCAGCGGTAGAGCGCGTTGCTCTCGACCGGCAGCGCCAGCACCCGGCCCGCGTCTCCGCGGTCGTCGAGGTCGCCGGCGGCGGTCTGCCAGTAGTCGGGTACGTCGAGCCGCCCCGGGTAGAGCTGCCCGATGAGCACCGGGCTGACCGACAGCGCGACCATCAACGAAACGCCGGAGACGGTCCAGCCGCGGGCCGCCGTCGACAGCCGGGCCCACGCGACGTCGGCCCCCAGCGCACCGAGGATCGCCATGCCGAGCATCGCCAGCGCGCCGGCCTTGCTGGTGGTGCGGAACGCGATCAGCCCCGGCACATGGTCGAAGCCCCACAGCAGCGCCGCCCCGAACGGCGACGGGTCGGCCGGCGGGTTGCCGCCCACCATGAGCACCAGGCCGACCACCATCAGGGCCGTGGCCAGCTTGCGCAGCCGGCTGCGGCTCAGCCAGGCGCCGAGCATCGCGATCGCCGGGAGGGTGTAGCTGGCGACCACGGTCACCGGGTTGTCGAGGTAGCTCACGAAGCCGGGTCGGTAGGGGCCGAGCGAGTCGCCGCCGTACATCAGCCAGGAGCCGAGCCCCCGCAGGACCTCGCCGTACGACGACACCGCGGCCACCGCGCGCGGGTCCTCGGTCGCGTCGGCCACCGCCGTCGCGGTGCCGAGGGCGGTCACGGTGGCGACCACCCAGTACACCGACACCAGGAGACAGGCGACCGCTGAGGCGACCACCCCCCGGATCACCGGGAACCACGCCGCGCCGCCGCGTCGTACGGCATCGACGGCGACGAGCGGCACGGCGACCAGCATGAAGGCGGGTACGACGCCGGCGTTGAGACCGCCCATCGCGAAGAACACCAGCCCGGTCAGGGCAGCGCCCCACCACCAGCTCACGAAGCTGCGCCGGATCGCGACCAGCAGCCACGGCAGCAGCGCGTAGGGCAGCATGATCGGGGTCGTCGCCGCCCCGACCAGCACGTAGGGGTTGACCACGAACAGCACCGCGACGGCGAGCCGGGCCGCCGTACCGCATCGCCCGTCGGTCAGGTCGACCAGCAGCTTGCGGGCGCCGAGGCCGGCGACCACGACGAGCAGCCAGCGCCACAGCCGCATCGACAGCCACGGCGGCAGCCCGAGGGCGTGCAGTACCCACATGAAGCCGGCGATCGGCAGGTAGCCGTTGTCGTAGTTGGTGGTGCCGAGGCCGGTGCCGGGCACCCAGGTCTCGAGGGACTCGCGGAAGAGCGCGCCGGGGTCGAGGTAGACGTCGGGCCGGGTGTCGATGAAGAGCACTCCAGGCCGGAAGACGACCATCACGAGGAAGCTGAGGAGCCCCAGGACGAGCAGTACGACGGACTCGCGGCGGAGCGAGACTGTCCTTCTCGGGGGCGAGACCGGCGACAGCGTGATTGGGGGGCGCGGCGAGGATGCCTCGGTCGACAACTGTCGTGCTCTCCCCTTCAGGCCTGTGCGGCCGCTGTTACTGCGGGGTACCCTAGCAGCCGCCCTCCCAGCGTCCTTATCTCCTCGCGCAGAAAACAGGGTGCCTCGCAGTCCATGGAACAGCTCGACCTTAAACCCTTCGTGGTCACCGGGTGCGCCCGCTCGGGCACGACGTACATGGCCGCCGTCCTCTCCGGACTCGGCCTCCGTTTCGGCCACGAGGTGGTCTTCGGCCCCCGCACCCGCGGCTTCGACGGCTGGCACGGCCAGCACGGCGACTCGTCGTGGCTGGCGGCGCCGTTCCTCGACCAGATCGGCGAAGCCCCGGTCTTCCACCAGATCCGGCACCCGCTCAAGGTGGTGCGCTCGCTGGTCGGGGTGCGCTTCTTCGCCGACCGCGGGCCGTCGTACCTGCACGGTGACGACCTCTACACCCGCGCCAAGTGGGGGGTCCGCGAGCGGCTGATGGCGGCCGTGCACGTCGAGCGGTCCGACAAGGGCCCGCGTCCGCACAAGGTCTACCGCGAGTACGTCGCGACGTACGCTCCCGAGCTCTGGGACCCGCCGACCGAGCCCGAGCGCGCACTCCTCTACTGGCTGACCTGGACCCGCAAGGTGATCGCCACGGCCCGCCCGGAGAACTACACCGCCCACCACATCGAGCTGCTCGACGAGCACGTGATCGCCGACCTGCTGGCCCGGGTCGGCCTGCCGGTCTCGCCGCAGCACGTCGCGCTGGCGATGGCCAAGGTGCCCAAGGACACCAACACCCGGAAGGTCGCCGCCCTCGACTGGAGCGACCTGCCGGACACTCCCCTGCGCCGCGAGGCCGAGGAGTACGCCGCCGAGCTCGGCTACGTCGTCACCGACCCGTCGGTGCGTCCCGGGGCCGCTGCGTCATGACGTCGGCGTCCACGGCGCCGACCAGCCACACCGCAGAGAGCCGGCGCGCCAACCCCAACCACCGCCCCGCCCTCGACGGCATCCGGGCGCTGGCCGTCGTGTCGGTGATGCTCTACCACGGCACGGTCGGCTGGATGCGCGGCGGCTTCCTGGGTGTCGACGTGTTCTTCGTGCTGTCCGGCTACCTGATCACCGGCCTGCTGCTCCGGGAGTGGCAGCGCTGGGGCTCGATCGACCTGGTCGGCTTCTACGTACGGCGGGCCCGGCGGCTGCTGCCCGCCCTGGTGCTCGTGGTGATGGCGGTCGCCGCCTGGGCCGCCTTCGTGGCCGCCTCCGACCGGCTGGGCGCGATCCGGGCTGACGGCCTCAGCACCCTTCTGTACGTCGCCAACTGGCGCTTCATCGCCGCCCAGCAGTCCTACTTCGACCAGTTCGGCGACCCCTCGCCGTTCCGGCATATGTGGTCGCTGGCGATCGAGGAGCAGTACTACCTGTTCTTCCCGCTGCTGCTCATCGGGCTGCTCGGGCTCGCCGCGCGGCGCCGATGGGTGCTGCCCGCCGGCCTCGCCACGCTCGCCGTCGCGAGCATCGTCGCGATGGCGATGCTCTACGACCCGGCCGGCGACCCGTCGCGGGTCTACTACGGCACCGACACCCGCGTACACGAGCTGATGATCGGCTCGCTGCTGTCGGTCGTCATGGTCCGGCTCTCGCAGGCTCGGAGAGACGCGGCCGCGGCCTGGGCGCCGTACGCCGGGGTCCCGGCGGTCGTCGGTGTGGTCGCGGCGTTCGTGCTGCTGACCGACCAGACCGACTGGCTCTACCGGGGCGGGTTCGCAGTCGTCTGCCTGGTCACCGCCGGCCTGGTCGCCAGCGTCGAGCTGGCGCCGCGCGGCCCGGTCGCGTGGCTGCTGTCGCTGCCGCCGGTCGTGTGGGTGGGCGCGGTCTCCTACGGCCTCTATCTCTGGCACTGGCCGGTCTACATCGCCTGCACCCCCGACCGGACCGGGCTCGACGGCACGGCACTGCTGGCGTTCCGGATCGCGATGACGGCCGGGCTGGCGACCGCGTCGTACTACCTGGTCGAGCAGCCGATCCGCAGCGGCTCGCTGTCCCGGCTGCCCGCCCGGCTCGGCCGGATGGTGGCGGCACTGGCGCTGCCCGTGGCCCTGGTCGCGCTGCTCGCCGGCACCGTCGGCGCCACCGCCCCCGGGCTGCCGCCGCCGGTCGACCTCCCCGTCAACGCCGCGCCCGACGGCAAGCACAGCCTGCTGATCGTCGGCGACTCCGTGGGGGTCTCGCTCGAGACCACCTTCCCTGGCGAGGACTACCCGAGTTGGTATCGGCAGGGGTCCGCGCAGCTCGGCTGCGGCCTGGCCGTGCAGTACCTCGCTTTCGACGGCAAGCAGGGCGACCCCAACGAGACGTGCGACGACGAGTTCGAGAACTGGCGCAACACGGTCGCGCGGGCCAAGCCCCAGGCCGTCCTGCTCTCGATGGGCGCCTGGGAGGTCTTCGACCACGTCGTCGACGGCCGGATCCTCACGGCGACGAGCCGCGAGTACGCCGACTACCTGACCGGCCGGCTGACCGAGGCGACCAAGATCCTCACCGCCGGCGGCGCCCACCTCTTCATCCCGGACCTCGCCTGCTACGGCCAGCCGTCCGCCGAGCTGCAGGGCGTCGACATCGCCGGCATCCGCAACGATCCCGACCGGATCGCGGCGGTCAACGACGTCCTCTACGGCTTCGCGCGGGCGCATCCGGACCAGGTGACGGTCATTCGCGTGTCCGACTGGCTCTGCCCCGACGGCGTCTACCAGGACGAGATCGACGGCGTCCGGGTTCGTTACGACGGGGTGCACTACTCCTCGCCCAAGGAGGGCGGCGACCAGGGCGGCGCGACCGCGTGGCGCCAGGTGCTGATGCCCGCTATCGAGCGGGACGCGTCGAAGGCGCCGTCGGGAAGCGCCGCGATGTCGGAGCCGTCCGGCTCGTCGGTGCGGGTGATGCTGATCGGCGACTCGGTGCCGCTGGGCCTCACCGAGCGGTTCCCGGCCGACGACCATCCGAACCTGGCGCTGCACGTCCTCAGCCAGCTCGGCTGCAGCGGGTTCGCGGTTCCGTCGGTGGTGGACGGTTCCGAGCAGCCGTTCCAGGAGACCTGTCTGCCCTGGCAGGACGCGATCCCCTCGAAGGTGGCGGAGTTCGCGCCCGACGTCGCCGTGGCGTTCGTCGGGATCGGCGAGCAGTTCGACAAGCGGATCGACGGCCATGTGGTGAAGTTCGGCACGGCCGAGCACGACACGTGGCTGACGGAGCAGCTCACGGCCAGGGTGGACCTGCTGCGCGAGGCCGGCGCGGACGTCGTACTCCCGACGGTGCCTTGCCACGATGTCGCCGACACCGGACTGAGCAAGAACGCCAAGATCATCAACGACGACGACCGGGTCCGTCGCAACAACGAGATCATCAAGCAGGTGGCCCAGTCGTACGCCGGCGAGCGCGGCCCGGCGGTCCGTGTCTTCGACCTGTACGACGCCCTCTGTGCCGACGGTTACGCCGACGAGATCGACGGGGTCACCCTGCACGAGGACGGGCTGCACTTCTCGCTCGACGGCGCCCGCTACGTCTGGAGGCTCCTGGCGCAGGCGGTCCGGGACGTCCACAAGGGGTCAGCGGCCGGCTGATGCCGCCGACCGCGGACCGGGCCGGCACTCGGGCAGGCCCGGCCGCCGTTCAGTCGTGGGCCAGCGCTCCTCGGGGTGCCGGCGCGGCGACGTACTCCTCGCGTCGGTTCATTCCGAAGACCAGGAACCCGCCGACGGCGGTGACCAGCGCGCCGACGCCGGTGGCGGCGGCCTTGTAGCCGTTGACCTTGTTGGACTTGCCGCAGATGCCCTGGGCGAAGCTGCTCTTGGGTCCGTTCATCGCGTTGCCGCAGTCGAAGGTCTTGCCCGCGGTGGCGGTGACCTGCACCGGCACCAGCAGGAAGTAGACCGCCGCGACGACGAACAGCGCCGCGATCATCAGGCAGAGCCGGGCCCCCGTGCTGGGGACGTTCCGGACGCGTCGTTCTGGTGTTGCTTCAGGCATGAATCAGCCGCTCCCTCTCAGCGATTGGTGCGCTGAGGGTACACCGGCGTACCACTCGGTAACAGAGTCCTTCCCATCACCCGCTAGTGTCTGCGCGTGCCTGCAACACGATTCCGCCAGGCCCTGTCCGGTCCGGGAGCCATCGCGATCGCCATGGGCATCATGAGCGTGGCGACGTACGCCTTCACGATGGCGGCCGCCCGGATCCTCGGGCCCGGCGACTACGGCGCCATCGCCAGCCTGATGAACCTGCTGCTGGTGATCGGCGTACTCCAGCTCGGCCTGCAGGCGACCGCGGCCCGGCGGATCACCTCGACCCCCGACCACGTCGCGCAGATCGAGCGCGTCATCCTGCGGGTCACCTACCGCGCCGCCTGGGCCCTCGGCGCGCTGCTCCTGCTGCTCACGCCCGTCATCGACCGGATGCTCCGGCTCGACAGCCTGGTCACGGCCGCGCTGGTCTCGGTCACGTCGGTGCCGATGACGATCATGGGCGGCCAGGCCGGCATCCTGCAGGGCGAGCGCCGCTGGTTCCCGCTGTCCGTCCTGTACGTCGCCAGC
This sequence comes from Nocardioides sp., assembly GCA_036506675.1. Classification (GTDB taxonomy): domain Bacteria; phylum Actinomycetota; class Actinomycetes; order Propionibacteriales; family Nocardioidaceae; genus Nocardioides. The sequence continues at coordinate 1,897 of DASXRJ010000058.1, read as the reverse complement.
GGCGTGCCGCGCTTCGTGATCGGCACCGCGCTGATGCTGTGGCGGCCCGACGAGACCTGGGCGATGACCGGCGTGGCCATCGCGTCGGTCGCACCGGTACTGGTCGGCTGGTACGCCCTGCGCCGCGACCGGCACCCCGGCGAGCACAGCCACCTGCACGGCGCCCGTCCGGTGATCCGCGAGGCGATCCACAACTCGCAGGCGCTGATGGCCTTCTTCGTGCTCTCCAACGCCGACGTGATCGTGGCCCGCAACGTGCTGCCGTCGCACGCCGCCGGTCTGTACGCCGGTGGCCTGATCCTCACCAAGGCCGTGCTGTTCCTGCCGCAGTTCGTGGTGGTGATCGCGTTCCCGTCGATGTCGACCGCGGCCGAACGGCGCCGGGCGCTCCTGCGCAGCCTCGCCATGGTCGCCGGTCTGGGTGTGGTCTCCACGCTCGGCGCCTGGGTGCTGTCGGGCTTCGCGATGACCTTCGTCGGCGGCCCCGAGTACACCGACATCCAGTCGAAGCTCTGGCTCTTCGCCGTCCTCGGCACCGCGCTGTCGATGCTGCAGCTGTTGGTCTACTCCGTCGTGGCCCGGCAGGGGCAGCGGTCGGTCTATGTCATCTGGGCGGCCGTCATCGCGCTGATCGGCAGCGGGCTGGCGCTGGCCGACAGCGTGACCCGGCTGCTCCTGCTGGTCACTGCGATCGACGTGGCGCTGTTCGTCGTACTGCTGGGGCTGAGCCTCTACCGGATGCGCGAGCCGCTGGAGCCCGAGCGTACGTCGGTCTGACCGCGCCGCTGACCTCGCGGGTCACCGCCCGGATCACCACCCAGGTCAGTGCGCGGCCTCGTGCCAGCTCCGGCCGGTGCCGACCGAGACGTCGAGCGGCACGGTCAGGTCGGCCGCCGAGCCCATGCCCCTGCGGACCAGCTCGGTGAGCGCCTCCTGCTCACCCGGGGCCACCTCGAACACGAGCTCGTCGTGCACCTGCAGCAGCATTCGTGAGCTCAGCCCGGCCTCCAGGATGGCGCGCTCGACGTCGAGCATCGCCACCTTGATCAGGTCGGCCGCGGAGCCCTGGATCGGCGCGTTGAGCGCCATCCGCTCGGCCATCTCGCGGCGCTGGCGGTTGTCGCTGGTCAGGTCGGGCAGGTAGCGGCGCCGGCCCATGATCGTCTCGGTGAAGCCGGACTTGCGGGCCTCGTCGACCACGCCGCCCAGATAGTCGCGGATGCCGCCGAAGGTCTCGAAGTACTCGTCCATCAGCCCGCGCGCCTCGCCCGGGTCGATCCGGAGCTGCTGGCTGAGCCCGAACGCCGACAGCCCGTAGGCCAGCCCGTAGTTCATCGCCTTGATCTTGGCCCGCATCTCGACCGACACCGCGCCCGGGTCGACGCCGAAGACCCGGGCCGCGGTGATCGAGTGGAAGTCCTGACCGGACTTGAACGCGTCGATCAAGAGCTTGTCCTCGGACAGGTGGGCCATGATCCGCATCTCGATCTGGCTGTAGTCCGCGGTCATCAGGCACTCGTAGCCCTCCCCCACCACGAAGCCCTCCCGGATCCGGCGTCCCTCCTCGGTGCGGACCGGGATGTTCTGCAGGTTGGGGTCGGTGCTGGAGAGCCGGCCGGTGGCCGCGATCAGCTGGTTGAACGTCGTGTGGATGCGACCGTCGGAGGCCACCGTCTTGAGCAGGCCCTCCACGGTCTGCCGCAGCCGGCTCACGTCGCGGTGTCGCAGCAGGTGCGACAGGAACGGGTGCTCGGTCTTCTCGAACAGTCCCTGGAGCGCGTCGGCGTCGGTCGTGTAACCGGTCTTGGTGCGCTTGGTCTTGGGCATCCCGAGCTCGTCGAACAGCACCTGCTGCAGCTGCTTCGGCGAGCCGAGGTTGATCTCCTTGCCGATGACC
>DASXRJ010000057.1:0-2322 GCA_036506675.1 Nocardioides sp. | reverse complement strand
CCGACTTCAACTCGATCTGGGGTGAGGGCATCGTCGACGCCCACGCCGCGGTCAGCAAGAAGAAGTAAGCGGAACGCCGAGCCCGGGCTCGCCTCGCGGGCCCGGGCTCTGCTCCGTCACGGCGGGCCACCGTGCCGCAGGGGCGGCCTATGCGCGAAGATCACGGGCGCGACGACCAAGGGAGGCAGCTCGTGACGTGCAACCGAAGGTTGGCCCATGAATAACCCGTCCACCGGCCAGGCCATCGACACCCTCTTCTTGGAGGAGCGGCGCTACCCGCCGCCGCCAGAGTTCGCGGCGCAGGCGAACGCGCAGCCCGGCATCTACGACGAGAGCCTGGAGTCGTTCTGGGAGCGCGAGGGCCGCGAGCGGGTGACGTGGGTCGAGCCATTCACGACGCTCCTCGAGTGGAGCCTGCCGTACGCCAAGTGGTACGTGGGCGGGAAGCTGAACGTCGCCTACAACTGCGTCGACCGGCACGTCGAGGCGGGCCACGGCGACCAGGTGGCGATCCATTGGGAGGGCGAGCCCGGCGACACGCGCACGATCACCTACGCCGACCTGCAGGCCGAGGTGTGCAAGGCCGCCAACGCCCTGACCGAGCTGGGGGTCCAGGCCGGCGACCGGGTCATGATCTATCTGCCGATGATCCCCGAGGCGGCGGTCGCGATGCTCGCCTGTGCGCGGCTCGGCGCCCCGCACTCGGTGGTGTTCGGCGGCTTCTCGGCCGACAGCCTGCGCAACCGGATCGACGACGCCTCGGCAAAGCTCGTCATCACCGCCGACGGCGGCTACCGCCGCGGGGCGCCGCACGCGCTCAAGCCGACGGTGGACGAGGCCATCGAGGGCACCAGCGTCGAGAAGGCGCTCGTCGTCCGGCGGACCGGCCAGGACGTCCCGTGGAACGGTCGGGATGTCTGGTGGCACGAGATCGTCGAGAAGCAGCCCGAGACCCACGAGGCCCAGGCCTTCGACTCCGAGCACCCGCTCTTCATCCTCTACACGTCGGGCACGACGGCGAAGCCCAAGGGCATCCTGCACACCACCGGCGGCTACCTCACCCAGGTGTCGTTCACCCACGACGCCGTCTTCGACCACAAGGCCGGCGAGGACGTGTTCTGGTGCACGGCCGACATCGGCTGGGTCACCGGCCACTCGTACATCGTCTACGGTTCGCTCTCCAACCGGGCCACCCAGGTGATGTACGAGGGCACGCCCGACACCCCGCACAAGGCGCGGTGGTGGGAGATCGTCGAGAAGTACAAGGTCACGATCCTCTACACCGCCCCCACCGCGATCCGGACGTTCATGAAATGGGGCGACGACCTCCCGGCGAAGTTCGACATGTCGTCACTCCGGCTGCTCGGCTCGGTCGGTGAGCCGATCAACCCCGAGGCGTGGATGTGGTACCGGGCGCACATCGGCGGCGAGCGGTGCCCGATCGTGGACACCTGGTGGCAGACCGAGACCGGCGCCATCATGATCAGCCCGCTGCCCGGCGTGACGGTGACCAAGCCCGGGTCGGCGATGGTGCCGCTGCCCGGCATCTCCGCCACGGTGGTCGACGACACCGGCACGCCGGTGCCCAACGGCGGCGGTGGTTACCTCGTGCTCACCGAGCCGTGGCCGGCGATGCTCCGCACGATCTGGGGTGACGACGAGCGCTACCGCGACACCTACTGGTCGCGCTTTGCCGCGCAGGGGTACTACTTCGCCGGCGACGGTGCCAAGCGGGACGAGGACGGCGACATCTGGCTGCTGGGCCGGGTCGACGACGTGATGCTCGTCTCCGGTCACAACATCTCCACGACGGAGGTGGAGTCGGCGCTGGTCAGCCACCCGAAGGTCGCCGAGGCCGCCGTGGTGGGCGCGACCGACCCCACCACCGGCCAGGGCATCGTCGCCTTCGTGATCCTGCGGGGGGACGCCGCCGACGAGGCGGGCGTCGAACTGGTCGGCGAGCTCCGCCAGCACGTGGCGAACACGCTCGGCGCGATCGCCAAGCCACGGCAGATCCTGCTCGTGGCCGAGCTGCCGAAGACGAGGTCCGGCAAGATCATGCGTCGCCTGCTGCGCGACGTTGCGGAGAACCGCTCGCTGGGCGACGTCACCACGCTCGCCGATCCCACCGTGATGAAGCTGATTGGCGAGGGCATGCAGTCCGGCGCCGCCAGCGACGACTAGGTGTAACGCGAGGTGTGGGGTTCCGGCCGCCGGCCGGAACCCCACGCTCGAGCCGCAGCGGCCCGGCCCGTCCACCGTGGTGCGGCTGGGAACGGTGCGGCCAGGAACCCGCATGGGTGCGGCCGGAACACCCACCGA
>DASXRJ010000056.1:0-12076 GCA_036506675.1 Nocardioides sp. | reverse complement strand
CGAGCCGGTCCAGCTGCCAGGGCCGCGAGTTGTGCGCGACGGCGTACACGTGGGTGTCGACGAACCCGGCGGCGGCCGGGTCCAGCCCGATGGTGGCGTCCGCGATCCGGCGGGCCCGCCACGCGGTGACCTCGCCGGCGGCGACCCGGGCCCACAGCCGGGGCAGCCGGTGCCGGAGCTCGAGGGCCTGGCCGATCAGGTGCTTGCCGGACTCCTGGCCCAGGCCGACCGCGGCCGCGAACTCCGCCACCGACAGCTCCGCGACCAGCGGGCAGCCCACCCCGCCGAGCGCGACCGGGCTGTCACCGAACCCCCGCACCGAGAAGGTGGACGCCCCCTCGACCGAGTCCGCCGGATGCCGCACCGCCCACTCATAGGCCGCCTTCAGCACCGCCACCTCGCCGCATCCGCGACCCGCCGCTGCGCACGCGCGAACGCCAACACCCCCGCATCAGTGCCGGCGCCAATGCCGGTGCAGGTGTCGAGCTCCGCGGTCGCTTCCATAACCCAAACGCTAGCCGCGGCCACCGACAACCTGAGCCTCAGAACGGCATCTGTGGAGAACTATTCGAAGAAACTTACGAGGCGCCTCGCGGTCGGACGGGCCGGCTGAAATCCGCCCGGCCGAGAGGCCAACACCGGAGCGCCGATCCGCGCAGGGCGGATCCGCCCGGAGCAGAATCGCTGGGGTACGCCGTCGTACCGGCGAATGCTGGGGAGACCAACTCAGGAGGTCACCCGATGCCACTCCCACCCCAGCTCGCCGAGGTACCCCTCGCGGGCGGACTCGACGACCAGCTCACCGCCCGGCTCCTGCACCAGCGGATCATCGTGCTCGGCCGCGAGGTCGACGACGCGATCGCCAACCGGCTCTGCGCCCAGCTGCTGCTGCTCTCCGCCGAGGACCCGCGCAGCGACATCAGTCTCTACATCAACTCGCCCGGCGGCGTGGTCTCGGCCGGCCTGGCGATCTACGACACCATGCGGCTGATCCCCAACGACGTCAGCACGCTGGCGATGGGGCTGGCGGCGAGCATGGGCCAGTTCCTGCTGTCCGCCGGTACGCCGGGGAAGCGGTTCGCGCTGCCGCACTCGCGGGTGCTGATGCACCAAGGGAGTGCCGGCATCGGTGGCACCGCAATCGACATCGAGATCCAGGCCCAGAACCTCGAGCACACCAAGAACGTGCTGATGAGCCTTATCGCCGAACACACCGGTCAGCCGGTCGAGAAGGTCGAGGCCGACGCCCGGCGGGACCGCTGGTTCACGGCCGAGGAGGCGAAGGAGTACGGCTTCGTCGACCAGATCCTCACCGACGTCAGCGACGTGACCCCCGCCCGGGTCGCGCGCAGCTTCGGGCTGGCGCGATGAGGCCACCCGCGATGAGCAGCTACACGATCCCCAGCGTGGTCGAGAAGACGCTGCGCGGCGAGCGTGCCGTCGACATCTACAGCCGGCTGCTGACCGACCGGATCATCTATCTCGGCACGGAGATCGACGACGGCGTCGCCAACGTGATCATCGCCCAGCTCATCCACCTGGAGTCGGAGAGCCCGGACCTGCCGATCAACCTCTACCTCAACTCACCCGGCGGCTCGGTCACCGCGATGCTGGCCATCTACGACACGATGCAGTTCATCCGCTCAGAGGTGAGTACGACGTGCGTCGGGCAGGCCGCCTCGTCGGCCGCGGTGCTGCTCTCGGGTGGAGCCGAGGGCAAGCGGATGGTGCTGCCGCACGCCCGCGTCGTACTCCATCAGCCGTCGGGTGGCGGCCAAGGCGCGCTGCCCGACCTGGCGCTGCAGGCCAAGGAGATCGTCCGGCTGCGCGCGGAGATGGAGCAGATCCTGAGCCGGCACACCGGGCAGTCCGTCGAGCGGCTGCGCGAGGACACCGAGCGCGACCTGGTCCTCTCGGCGCAGGAGGCGGTCGACTACGGGCTGGCCGACGGGCTGATCGAGAGTCGCAAGCTCGACGCGCGGATCGCGGGCTAGGCGGTCAGGACCGGACGTCGTACCGCAGGAAGACCACGCCGCCCGCGAACCGGCGGTGGTCGGTCAGTTCCAGCTCAAGGTGTACGCCGTCCGGCAGCGCGGGCTTGCCGCCCCCGACCACGACCGGGTTCACGAAGAGCTGGAGCTCGTCGACCAGCCCGGCCCGGAAGGCGAGCGCGGCGAGCTCTGGCCCGCCGACGGTCAGGTCGCGGGCGGCGCTCGTCTTCAGCCGGCGTACGCCGTCGGGGTCGAACTCGCGCTCGATCCGGGTGCGCTCGGTCGTTGGCTCGGCCAGCGTCGTCGAGTAGACGACCTTGTCGGCGGCCTGCCAGAGGGCCGCGAAGTCGAGGGCGTACGCCGGCTGCTCGGGCTCGGTGTGGGCGGTCTCCCAGTAGTGCATCGTGTCGTACATCCGGCGTCCGTAGAGGTAGGTGCCGACCGGCCGCTCGAGCTCGTTGACGAACCGGTGCACCTCCTCGTCGGGGGCGGCCCAGTCGAAGCGGCCGTCGGGGTCCTCGACGTACCCGTCGAGCGAGGTGATCGCGGAGTAGATCAGCCGGCCCATCGGGAGCTTCTCAGGCGGCCAGCGCGAGCGGGGTCGCCGGGCCGAGGGCGCCGCGGATCGACCGGGTCACCCGGGAGGTCAGGTCGACCAGCCGCAGCCCGAGCGCGCCGGCGACCGCGCCGAGCATCTCGGAGCTGGGTTCCTTCAGGCCGCGCTCGATCTCGGAGAGGTACTGGACCGAGATCCCGGCCTCACCGGCCACGTCGGCGAGGGTGCGCTCGGTGCGCTGGCGTTCGTGCCGCAGCTCGCGGCCCACCGCCTCGCGCCAGAGCGGCTCGTCGGGCTCCTGCGAGTCGGCCGGCTTCTTCGGGAACGCGATGATCTCGCCCATGTTCGGAGTCTAGGGACGTCGGGCCGGTTGCGGGTCCGCGTTCACTGCCCGCGAACGCGCTCACTCCCCACGAACGCGCCCGCGCAGTGCCTTGGTCTCGCCGCGCTGCTTCTTGGCCTCAAGCCGGCGGCGCCGGGCGCCGGCGCTGGGCTTGGTGGGACGCCGCGGTGGCGGCGGCGGGGCGAGCGCGGTGCGGAGCAGGTCGGCCAGGCGCTCGCGGGCGGCCACTCGGTTGCGGTGCTGGGATCGGTGCTCGCTGGCGGTCACGATGAGCCGGCCCCCGACGAGCCGGCCGCCCAGGTTGCGAAGCGCCCGGGCCCGCTGCTCGTCGGTCAGCGCGGTCGAGGCCGCGACGTCGTACTCGAGCTCGACGCGGCTGTCGGTCGTGTTGACGGACTGGCCGCCGGGGCCGGCGGAGCGGGAGAACCGCTCGACCAGCTCGGTCGCCGGGACGGTCAGCCCGCGCGGCAGGCCCGGCCCCGGGGCGACCTCGAGGTCGTCACCGGGTCGACTCATCCGCGCCGGCTCCACTCGATCGCCGGACAGGTGTCCATCACCATCGGCATGCCGGCCTCCGTCGTACGCCGGAACGCCGCCTCGTCGATCACGCCGAGCTGGAACCACACCCCGCGCGCCCCCACCGCGACCGCCTGGTCGGCGAACTCGCCCGCCGCCGACGACCGCCGGAACACGTCGACGACATCGATCGGGAACGGCACGTCGGCCAGCGTCGGGTAGCCCTGCTCACCCAGCACGGTCGGCGCGTCCGGGTGGATCGGCACGATCTGCTTGCCGCGGAGCTGGAGAAGATGCGCGATGCGGTACGCCGTCCGCGTCGGATTGCCCGACAGCCCGACCACCGCCCAGGTCTTGCAGTCGTCGAGCATCAGGTCGACGGCGTCCTGGTCCTGCCACTCGAAGCTCACCCCTCAACCGTACGGCGCCGCCCGGGCCGCGACGAATGAGCTACGTAGGAACCGTCAACTCGCGGAACCGGTCGAGCAGGGCGCTCGTCGTACCGGACGTGAACACCATCCTCGGCACCCTCGGCCCCGTCGCGGCCGCCATCTTCCTCGTGGCCGGCGGGATCCTGGCCCTGGCGCCGACGGAAGACTGCGGCTGCGCGGAGCCGCCCGCGCCGTGCTCGTGTCTGCCGCCGAGCCGGACCACGCATCCCGCCCCGTCGAGCGGAGCCAGCGCGGCGCCGCTGTCCCGGGTCGCCGTCGCCTTCTGACGGCCGCCGGTCGACTGGGTCGTCAGCCCCGCCGGTAGACCAGCGCCACGCAGCCGCTCGGGAACGCCGTACTCGACACCAGTCGCAGGGACCGCGGGGCGGCCGGGAACAGCGGCGTACCGCCGCCGGCGACGACGGGGTAGACGATCAGGCGGTACTCGTCGACGAGGTCGCCGGCCGCCAGCGAGCTGGCGAACTTCGCCCCGCCGTGGGCGATGATCTCGCCGTCGCCCGGCTCCGCGCGCAGCCGCTCCAGCTCGACGGCCGCGGTGTGGCCGCGGACGATCCGGCTCTCCGGCCAGTCGGCCGACTTCAGGGTCCTCGAGAAGGCGACCTTGGGGATCTGGTTCATCACGTCGGCGAAGACCTCTGTCGAGGTCGGCCAGTGCCCGGCCATGGAGCGGTACGTCGTCCCGCCCATGATGTGTAGGCCCGCGCGCCAGAGCGACTTCACCATCCACGCGTCGCGCTCCGCGTCGACGAAACGGTCCTCGCCCGCGAGCCGGTTGAACTCGGTCTCCTCCTCGCAGATGTAGCCGTCGACGGAGAGACCGGAGACCTGGAGTACGACGTCACGCATGGCGCTTCCTTCCTGATGATGAGGTGGTCGGTGTGCCGGGACAGACCGGTCGAGCGCGGCGAACTCATCGCCCCGGCTCATCCGCGCGGGAACGTGATCTCAGCTGACTTGGTCCGGCACGCTGAGGGGCCGGCCCGCCCGACTAGCCGTGCGGCGGCGTACTTGAGAACGGGCAGTTCGGCGCGCCGTGCCCGCTGGCCAGGCTCAGCAGCTCGACGCAGCCGTCCGAACTGCCCGTCCTTCGGTACGTCGTCGACCAGGAGCAGGTGATCTGGGCGGGTTCATCAAGGTGCCCTTGTAGGTTCGCGAGGACGGTGCTGATCGAGTTGCCGGTGACGGGGGAAGCAGCGACATGCGACTGATCTCGATGGTTACGGCGGCGCCGCTCCTGCCGGTGGGGACGCTGTCCGGCTGTGATACGGCGCCGGCCGCCCATCCGCGGCCGGACACGTCCTCGGCGATTGACTGTCGGTCGGTGGACATCGTCAACCACGCTGGACGGCACACCCTGGATCGCCGTCTTCCTCTATCAGGTCCGCTTCGACCCGCCGGGTGTCTGATCGCGCGTGGACGACGATTCGGGGCCTGGCAGCCGAGCGCCGGTGGTGCCGCGGGTCAACGCGGTGCGCACCTCGCTCAGCACCTGCTCCACGTCGCTCGCAGAAGTCACCACGACGGTGGTCGTGGATCTGGGGACCTGGTCGCCGGGCGTCGACAGGACCCGGGTCACGGCGTGGTCGAACTCGGCAGCGACGTCGCGGGCGAGCCCCCGCAACCATCGCCGCAGCACGTGGTTGTGAGCGGTGACGACGGCGGCACCGAGCAGTTCGGCGCGCAGAGCGCCGTCGAGCTCGTCGGCGAACCACTTCTGGGTGTGGCGAGTGAAGAGCCGCTGATAGCGATGCACGCTGGCGACCTCCCGAGCCCGCAGCGCCGCAACCGTGCTCGTGAGCCGGTAGCGGGCGCGGGCGGTCTCGCCTTCGGCCAGGTAGTGGTCGAGCACGATCCGGGCCGCCTCGCGCAAGGCCACGTCGCGGGTGGTCGGCGTCGCCGTGGCCAGCCGCGCGTCGACCAGCGGGAGCAGCTCGTCGTGGTCCGGGAAGACGACGTCCTCCTTGCCCCGGAAGTGGCGGAAGAACGTGGTGCGGCCCGCGCCGGCGCGGTGGGCGATCTCGTCGACGGTGGTGCCGTCGTACCCCTGCTCCTCGAAGAGCTCGAAGGCGGCCGCGACCAGCCGGTCGCGCGTCGAGGTGCCCATGTGTCGAGACTAATTGGCGGTACGTCGTTCCGCTAGTACGGTACGCAGTACCAATTCGAGGAAGGTGTGTCGTGGAGAGAGTGGGAGTCGTCGGCTGCGGCCTGATGGGCGCCGGCATCGCCGAGGTCGCGGCCAGGGCGGGCAAGCACGTCGTCGTGGTCGAGTCCAGCGACGAGACCGCCGCAGCTGGACGCGCCAGGCTGCGCGCGTCGCTCGAGCGGGCCGAGGCGCGCGGCAAGATCGCCAGCGCCGCCGAGGTGCTGGCTCGGCTGCGGGTGGTCACCGCGCTCGAGGAGCTGGCCGACCGGGAGCTCGTCGTCGAGGCCATCGCCGAGGACGAGGCTGCGAAGACCGCGCTGTTCGCCCGCCTGGACGAGATCGTGCAGAGCGCCGAGGCGATCCTCGCGTCCAACACCTCATCCATCCCGATCATGAAGCTGGCCGTGGCGACCAACCGCCCCAGTCAGGTGCTCGGCGTGCACTTCTTCAACCCGGTTCCGGTGCTGTCGCTCGTGGAGCTGGTGCCCAGCCTGATGACCGACCCGGCCGTGGTCGACCGGGCCCGGGCCTTCGTGGCCGACGACCTCGGAAAGCAGCCGATCCTCTGCCAGGACCGCGCCGGCTTCGTCGTCAATGCGCTGCTGATCCCGTTCGTCCTGTCGGCGATCCGGATGCTCGAGTCGGGGTTCGCGACCGCCGAGGACATCGACCGGGGCCTCGTGCTCGGCGCCGCACACCCCCAGGGGCCGCTTGCGCTCGCCGACCTGATCGGACTCGACACCACTAAGGCGGTGGCAGAGTCTCTTTACGAGGAGTTCAAGGAACCCCTGTACGCCGCCCCGCCACTGCTCGCCCGCATGGTCGAGGCGGGGCTGCTCGGCCGCAAGACCGGCCGAGGCTTCTACACCTACGCAAAGTGAGATAGATCGATGAGCGACTTCCCGATGTTTGCCCTGTCTGAGGAGCACCAGGCCATTCGCGAGGCCGTCCGCGCGGTGTGCGACGCGAAGGTGGCGCCGTACGCCGCCGAGGTGGATGAGCAGGCGCGCTACCCGCGGGAGGCGGCCGAGGCATTGTTGGCCAGCGACTTCCACGCCCCGCACGTCCCCGAGGAGTACGGCGGTGCCGGCGCTGACGCCCTCGCGACCGTGATCGTGATCGAGGAGGTGGCCCGGGCGTGTGTGAGCAGCAGCCTGATCCCGGCGGTCAACAAGCTGGGCAGCCTGCCGGTGCTGATCAGCGGTTCGGAGGAGCTCAGGGCGAAGTACCTCACCAAGCTCGCCAAGGGCGAGGGTGGCTTCTCCTACGCGCTGTCCGAGCCGGACGCGGGCTCCGACGCGGCCGGCATGAAGACCAAGGCTGTGCGCGACGGCGACCACTGGGTGCTCAACGGCGTCAAGCGCTGGATCACCAACGCGGGCGAGTCGGAGTTCTACACCGTCATGGCCGTCACCGACCCCGGGGCGCGCAGCAAGGGCATCTCGGCGTTCGTGGTCGAGAAGTCCGACCAGGGTGTCTCCTTCGGTGCGCCCGAGAAGAAGCTCGGCATCAAGGGCTCCCCGACCCGCGAGGTCTACCTGGACAACGTGCGGATCCCCGCCGACCGGATGATCGGCGCGGAGGGCACCGGTTTCGAGACCGCGATGAAGACCCTGGACCACACCCGGGTCACGATCGCCGCACAGGCGGTCGGCGTCGCTCAGGGTGCGCTGGACTACGCGCTGGGCTACGCCAGGGAGCGTCAGCAGTTCGGCAAGCCGATCGCCGACTTCCAGGGCCTGCAGTTCCTGCTTGCCGACATGGGCATGAAGGTCGAGGCCGCGCGGCAGCTCACCTACGCCGCGGCGGGTCGCTCCGAGCGCGGCGACAAGGACCTCACCTTCTTCGGTGCCGCGGCCAAGTGTTTCGCCTCGGACGTGGCGATGGAGGTCACCACCGACGCGGTCCAGGTGCTCGGTGGCTACGGCTACACCCGCGACTACCCGGTCGAGCGGATGATGCGCGATGCCAAGATCACCCAGATCTATGAGGGCACCAACCAGGTCCAGCGGATCGTGATGGCCCGCCAGCTCCTCGCCGGCATCCAGTCCGAGCTCTGACCCGGACCGTTTCGACCGGCCCGGTCTGGGCACCGGACGGGCATGACCGAGCGCGACCGGGTCCGAGAGCTGCTCCGAGAGCACGGCACGACGTACGCCGAAGAAGCCGGCATCACGCTGCGCGACAAGCCGGCACCGCTGTTCCAGCTGCTGGTGCTGACCCTGCTCGCCTCCACCCGGATCCGCGCCGAAGTCGCGGCCGACGCCGCGCGCGGCCTGTTCCGGGCCGGCTGGCGCACACCCGAGCGGATGCGCCGCTCGACCTGGCTGCAGCGGGTCGACGCGCTCGACCGGACGCACTACCGGCGGTACGACGAGCGCACGGCCACCCGGCTCGACGAGCTGTCGCAGCTGGTGATGGACCGGTACGACGGTGACCTGCGGCGACTCCGCCCGGCCGACCACGACGGCGTACCGGAGCTGCAGCGGGCGCTCCAGGAGTTCTCCGGGATCGGTCCCACCGGAGCCGGCATCTTCTGCCGCGAGGTGCAGGCGGTCTGGCCGGAGGTGACGCCGTACTTCGACGACCGGGCACTGCGCGCGGCCCGGCGGCTCGAGCTGCCGACTCAGCCGGACGCGTTGGCGCGGCTGGCCCCGGACGGCAGGGTCGCCGAGCTGGCGGCGGCCCTGGTCCGGGTGGCCTGAGCGCCACGTCTAGGTTGGACGCATGGGCCAGACCATCGAGGTCGACGCGCCGGCCGGCCCAGCGGAGGCCTACCTGACCGGTGCGGCCGGTACGCCGGGCGTGCTGTTCCACATCGACGTGATCGGGCTGCGCCCGCGGATCGAGGAGATGGCCGACCGGATCGCGGGCTGGGGCTACACGGTGCTCGCGCCCAACGCCTTCTACCGCCTGGGTCGGGCCGCCGACCTGCGTCCCACGGCCGATCTGCGCATCGAGGAGAACCGCACCGCCTTCTTCCGCACCGCCGGCTCCCGGTCGGGCGAGCTGACCCCCGACCTCTCCGACGCCGACGCGACCGCCTGGGTCGAGGCCCTGGCCGAGCACGCACCTGGTCCGATCGGCGTGACGGGCTACTGCATGGGGGCCCGGCTCGCCGTACGCACCGCTTGCCTGCACCCCGAGGTCGTGGCCGCCTGCGGCGGCTTCCACGGCGGCGGCCTGGCCTCGGACGACGAGTCCAGCCCGCACCGGCTGCTCGGCCGGGCCCGCGCCGAGTTCGTGTTCGGCCACGCCGACCACGACCAGTCGATGCCGCCGGAGCAGATCGACCGGCTCGGGAAGGCGCTGGCGGCCGCCGGGCTCACCGCCACCAACGAGGTGTACGCCGGCGCGGCTCACGGCTACACGATGGCCGACGGCGCGAGGTACGACGAGGCGGCCACCGAGCGCCATTTCGCGGCTCTGGAGTCCCTGTTCGCCAGGACTCTGGGCCGCTGAGTCAGCCCAGGCTGAGGGCCGCCAGCGCGGCGTTCACGATCGACCCCGACGTCAGGGTACGACCGGCACTGGGCACTCCTCGGGTGAACTACTCAATTCGGGCTATCCACCCCTAGTTATCAGGAAGGGCCCAAAGACCCTGGTGTGGTTGCTAGGTCAAGCAGTTCAATAGAGCCCGCGTCCGCGGTTCGTGGGCGTCTTGAACTGGTCGGCTGGGGGGGTCCATGCCGACGGTCCCTGGGGGTGGGGAATGACAGTAGTTGCTCATGCACGCGGTCCCGGCATGCTCGTTCAGCTCGTGACGCTTGAGGGCGCCCGGCTGAGCGTGGCCCGGGTGAGACATCCCAGAACCCAGGTCGCGTGCCTGGCGTTCTCCAATCCGGAGGGTCGAGTGGTAGCGGTCGTCCCGCGTGAGCTCGTGGCGTCCGTGCGCGACCGGCTGTGGCAGGTCTCGACGAAGGACGGCTTCACGCACACGCTGGGTCCGGTCGACGTGGCACTGCTGCGTCGGTTCGCCCGGGCCTGACCTGCGTCTCTCAGCTACCGAAGGTCCAGCTCTGGCTCGATGAGCCAGTAGCTGCGACCTGGCTGAGTCGCGCCCGGCGCCGGTCCCGTCACAACGCTAGGTTTGTCCGCGTGACGCCGGAGGAGGTCGCGCGGGCCAGCGCGCAGCAGATGTGGGACGACGATCGCGCCAGCCGCACGCTCGGGATGGCGGTCGTCGCGGTCGGGCCGGGTACGGCGTCGGTCACGATGACCGTGCGCGAGGACATGGTCAACGGCCACGACATCGGACATGGCGGGCTGACCTTCACGCTGGCGGACTCAGCGTTCGCCTTCGCGTGCAACTCCTACAACCGGCGCACGGTGGCGGCCGGGGCGGAGATCGCCTTCCGGCGACCGACCCGGCTCGGCGACGTACTCACCGCCAGCGCGAGCGAGCGCAGCCGCGACGGCCGCGACGGCGTGTACGACGTCGTGGTGACGCGGCGCTGTGAGGCGGGCTCTGAGGTGGGCTCTGAGGCGGGCTCTGAGGTGGTGGCCACCTTCGTGGGTCGCAGCCGCGAGATCGGCGGCACCCTGTTTTCGGAGGGGCCAGTTGCCGAGGAGTCGGCCGAGGAGGAGTCATGACCGGCGAGATCCCCGACCTGACCCGCGCCGAGCTCGAGGCCCTGCAGCTCGAGCGGCTGCGCGACTCGCTCTCGCGGGCCTACGCTCACGTGCCGCACTACCGCCGCGCGTTCGACGACGCAGGGGTGACGCCCGACGACCTCGGCTCGCTGGCCGACCTGGCCCGGTTCCCGTTCACCTCGAAGGCGGACCTGCGGGCCAACTACCCGTTCGGGATGTTCGCGGTGCCGCGGGAGCAGGTCAGCCGCGTGCACGCCTCCAGCGGCACGACCGGCAAGCCGACAGTGGTGGGCTACACGGCGCGGGACGTGGAGACCTGGGCGGAGGTGATGGCGCGGTCGATCCGGGCGGCGGGCGGCCGGCCGGGCGACGTCGTACACGTGGCCTACGGGTACGGCCTGTTCACCGGCGGGCTCGGCGCCCACTACGGAGCCGAGCGGCTGGGCTGCACGGTGATCCCGGTCAGCGGCGGGATGACCGAGCGGCAGGTGCAGCTGATCCTCGACTTCGAGCCGCGGGTGATCATGGTGACGCCGTCGTACTTCCTGGCGATCCTCGACGAGCTCGAGGCCCAGGGCGTGGACCCGCGTACGACGTCGCTCGAGGTCGGCATCTTCGGCGCCGAGCCCTGGACCGACGAGATGCGCGCCGCCGTCGAGTCGCGCGCCGGCATCCGCGCCGTCGACATCTACGGGCTGTCGGAGGTGATCGGCCCCGGCGTCAGCCAGGAGTCGGGGGAGACCCGCGACGGACTGCACGTCTGGGAGGACCACTTCCTCCCCGAGATCATCGACCCGGTCACCGGCGAGGTGCTGCCCGACGGCGAGGAGGGTGAGCTGGTCTTCACCTCGCTGACCAAGGAGGCGATGCCGGTGGTGCGCTACCGCACCCGCGACCTGACCCGGCTGCTGCCCGGCACCGCGTTCCCCGCGTTCCGGCGGATGGCCAAGGTCACGGGCCGCACCGACGACATGATGATCGTGCGCGGCGTCAACGTCTTCCCGAGCCAGATCGAGGAGCTCATCCTCGGCGTCGAGGGGCTGGCCCCGCACTACCTGTGCGTGCTCACCCGGCCGGGCAACCTCGACGAGCTGACCGTGCAGGTCGAGGCCACCGGCAGTCCTGATGCCGCCGCGATGGAGCGGCTCGGACGGGCGCTCGAGGAGCGGATCAAGCAGCGGATCGGGGTCACCGCACGCGTCGAGGTGCTCGCGCCGTACGCCCTGGAGCGCTCGCTCGGCAAGGCCAAGCGGATCAGCGACCGCCGCGCCCGTTAGAGCTACTGGTCGCTGTTCAGGACCGCGACCTCGCCGGACCGCTTGGATCGGCCAGGGCGTGCACCGTGCACGATCTGGCCAGTCCAGCTCGAGACCACGTTGGCCAAGTCATGCACCATGCACGACTTGGCCATTCCGGCGGGCGGACTTGTCGGACGCAGCCCAGCGTCAGTGGCCCGACGTGCGCTTGAGGTACGTCCGGGCC
>DASXRJ010000055.1:0-4073 GCA_036506675.1 Nocardioides sp. | reverse complement strand
TGCCGCAGGATTGGGGCGCGGTTGCTGGGATCGACCTCCTCGAGACGCACCTGTTCCCGGCCGCCACGGACAAGCACCGCCTGCCCGGCCGCAGCTCGCACGTTGGCCACCCAGTTCGCTCGCTCACCGAGCATCGGCACCAGATACCGCTCGCCGGCGTAGGTGGCCATCACCAGGGGGAACGACACGACACGACCGCTGCGTCGGCCACGCACTTCCAGGGTGACCACCCGGTTGCGCCACAGCCCGGCCCGCCCGACCAGGGCCCAGCCCCGGTTCATGATTCCTGCCAACCGGTTCGGGCGGCCGCCGCGGTACATCCCCTTCTCCCGAAATGGTCGCTCCGGCGACACGAGCCACCGCCGCCACTCCGTGAGCCGGCGCACTCGCACCTACCTCACACCTGTCCGGGGCACATCGCCGCTCAGGCTGAACGACAGGTCCGCCGGAAACGGCGCCGCGGCTGACTGGATCGCGACCATGACCTACCTCCACAACGCTCAGTACGTCGGTTCAGTTCACCCTAGGTCGTCACGTCCCGCCGGCGACATCCTCGGACCCTCCCGGTCGGGGACGTTCGGCCCTGCTGCTGGTCGAGATACGTCGTGAGTCTGGAAGAGGCGAAACCTGCGCCAACGGTTGCGACTCCCGGGAGGGGCTCCTCATGACAGCATCCGAGTCGACGTCCGCGCCACCCAATGCGAAACCCGAGCAGCAAGGGACGGCCACGGCTCCGAGCCGGCGGTCGGTCCTGAAGGTGGCTGCGGTCAGCGGCGCAACTGTGGTCGTCGCGGGCACCGGCGCGCTGAGCTACCGGGTGTTCGACACCGGTGTGCTGGACCCGGGCGGTGGCCGGGCGTTCGACCCGTGGCACCACTGGCGCGATACCGGGGGGCCGCTCGGAGCAGTGGCGGCCGCGATCCTGGCCGCAAACCCGCACAACAGCCAGCCCTGGGCTTTCCACGTCACCGAGTCCGCCGTGCTTGTGTACGCCGACACCTCGCGGCGTACCGGGGCGTTGGACCCACTCGGCCGCGAGCTGCACATCGGGCTGGGCTGCGCCATCGAGAACCTCGTACTCGCCGCGCGGGCTCGCGGCTTGGCGCCGACCGTCACCCTGCTACCGGACGGGACCGGCAGCGACCTGGTCGCCGAGGTGGCACTCGCGCAGGCGGCCACGGAGCGCTCCGCCCTGTACGACGCCATCGGTGACCGGCACACCAACCGCGGACCGTACACGTCCGAGACCGTCTCGGCCGACGAGCTGACTGACCTGGTCGACCTCACCGGCCTTCCCGGCATCGCCGTGCACTGGGTCACCGCTGACGACGACAAGGCGACCTTGGGTCGGCTGATGGTCGACGCGGCCGTCGCCATCACCGGGGACCGGCAGCAGTCTGAGGACAGTTTCGCTTGGTTCCGATCCAGCGACGACGAAGTCCAGCGCCATCGCGACGGCCTCACGCTCGACGCCCAGGGGATGTCACCCGTCGTCCTGACCCTCGCGAAGCTGCTCCCCGCGTCGAGCCGATCGGCCGGCGACAACTTCTGGGTGACCCAGACGCGGAAGGTCCACACGAAGACCGCGGCCGCGTACGGCGTCATCACCGCCACCGACGCCCACGACGTCACCACCCAGCTCGTGGGTGGCCGGCTCCTGCAGCGGGTCCACCTGACTGCGACGCACCAGGGTCTGGCCCTGCACCACATGAACCAGATCACCGAACGCATCGACCGGGAGAGCCTCACCGGGCAGTCGCCCGAGTTCGCTCGCCGGTTCGCAGCCCTGCTTCCAGACGGCGTACAACCGCTGTCTGCATTCCGGGTCGGACACCCCGTCCGGGACGCCCGACCGAGCCCGCGCCGAGGGATCTCGGAGGTGACCCGATGACCGTCGACCGGCGCCGGCTCGGTGCTGCCCTCGCCGCTGCCGGTGCCGCCGCTGGGGTGGTCGCCGGGGTCGTGCAGGCGAGCTTCGGCTCGGACCTGGGGGAGTGGACGGGAGCGAAGGCCGAACCCGGAAGACTGGGAGTTCTGACGGTCGTGCTGTCGCTGGTCGCTGCTGCAGGAGCGGTCGCGCTGCGCCGCTCCCACGTCGATGCCGGCGGTCGGCTGGTCGCGGCCGCGGCGCTCGTCGTACCGGCACTCGTGGGTTTCACGACCGTCGGGCGGCTCTGGTTCCTGCCGGGGCCGCTGCTGCTCCTCGGCGGCACCCTCAGCGTCGACAGCTGGCGGCAGGCGGCGTACCTGGTCCGGCGTGCTTGGACCCGCATCCTGCTCGCCTCACTCGGCGGGTTCGAGATGCTGATGGCCGCGGGTGCGGCACCAACGGTGCTCGTGGTCGGCTTCGCCGGCGGTGCCTGCCTTGTCGCCGCCGCGTGGCTCGGCAGTAAACGCGGCAGCGGGGTGTTCGTCGGCCTGGTCGCGCTCGGCACGCTCCCCTTCACGGCAGTCGCCTGGACGGCGCTCGTGCCGGTGTTGCTCCTGTTGGTCGCCGCCGCACTCGGCGCGTCCGTGCTGGTTGGGCCTCGGCGCGCTGTCAGCGACCAGTAGGCGGCTCTCCCGACTGATCCCTGGGCCCCTGGGGCGTATCAGCGCGGATAGGGGTCTCCGAGTGAGCGGCGGTCTCGCCGAGCTGACCGGACCGTCAGCCAACATCCGGGGGGCTCCACGGGGAAGTCGGAAGGAAGACCGGGGGAAGGCGCCGCTCCTAGCGTGCTGGCACATGAACACACAGCGCCGGAGACCGGGCTCGACCTGCGGTCTCCGGGCCCCAACCCACCCGGAAGAACCACACAGAGAGACGCGAACATGACGCAGACGATCCTCGCCGCACCGGCCCGCACGGCCGTCGGCCCCACGAGCACCAGGCTCATCGCAGACACCCTCGCCTGTCCGGAGTGCGGGTCGCAGGCCACGGTCGAGTGGCGGACCCACCTCGACAGCACCGCGGGCCCAGTCGAGCACTTGAAGATCCGCTGCCCCGGTGGGCACCGGTTCTTCATGCCGGCGGACTAGCCGGTCCGCCCCGTCCGTCCCGTCAGGGCGGGCCGACTTCCTGTCGGCATCGGGAACCCCGCAGCCCTCTCAGGCGACGTGATCATGAGTACGGGGAGCGGGATGATCGGTCGAGGAGGTCGGCATGCGGGCTGCACGTGGTCTGGACGAGCTGTACGCCGCCTCGTACCGGCGGCTGGTCGTGCAGATCTTCGCGATCTGCGGCGACCTTCCGGAGGCCGAGGACGTTGTACAGGAGGCCTTCGTGGTCGCCGTCCGGCGGCCGCGCGAGTTCGCCGAGGTCGTCAACCCGGAAGCCTGGCTCCGGGGCATCGCGCTCAACCGGCTGCGCAGCCGGTGGCGTCACCTGGCCGTCGTACGTCGGTACCAGGCCGCCGTGCCGGGCCCCCAGACCCCGCCGGAGGTCACCGCCGACCATGTGGCCCTGATCGCGGCCCTCGGCCGGCTCGATCCGGACCAGCGTGAGGTCGTCGTACTGCATCACCTCGCCGACCTGGAAGTCACCGAGATCGCCGAGCAGGTCGGCATCCCGGTGGGGACGGTGAAGTCGCGGCTGGCGCGGGCGCGGGCCCGGCTGGCCGGGCTCTTGGACGACTCGGAGGAGGCGCACCATGCCTGAGGTCGAGGACCTGCGCGGTCTCGTGCCGCAGATCCAGCAGCCCCCGCTGGAGGCGATCGTGTCGACCGCCCGGCGTCGGCGGCGGGCCGCGTTCGCCGCGACGCTGGCGCTCGGCACGGCAGCCTTCGTTGCCAGCGGGATGCTCGTGGCGGCCGACGACGACCGTGGCCAGCCGCCGGCGGGTCCGGTGTCTCCGAACGAGGAGGTCGTCCGCGCCGCCGGCCTGGTCGCCGCGGCGGTCTCACCCGGCGATCTCGATGTTCGGATCAGCCTGTGGGTGCGGAGGTGCCCGGAGTGCTCGGGTGTGGAGGGGCAACCCCCGCTCGGGCCGGCCCTAGCCCTGACCGAGGACGGATTCGGCGCGGCCACCTTCCGGGCGTCCCCGGTGAAGGTCGTGCCGTCCGGGTGGCAGGGTGACTCGAGCAGTCGCGGTCCC
>DASXRJ010000054.1:0-2385 GCA_036506675.1 Nocardioides sp. | reverse complement strand
TTCGGGGACACGTCGACCCGATCGGCGGTGATCGCGCCGGTGGCGTCCTCGTCGCCCTGCGCGTCCACGCAAACCCCGACCTTCACCGCGGCCGAGGTCGCGTCCGCCGTCGTCGTGTACGTCGTCGCGTCAGTGACCGTGACCGTCACCGTCCTGGTCTCCTCGCTGTCCTGCGAACTGGGCGTCTCGCCCGGCTCGGACGGTGCTGACGGAACCACCGACTCGACCGTGAACCCGTCCGCGCTCACCGCCGTCACCTTCCCGACCGCCCCCGCGGCCACCCGGACGGGCGCACCCGACGGCGCACCCGACGGCGCACCAGACGGGGGTGTGCCGCCCGGCCCGCCGCTGAAGTCCATGCCCGGCCCGCCGGTCATCCCGCGGCCGCACGACCCGCCCTCGCTGGGCGTGATCCGCACCGATCCGGCGCTGACCTCGGTCGGCGCCGTCGTGGATTCCGAGTCCGGCGTGGAGTCCGACGCAGTTTCGTCCGGCGCGACCAGCACGCAGTCCCCGACCGACACGTCGGCCAGCGCGGCCGAGACCTGCTGGGTGAACGTCGTCTTCGCGGTCCAGGTGACCGCGACCTGGCCGCTCATCGGGCTCTGTACCTGCATCGTGCGGCCGCTCACCTCCGCGACCTCGCCGCTGGCTCCGGGCGATCCCTGGGTGAGCTGGTCGGGGCCGGCCGAGGACGTGCCCGCGGCGGCCGGGTCCAGCGCCTCTGAGGCGGGGGCCGGGTCGGCACCACAGGCCGCCGTACCGAGGAGCAGGGCCAGCGATCCGGCGGCCGAGCTGAGGGTCAAGAGCTTCATGGCTTCTCCGTAAGTGAGGTGGTCATTCGCTGCGAAGCGCGTCGATGGGGGTGAGGGCGGCGGCCCGGCTGGCCGGGTAGACGCCGAAGGCGAGTCCGAGCAGCAGCGCGACTCCGACCGCGACGGCGGTGGCCGGCACCGAGACGGTGACCCGCTGGTCGATGAGGGACGGGAGTACGGCGGCGCCCGCGATGCCGATCCCGGCGCCCAGCACCCCGCCGCTCAGCCCGAGGATCGAGGCCTCGAGCAGGAACTGTCGCCGGATCGCGCCCGGCGTGGCACCCAGCGCCTTGCGCAGGCCGATCTCGCGGACCCGCTCGGTGACCGAGACCAGCATGATGTTCATGACGCCGATCCCGCCGACGAGCAGCGAGATCGCGGCGATCCCGGCGAGCAGCACGGTCATGGTCTCGTTGGTGGCGTTGGCGGTCTCGAGCAGCGAGTCCTGGGTGGCGATGCTGAAGTCGGCCTCGGACCGGCTGACGTCGTGCAGCGTGAGCAGCAGGTTCTGGACCTCCTGGTAGGCGGCCGAGAGCAGGTCCGCGGACGCGGCTTCGACGTACACGCTGGACAGCGCCGAGCTGCTCGCGCCCGACACCCGCCGCGCCGTACTCAGCGGCACCAGGGCCTGGTCGTCCTCGCTCTCGCTCGACGACGTCGACCCCGACTCCGTGAGTACGCCGATCACGGTCATCGTCGTGCCCGCCACGTCGACCGTCTGGCCCACGGGGTTGCCCGTGGGGAACAGCTCGCCCGCGGTGTCGGACCCGAGCACCACGACGTCGGCGGCCGAGTCGATCTCCGCCTGCGTGAAGAAGCGCCCCGCCGCCAGGTCCCGGTTGCGCACCTGCGGCCAGACCGGTGTGGTGCCGACGATGCTGGTGGTCCAGTTCTCGGTGCCCGCGGTGAGCGAGCCGCTCGTCGTACTCGCCGGGGCGACGCGGGCCGCGTCCGGCACCACCTCCGGGTCCGCGATCGCCGCGGCGTCGGCCGCGGTCAGGGTGGACGCCGACCCGAAGCCGCCGCGCGTCCCCGAGGAGTCGGTCGAGCTGCCCGGCGAGACGATCAGCAGGTTGGAGCCGAGCGCGTCGATCTGGTCGCGGACCTCGTCCTGCGCGCCCTCCCCCAGCCCGACGGTCAGGATCACCGACGAGATGCCGATCACGATGCCGAGCATGGTGAGCAGCGACCGCAGCCGGTGCCCGCGTACGGCGTCCGCGGCCGTCCGGAGCGTCTCCAGCCAGCTCATCGGCGGGCCTCCGGCGACAGAGCGGGGGACGACTCAGCGTCGGCCACCCGGCCGTCGCGGATGGTCAGCACCCGGTCCGCGCGGGCGGCGACGTCGCGCTCGTGGGTGATCAGCACGATGGTGCGGCCGGCGTCCCGCAGCTCGCCGAAGAGCCCGAGGACGTCGACGGTCGAGGCCGAGTCGAGGTTGCCGGTCGGCTCGTCGGCCAGGATCAGCGCGGGATCTGTGACCAGCGCCCGGGCCACCGCGACCCGCTGCTGCTGACCGCCGGACAGCTCGCCGGGCCGATGGCCGGACCGGTCGGCGAGACCGACCCTCGCC
>DASXRJ010000053.1:0-7212 GCA_036506675.1 Nocardioides sp. | reverse complement strand
TACAGGAAGGCAGCGGCGGTTGGGTCCAGGGGAGTGGCCACAGTGGCTACCTCTCGTCGATCGGTCGTCGGCGGCGCCGGATGTCTCGATCCTGCTCCTCGTGGCGTGCGCGTCACAAGCAGAACGAACAATTCATCCAAGAGGTACTGTCCAGGATCTCTCGCCTGGTGTTGGCTCGACCACATGACCACGCTGCGTCGTACTCTCTCAGGCTTGGTGCTCGCGCTCGTCATCATCGGACTCCCGGTGGCCGCGTACGCCGACACCTACTCCGCCCCCCTGACCACTGCCATCTCGCACCTGCCCACGGCGACCGAGGTGCGTACCGGCTACAGCCGCAATCTGTTCCCCCACTGGATCGACGCCGACGGCGACGGTTGCGACACCCGGAAGGAGGTGCTGATCGCGGAGGCGGACGACCCCGTGACGGTCGGGTCCGGCTGCTCGCTGTCGGGCGGGCGCTGGTTCAGCTACTACGACCGGGTGTCGTGGTACGACACCAGCCGCATCGACATCGACCACATGGTGCCGCTCGCCGAGGCCTGGGACTCCGGCGCCCGGCTCTGGACCACGGCCACCCGGCAGGCCTACGCCAACGACCTGGGCGACTACCGGTCGCTCGTGGGCGTCACCGACTCCGTCAACCAGGCCAAGGGCGACCAGGACATCGCCGAGTGGCTGCCGACGTACGACAAGTGCCGCTACCTGCGCGAGTTCGTGGCGGTGAAGACGCGTTGGCGACTCAGCGTCGACAGCGCGGAGAAGACCGCGATGAAGAACCTCGCCGCCTCGTGCACCAACAGCACGATCACGGTGACCTACGCGCGCTGAGGCTCGTTCGTTGAGGTTCGGCTCGCCGGCTGTTCCGCCGGGCCACTAACCGTCCACAGGCGCCGTTCGGACGGGGGTTTTCCACAGCCCTCGCTCGGGCGGCGTCGTCCGTCGGCGTCTCTTCCTAGCGTTCTCGAAAGACCGGACGAGCCGGTCACCGACGAGAACGGGGTAGGACATGAAGAGGTTCGTAATGGCGGCCGTGGTGGCGGCGCTGGTGGTCTTGCTGGGTGGGTTGAGTACGGCGGTCGCGCTGCCCGCGAGTACGACGACCACCACGACCACTTGGACGCCGCCGGGCGACACGATCGTGAAGATCACCGGCGACGCGGCCAACGGGTTCGGCATCTACTACTACGACGGGAGCGCCGCCTTCCCGCCCACCGACTCCGAGGCGCTGGCCGAGTGCTCGGAGTACTCCGCCTATGTCGAGCGCGTGCGCTGCAAGACCGAGGTCCGGGTCTGGTACCGCGACCTGGCCCAGACCAAGCGGGCGATCAACTGGGCGCGCTACTCCGCCCAGGCCTCTGCAGGCTGAGCTCGGGTGACCTGGGCGGGGTGACCTGGGCGGGGTGAGATCGCGCGGGCTGAGCCGCTTTGGCTGACCTTGGGGGTGGTGGCGGCTACCGTCGAGGCGTGACCGCCTGGGTACTCCACGTCGACCTCGACCAGTTCATCGCCGCGGTCGAGATCCGCCGGCGGCCCGAGCTCGAGGGGCTGCCGGTGGTGGTCGGCGGACGGGGTGACCCGACCGAGCGCGGGGTCGTCTCGACCGCGTCGTACGCGGCCCGTGAGTACGGCGTCGGCTCCGGCATGCCGCTTCGGATCGCCGCCCGCAAGTGTCCGGACGCGATCTTCCTGCCGGTCGACAAGGAGGCGTACGACGAGGCGTCGGCCGAGGTGATGTCGACGCTGCGCTCGCTCGAGTGGGGAGGCGTGCCGATCGTGCTCGAGGTGCTCGGCTGGGACGAGGCCTTCCTCGGCCCGGGCGTGGGCCACGGCGAGCTGGGTGACCCGAGGGTGTTCGCGGCTCACATCCGTGCGGCCGTCTTCGAGGCGACCGGGCTGCACTGCTCGGTCGGCATCGGCGACAACAAGCTGCAGGCCAAGATCGCCACCGACTTCGGCAAGCCGCGCGGCGACTACATGCTGACCGACGAGACCTGGTTCGAGGTGATGGGCGACCGGCCGACCCGGGCGCTGTGGGGGATCGGCTCCAAGACCGCCAAGAAGCTGGCCGACCTCGGGATCGACACCGTCACCCAGCTGGCGGCCGCCGACCCGGCCCGGCTGGCCGCGGAGCTGGGGCCGACGATGGGTCCGTGGTACCGCAGGCTCGGTCGCGGTGTCGACTCCAGCCCGGTCGACGCCACGCCGTGGGTGCCGCGGGGGCATGGCCGCGAGACGACGTTCCAGGTCGACCTCGACGACTGGGGACGGGTCGCCGACGAGGTGCGGGCGCTGACCGTCCGGGTGGTCGACGACATCGACCGCGAGGGCCGGCCGGCTGCCCGGGTCGGGATCAAGGTGCGGTTCAAGCCGTTCATCACGGTGAGCCGGAGCCTCACCCTGCCCGAGCCGACGAACAACCCGGCGGTGCTGGCCGAGGCCGCGGTCGCGCTCCTCGACCGGGTCGAGAGGGACCGGCCGGTGCGGCTGCTCGGCGTACGACTGGAGATGGTGGAGCCGGACTGACTCGCGGACGGTGGAGGTTCGTCGGCGGTGCGAGATCCACCAAGGCCGGGAGCGCGCCCCGACCGCCGCGTCCTGGCCGAGGAAGACGGCGAACTCCACGACACGATTCGCTGCAGTTCGCGATCCACCGGCTGCGTTCCCCGCCCGGGAGCCGCAGACAGCTCGGCGAACTGCAGTGAATCGTGCAGGTGACGAGCGGTGAATCGACGCGATCGGGCCCGGCGCGGGCCACCGCAGGCGCCACTGATCCGTCGGCCCGGCATGACCCCGGACCGTGGGCCGTGGTGAGCCGGACATGACCTGCGGAGCGGCGCCGGGCGCGGGACGGATCAGATCGACTCGCGCAGCTCGCGCACCACGGAGTCGACGACCACGGTCAGGTCGCCGGAGGCCTCGGTGGCGATGTGCCGCTGCCGTTGGTACGACGCGCCTCGCCGCGGGATCTCGGCGACCGACGCGAGCTCGTCTGCGCAATGGAGGCGGCGGGCCACCGGGACGAGACGTTCGAGGACGTCGTCGAGGTCGTCGGTGACCAGCCGTTCGTGTGAGGCGGCGTCGACGATGACGATCGCGTCGAGGCCGTAGCGCGCCGCCCGCCACTTGTTCTCCTGCACGTGCCAGGGCGGCATCACCGGCAGCGTCTCACCCGCCGCGAGCCGGGTGTCCAGGTCGACCGCGAGGCAGTGCATCAGCGCCACCAGTCCGGCCATCTCGTCGAGGTTGGTGACGCCGTCGCAGATCCGGTTCTCCAGGGTGCCGAGCCGAGGGGAGGGGCGGACGTCCCAGCGGATCTCGGAGAGGTCGTCGACCACGCCGGTGGTCAGCTGGTCGCCGACGAAGGCCTCGAACTCCGCCCAGGTGGTGAACTGGAACGGCAGCCCGGCCGTCGGCAGCTGCTGGAACATCAGCGCCCGGTTGGAGGCGTACCCGGTGTCGATGCCGCCCCACAGCGGGGAGGACGCCGACAGCGCCTGGAGGTGCGGGTAGTGGTTGAGCAGCGACGAGAGCACCGGGATCACCCGGTCGCGCTCCGGCATCCCGACGTGCACGTGCACGCCCCAGATGAGCATCTGCCGCCCCCACCACTGGGTGCGGTTGACCAGCTCGGCGTACCGGTGGCCCTCGGAGAGCAGCTGCCGCGACCACTCGCCGAACGGATGGGTGCCGGCGCCGTACAGGTCGACGCCGAGCTCGTCGACGATCGGGAGTACGGCGCGCAGCGTGCCGCGCAGGTCGGCCATCGCCTCGGCCACCGTGTCGCAGACGCCGGTGACCACTTCGACGGTGTTGCGGAGGAACTCCTTGTGCAGGCGGTCGGTCCCGATCCGGTCGTGCGCGAGGTCGAAGACGTCGGAGGCGGAGTTCGACAGGTCGCGCGTGGTCTTGTCGACGAGCGCGAACTCCCACTCGACGCCTAGCGTCGGACGAGGGGAGCTGCGGAACTCAATCTCCACCGGCCAAGCGAAGCACACCCAGCCAGTGCGCGGAGGTGTCCGCGTCAAAGGGTGCGGCACCGGTCCGGACCAGTGTCTCGATCCGGGTGCAGCTCGCGCTCGCCAACGTGACGATCTCGTCGGGATAGCCGAAGGTCACCTGGTGGTCGGCGAACTCGTCCTCGTCGTCGACCCACACCTCGCCCGCAGTCCCACGGACGACGTCCAGGTCGAGGTCGACCGAGCGGAGTACGTCGCCGTCCCAGACCGGCGGCGTGGCCATGTCGACGTACACCGAGACGACGCCGCCCGGGGCGTGGAAGGTGGCCAGGTAGGCGCGGTGGTCGTCGGCCCCGTCGGGTCCCGGCACCAGGATCACCTGCGGCACGG
This sequence comes from Nocardioides sp., assembly GCA_036506675.1. Classification (GTDB taxonomy): domain Bacteria; phylum Actinomycetota; class Actinomycetes; order Propionibacteriales; family Nocardioidaceae; genus Nocardioides. Next base: position 2,863 of record DASXRJ010000053.1, on the reverse strand, counting down.
GGTTCGTGTACGTCGCCCCGGGGCGGGCCATGTGGGTGCCGGTCGGGATCCCGAGCCACTCGCCGTGGTCGTCGGCACCCAGGTGCAGGGCGGGGAACTCCCAGTGCGGGCGCGACCCCCACTTAGACATCGCGACCCGCACCGAGCGGGCCGGTGCGGGTCGAGAGGAGGTCACCCGAAAAGGCTACCTGGTCTTGGCCGGGATCAGCCGCCTGCTCAACAGGACGACGATGTCCTGGTAGCGCGAGCCGGTCAGCTTGGCCCAGTGGTGGATCAGGTGGGCGTCGATGCCGACCAGCACCCGAGCCTTGCCGGCGAGCATGCCCGACATGATGATCTCGGCGGCCTTCTCCGGGCTCATCCGAGCGAGACGCTTCTCGAAGAGCCTGTCGATGGCCTCGGCGTCCTGGCCCTTGGTCTTGCGGCCGTTGCGGGCGATGCCGGTCTTGATGCCGCCGGGGTGCACACAGGTCACGGTGACCGGATGCTTGTTGATCAGCATCTCCTCGCGGAGCGCCTCGGTGAAGCCGCGGACGGCGTACTTGGTGGCGTTGTACGCCGACTGGCCCGGCATCGACACCAGCCCGAACAGCGACGAGATGTTGACCAGCGCGCCGTCGCCCGACGCGATCAGGTGGGGGAGGAACTCCTTGGTGCCGTTGACGACGCCGTTGAAGTTCACGCCGACGATCCAGTCGAACTCGTCGTACGTCATGTCCTCGAAGTCGCCGGTCATGGTGACGCCGGCGTTGTTGACCACCACGTTGACCCGGCCGAACTGCTCGGCCACGGCGGCCGCCCAGGTCGCCATCGCTGCCCGGTCGGAGACGTCGACCACGTCGCTGCGGACCTCGGCCGCACCGGCGGCCTTGACCAGGTCGACGGTCTCGGCGAGACCCTCGGCGTTCCAGTCGGAGATGGCCAGCAGCGCACCCCGCGCGGCGGCGTACAGCGACATGGTGCGGCCCATGCCGGAACCGGCGCCGGTGATGACGACAACCTTGCCGTCGAGTGAGTTCATGCGGAGGCCTCCTGAGGAGTGGTGGAGCCGGCAGCGTGGCCGGCCTCGACTTCGTACGCGTCGACGTCGAAGCGGCTGAGCAGCCGGCGGAAGGTGAACGTGGTGCGGGGCCAGAGGATGGGGTTGTTGCCGTGCTCGTCGAGGTACCAGCTGGCGCAACCGCCGGTGGTCCACACGGTGCGCTTCATCCGGCGCTGGAGGTCGGCGTTCCACTCGGCCTGTACGTCGGCGCGCGGCTCGAGGGCGGCGTACTCGTTGACCCGCTGGTGCAAGACCCCGTCGAGGATGTAGGCGAGCTGCGACTCGATGATGAACACCATGCTGGAGTGGCCGAGGCCGGTGTTGGGACCGATGATCTGGAAGAAGTTGGGGAAGCCGTGGATCGTGGTGCCCTTGTACGCCGCCATCCCGTCGGCCGCCCACACCTCGGCCAGGGTCCGGCCGCCGCGGCCGGTCACGTGGTGTGCGATCGGCTGGTCGGTGGTGTAGAAGCCGGTGGCAACGACGAGTACGTCGATGTCGCGCTCGACCCCGTCCGTGGTGACGATCGCGTTGCCGGTGACCTTCGCGATCGGGTCGGTGACCAGGTCGACGTTGTCGGAGTCCAGCGCCGGGTAGTAGGCGTTGGAGATCAGGATCCGCTTGCAGCCGATCTGGAAGTTCGGGGTCACCTTGGCACGCAGCTCGGGGTCCTTGATGCCCTTGCGGATGTTGCCGAGCGCCATCTGCTTGGCCGGCAGCGCCAGCCCGGGCTTCCACGTGAACGCCGGCACGTAGGTCTCGCGGCCCCAGTAGATGGCCGAGCGATAGAGCTTCTGCAGGCCGGGCACGTGCCGCAGCGCGAGCTTCTCGGGGGCTGCGTAGCGCCGGTCGTGCCGCGGGACGACCCAGGGCGCGGTGCGCTGGTAGACGTCGAGATGGTCGACGACCTTCTGCAGCTCCGGCACGATCTGGATCGACGAGGCGCCGGTGCCGATGACGGCGACCCGCTTGCCGGCCAGGTCGACGTCGTGGTTCCAGCGGGCGGAGTGGAAGATCTCGCCCTGGAAGGTCTCGATGCCCTCGATCTCCGGCAGCTTGGGCTCGCTGAGGCCGCCCGAGCCGGTGATGACGTTGACCGCCTCGATCTCACCGGCCGAGGTGCGGACCCGCCAGAGCTGCGCGGCCTCGTCGTACACCATGTCCTCGACGGCGGTGTCGAACACGAACCGGTCGAGTACGCCGGCCCCGCGCGCCGTCTTCTGCAGGTAGGCCTGGATCTCCGGCTGCGGCGAGAACGAGCTCGACCAGTCGGGGTTGGGCGCGAACGAGAAGGAGTAGAGCTGGCTCGGCACGTCGCACGCGGCACCCGGGTAGGTGTTGTCGCGCCAGGTGCCGCCGACGTCGGAGCCCTTCTCTACGACGAGGAAGTCGGTCTCGCCGGCCTCCTGCAGCTTGATGGCCATGCCGAGTCCGGCGAACCCGGCGCCCACCAGCAGGTGGCGCACGCGGCTCGGGAGCGGGGTGGTGGTGGTCATGACGCCAGGGTATGGAAAGTATTGAACATCCGTCAATAGCGGTATTGAAACGAGTTCAGTAAGATGGAGGCATGACCACCAGCCCACGGGTCCGGATGACGCCCGACCTCCGCCGCGAGCAGCTGCTCGAGCTCGGCGTACGTCTCTTCGCGCACCGATCGCTCGACGAGCTGTCGATCGAGACGCTGGCCGAGGAGGCCGGGATCTCGCGCGGACTGCTCTACCACTACTTCGGCAACAAGCGAGACTTCCACCGCGCCGTCGTACGCAAGGCGGCCGACGACCTGATCGCGATCACCGCGCCGAGCGAGGCCGGCACCTCCTT
>DASXRJ010000052.1:0-1638 GCA_036506675.1 Nocardioides sp. | reverse complement strand
CGGCGCGCCCGTTGCCCGCGCCCGAAGGTCAGTGCCCCCAAGCCGAGGAAGAGCAGGAGGAGCAGGGCGAACGGCCAGCGGTGGTGCCGGCCGAAGTCGTCCCACGAGATGACCCAGCCGTCGTCGCGGTACGTGTAGACGGGGTTCACCAGCGCGACCAGGCCCGTGGTGAGCGCGACGATCCCGAGCACGAGGATCAGGCGTTCCAGCGGTCGGGCCGGACGCGCGGGGCGCATCCCGGCGGTCGCCGCCTGCCGGTCCGGGGCGCGGCTCAGCTCGGCCCGGAGGGTGTCGACCTGCTCCGCCACCGAGGCGTACAGCTCCTCCCGGCCGCGGAGCCGGTCGAGCAGCGCTACGACCTCCCCCCGCGAGGCGCTGTCGTCGGCGCGGGTGCGCAGCCGGTGCACGATGCTGAGCTGCTGGTCGAGGCTCAGCGGATCACGGGAGCCGAGCTGGTCCCGCAGCGTCGAGAAGTACGACCCGGGCAGCGCAGGCTGCGGTGGCGGCGGGTCGGGCAGCGGCCGCCCTGTCTCCGCCCGGGCCAGCGCCCGGGCCACGCTGATCATCGACGTCTTGTCGCCCGTCCCGTAGTGGACGATCTGGTGGCGGGACACCACCGACGGGATCACGGCGGGGCTGGTCGCCGCCAGCTGCACCGGGATGACGGTCCGGTCCATCGCATGGGCGTAGCCCAGCTCGAGCAGGCAGGCCTCGGAGTCCACGGACGCCGGGGTGACGAGGAACAGGAACACGTCGCATTCACGGATCTTGGTGAGGATCTCGTCCCACCAGATCTGGCCGCCCGAGAGCTGCTCGTCCAGCCACACCTCGTAGCCGAGCGCCCGGATGTCGTTGAGCAGCGCGTCGAGCAGGCTGCGATCGGCTCTGCTGTAGCTCGCGAAGAGCATGACCGGCTCCGACTCCTACGACCGCCGTCCGTCGGGGGCGGCGGCCGGGCGATCTCGCTCCTTTGAGTTGCAAAGCCGTTCCCAGATACGCGGGACCCCGCGTAGCCTGCCCCGATGCGTGATGACACCACCATCACCACCGTGGACGGGCTGCGGGAGATCTACCGGCTGCCGTCGCGGCCGGCGGTGGCGAAGCAGATCGACCACCTCGACGCCAACTGCCGGGCGTTCATCGCCCACTCGCCGTTCGTGACCGTGGCCACCGCCGACGCCGCCGGCCGGTGCGACGTCTCGCCCCGGGGTGGGCTGCCCGGGTTCGTGCGGGTGCTCGACGACCGCCGGCTGGGCATCCCCGACCTCAGCGGCAACAACCGGCTCGACAGCATGGCCAACCTCATCGAGAGCCCCGGCATCGGGCTGCTGTTCATGATCCCTGGGCTCGGCGAGACCCTGCGGGTCAACGGGCAGGCGGCCATCACCACCGACCCCGACACCCTGGCCCTGTGCCCCATCGGCGAGATCGTGCCCCGGGTGGTCACCGTGGTGACGGTCGAGGAGGCCTACATCCACTGCGCCAAGGCGTTGCGCCGGGCCAGCCTGTGGCACCCCGACGGCTGGCCCGACCTGTCGGACCTGCCCCGGGTGGCGTGCATGCTGCGCGACCACTACGGCCTGCCCGACATGGACGTCGACGACGTGGAGCGCCGCCTGGCCGACTCCTACGAGCGCA
>DASXRJ010000051.1:0-3536 GCA_036506675.1 Nocardioides sp. | reverse complement strand
GGACTGGAACACGAAGCCGATCTGCTTGCGTCGCAGCAGCGTTCGCGCCTTGTCCGACAACGACCCCACCTCGGTGTCGCCGATCCACACCTCGCCGGACGTGAGATCGTCGAGCCCGGCGACACAGTGCATCAGTGTCGACTTGCCCGAGCCCGACGGGCCCATGATCCCGGTGTACCGGGCCATCGGGAACTCCACCGTCACGCCGTCGAGGGCGCGCACCGCCGTGTCGCCGGATCCGTACACCTTCACGGCGTCGATGGCCCGGGCAGCGGCCGTGGTCGGTGGCGCGGGAGGCGTCGCGGTGGCCATGAGCGACGACGCTATACGGGGTGCCACACGGTGTCGCCGGGATTCTCCGAGCGCCGGCGCCGCCGCCGGCAGTCGGCCCTCGACGCCTGAAGATGAGGTCCTGTCCCGTCGACGGCGCAGTCGCTCAGCGGATCGGCGCCGTCGTCGCCAGTAGCCCTGTGAGGGTCCCTACCGGCTGGCGTACGTTCGGCTCCGTGGCGTACCGGTTCCTCGCCGACGTGGTCGTGGTCGTGCACTTCGCGTTCGTCATCTTCGTGGCGGTCGGCGGGTTGCTGGCCTGGCGGTGGCCCCGGGTGCTGTGGCTGCACGTGCCCGCGGTGGTCTGGGCCGTGGGCATCGTGACGGTCGGCTACGAGTGCCCGCTCACCCCGCTCGAGCGCTACTTCCGCCGGCTGGGTGGCGAGGTCGCGTCCCGCCGCGGCTTCATCGACCACTACGTCGAGGGCGTGATCTACCCGGAGAAGTACACCCCGCTGCTGCGGGCCATCGCCGCGGTGCTGATCGTCGTCGGATGGACCGGTGCACTGGTCAGGATCCGCCGCCCGGCGCCGCCGCCCACAGGTGGCGGAGCCACGGGTGAGGTCCTCTGAGCGACCGCTCCCGCGGCGACTGTGCCATCGTGAGGCCGTGACCGAGGCACCCCGGGCGGGGACGGACGCGTGGAGGGCACTGGTCGAGGAGCCGATCGTCGATCCGGACCAGCGGATCGTCGACGCTCACCACCACCTGTGGCCCGCGGGTGAGGGCATGCGCTACGGGCTGGCCGAGCTGCTGGCCGATGTCGGCAGCGGGCACGACGTCGTGCGGACCGTGTTCGTCGAGTGTCGGGCGTCCTACCGCACCGATGGGCCGCCGGAGCTGGCGCCCGTGGGCGAGACCGAGTTCGTGGCGGGCGCGGCCGCCGACAGCGGTGGGCTGATCGGCGGCATCGTCGCCCACGCCGACCTGCGCCTCCCGCAACTCGACGACGTCCTCGACGCCCACCTCGACGCCGGCCGCGGACTCCTCCGAGGCATCCGCCACTCGCTGGCGCGGGGCGACCAGGCGGACGGGCTGACGATCCCCGGCCGGGCGCCCGCCGGCCTGTCCGAGGACCCGGCGTTCCGCGCCGGTGTGCGCAGGCTGGGTGCCCGCGGCCTCACGTACGACACCTGGCTCTACCACTACCAGGCCGGCGAGTTCCTCGACCTCGCCCGAGCGGTGCCCGAGACGCTCATGGTGCTCGACCACTTCTGCACACCCCTCGGGGTGGGCCGCTTCGCGGGCCGGCGCGACGAGCTCTTCGACCGCTGGCGGGACGACATCGCCGGGATCGCCCGCTGCGACAACGTCGTGGCCAAGCTCGGCGGCCTCGCCATGCCCGACAACGGCTTCGGATGGCACACCGGCGCCCGCCCGCCCTCCTCCGACGAGTTCGTCGCGGCCCAGGGCCGCTACTACCTCCACGTGCTCGACCGCTTCGGCGCGGATCGCTGCCTGTTCGAGTCCAACTTCCCCGTCGACCGCCTCTCGCTCTCCTACAGCACGCTGGGCAACGCGGTGAAGAAGATGCTCCACGGCGCGACGGCCGACGAGCGTGACGCCGTCTTCCACGGCACCGCCACCCGGGTCTACCGCCTCGACGCCTGACGACAGCTCCGTGCAGACCGCCAGGCGGACGTCACGTCCGCTGATTCCTGCCCAAGCGCGGACGTGATGGCCCGGCGTCGTGTCGACGCCGGGCCACACGGCCGCGTCTCGTCTCCTGGGCGTCGCATCGAGCTCGGAGACCGGCGGGGACGACCGGGCGCCGGGTCAGCTGTCCCCGCTCGATTGAGCGGCGGCGAGATCGTCGGCCTCCATGCGTGCGAGGGCCGCGTCGAGCACTGCGTACTCGGCCTCATCGATCGCCGCGTAGGCGTAGTCGATCGCGAACACCGCGTCGTCGTCGGCCTGGTCGGCCGCCTTCTCGGCCGACTTGAGGTCGTGGGCGGCCTTCTTCTCGTCCACGTTGTCGCGCACGGACTTCAGATGATCGTTCCACGAGCGCTGGACGCTGTCCCACCAGGCCGAGATCTGCCCTTTGCTGTTCTCGGCGCTCTTGCGCAGCTCGGCGGCCTGCGCCTGGGCCGCCTGTCGGGCCTGCGCCACGTCCTTCTCCAGGTCGGACTTGTTCTTCGCGCTCGCCGCGGCGGCGCGGTCCTCGAGCTCCTTCGCTCGTGCCGAAAGCTTCGTGAGTTGATCTGAAACGGCCATGGTCGGATGTCCTTTCGGTTGGCGGTCATTCCTGTCGGTCGGCGGGCATGTCACCCCTGATGATGACGGTCGAGCGAGGCGCCGGCTTCCGTCGAACGACTGCGTGTACGTCGCAACCTGCGAGGAGACCGGGTTCAGTCGTCTGACGGAAGCCGGGGGGTTGTCACGGCCCGCAAGGTGGTCGTGGAGGTGCGCTCGTGACCGCGCGTTGGGCGTCAGCCACCCATCCGTTCCTGTACGAGATCAACACCTGGCCGTGGCTCCACCAGTTGAGCGCTGACACCGGTCGCCGCGTCGACCTCGCCAGCGTGCCCGCGGAGCAGTGGGACGCGGTCGCTGACCTCGGGTTCGACGCGGTGTGGCTGATGGGCGTGTGGGAGCGGAGCCCGGCGGGTGTGACGGTCGCCCTGGCGAACGCCGATCTCGTCGCCGGCTTCCGGGCGACGCTCGCCGACTACGCGGCCGACGACGTCGTCGGGTCTCCGTACTGCATCCGTGGCTACGAGGTCGACAGGTCGCTTGGTGGCGGCGCCGCGCTCGCGTCCGCGCGGGCCGCGCTCGCCCGGCGGGGGCTCGGTCTGATCCTCGACTTCGTGCCGAACCACGTCGCACCGGACCACCCGTGGACGACGGAGCATCCCGAGCGCTTCGTGCAGGGGACGGCACAGGACCTGCGCGACGACCCCGCGTCGTTCGTCGACGTGGCCGGGCGGGTGCTGGCCAACGGGCGCGACCCGTACTTTCCCGCGTGGCCCGACGTCGTGCAGCTCAACGCCTTCTCCGCCGCGCTGCGGTGGGCGGTGGTGGACACGCTGCGGCGGATCGCCGACCAGTGCGACGGCGTCCGCTGCGACATGGCGATGCTCGTGATGAACGACACGTTCGGCCGGACGTGGCAGGGTCGGGCCGGCGATGCTCCCGCCGACGACTACTGGCCCACGATCATCCCCGCGGTGCACGTGAGCCATCCGGGGTTCCGGTTCATCGCC
>DASXRJ010000050.1:0-16332 GCA_036506675.1 Nocardioides sp. | reverse complement strand
AGGGCAACGTCATGCATCTCTTCGAGCGCGACTGCTCGGTCCAGCGGCGCCACCAGAAGGTCGTCGAGATCGCGCCCGCGCCCAACCTCGACCCGGAGCTGCGGGACCGGATGTGCGCCGACGCGATCCGGTTCGCGAAGGAGATCGGCTACCGCAACGCCGGCACCGTCGAGTTCCTGCTCGACCCGGCCGGCAACTACGTCTTCATCGAGATGAACCCCCGGATCCAGGTCGAGCACACCGTCACCGAGGAGGTCACCGACGTCGACCTGGTGCAGTCGCAGCTGCGGATCGCCTCGGGCGAGACGCTGGCCGACCTCGGGCTGTCGCAGGACACGCTGGTGCTGCGCGGCGCGGCCCTGCAGTGCCGGATCACCACGGAGGACCCCGCAAACGGGTTCCGGCCCGACACCGGCAAGATCACGACGTACCGGTCGCCGGGTGGTGCGGGCGTCCGCCTCGACGGCGGTACGACGTACACGGGCGCCGAGGTCTCCGCGCACTTCGACTCGATGCTGGCCAAGCTGACCTGTCGCGGCCGCACCTTCGAGAAGGCGGTGGAGAGGGCGCGGCGGGCGCTGGCGGAGTTCCGGATCCGGGGCGTCTCGACGAACATCGCCTTCCTGCAGGCGGTGCTCGACGACCCGGACTTCGTGGCCGGCCGGCTGACCACGTCGTTCATCGAGGACCACCCGCACCTGCTCACCGCCCGCGCCTCGGGCGACCGGGGCAGCAAGCTGCTGCACTACCTCGCCGACGTGACCGTCAACCAGCCGCACGGGCCGGCGCCGGTCTCGGTCTCGCCCGTCTCCAAGCTGCCGTCGGTGGAGCTCGCCGTACCCGCTCCCGACGGCACCCGGCAGCTGCTGCTCAAGGTCGGGCCGGAGGAGTTCGCGCGGCGGCTGCGGGCGCAGGCGTCGGTGGCGGTCACCGAGACGACGTTCCGCGACGCGCACCAGTCGCTGCTGGCGACCCGGGTGCGGACCCGCGACCTGCTCGCGGTCGCCGGGCACGTCGCGCGTACGACGCCCGAGCTGTGGAGCGTCGAGGCCTGGGGCGGGGCGACGTACGACGTGGCGTTGCGGTTCCTCGCCGAGGACCCGTGGGAGCGGCTGGCCGCGCTGCGTCAGACGGTTCCGAACATCTGCCTGCAGATGCTCCTGCGCGGCCGCAACACGGTCGGCTACACGCCGTACCCGACCGAGGTCACCGACGCCTTCGTCGAGGAGGCGGCGGCGACCGGCATCGACGTCTTCCGGATCTTCGACGCGCTCAACGACGTCGAGCAGATGCGGCCGGCGATCGAGGCCGTGCGGGCGACCGGGTCCACCGTCGCCGAGGTGGCGCTCTGCTACACCGGCGACCTGTCGTCGCCGGACGAGAAGCTCTACACGCTCGACTACTACCTGCGGCTGGCGTCGCGGATCGTCGACGCCGGCGCGCACGTGCTCGCGATCAAGGACATGGCCGGGCTGCTCCGCGCGCCCGCCGCCCGGACGCTGGTGACCGCGCTGCGCTCGGAGTTCGACCTGCCGGTGCACCTGCACACCCACGACACCCCCGGCGGCCAGCTCGCCACCCTGCTCGCCGCGATCGACGCGGGGGTCGACGCGGTCGACGCCGCCTCGGCCGCGATGGCGGGTACGACGTCGCAGCCAGCCCTATCCGCGCTGGTCGCGACCACCGACCACTCGTCGCGCGCCACCGGCCTCTCGCTTGAGTCGGTGTGCGCGCTGGAGCCCTACTGGGAGGCCACCCGCCGGGTCTACGCGCCCTTCGAGTCGGGCCTGCCGTCGCCGACCGGGCGGGTCTACACCCACGAGATCCCCGGCGGCCAGCTCTCCAACTTGCGCCAGCAGGCGATCGCGCTGGGGCTCGGCGAGAAGTTCGAGCAGATCGAGGACATGTACGCCGCCGCCGACCGGATCCTCGGCCACATCGTCAAGGTGACCCCGTCGTCGAAGGTGGTCGGCGACCTGGCGCTGCACCTCGTCGCGGTCGGGGCGGACCCGGCGGAGTTCGAGGCCAACCCGGCGAAGTTCGACATCCCCGACTCGGTGATCGGCTTCCTCAACGGCGAGCTCGGCGACCCGCCGGGTGGCTGGCCGGAGCCGTTCCGGACCAAGGCGCTCGAGGGCCGGACGTGGAAGGCGCCGGCGGCCGCGCTCACGCCGGAACAGTCGTCGGCGCTCGGGTCGGAGCGACGCCGTACTCTCAACGAGCTGTTGTTCCCCGGCCCGACGCGGGAGTTCACCGAGTCCCGCGAGACGTACGGCGACACCTCGGTGCTGCCGACGATCGAGTACCTCTACGGCATGCGCCCGGGCGAGGAGCACGAGGTCACCATCGCCGAGGGCAAGAAGCTCATCCTCGGCCTGCAGGCGATCGGTGAGCCCGACGAGCGAGGCTACCGGACCGTGATGACCACGATCAACGGCCAGCTCCGCCCGATCTCGGTGCGCGACCGCAAGGTGGCGGCCGACGTACCCGCCGCGGAGAAGGCCGACCCCGCCAACCCCGGCCACGTCGCCGCGCCGTTCCAGGGCGTCGTCACCGTGGTCGTGACCGCCGGCGACACCGTCGCCGCCGGTGACACCGTGGCCACCATCGAGGCCATGAAGATGGAAGCCTCCATCACCGCCCCCGTCGCCGGCACCGTCGACCGCGTCGCCCTCGCCGGCACCCAGTCCGTCGAAGGCGGCGACCTGGTCCTCGTGCTGTCCTAGCGATTCGGCTCGTTGAACAGGCTGGAGCCGTAGATGTCCTCGGCGGTGAGCGTGATCAGGTCGTCGCGGTTGAGCGGGCGGTCCAGCTCCACGAGCCGCCGGGCCTGGCGCAGCCGGGAGCGCTCGACGGCGTTGCGGACGCTGCGTGCGTTGGAGAACTGCGGGCGCTCCATCCGCCGGGTGAGGTACGACGAGAACGCCTCGCGCGCCTCGTCGTCGAACCGGAAGTTCTCCGCGGCCACCATCAGGTCGGCGATCTGGACGAGCTCGGGATGGGTGTAGTCGTCGAACCCGATGTGGTGCGGCACCCGTGACGACAGTCCGGGGTTGGCGGCGAAGAAGGTGGCCATCCGGTCGGGGTAGCCGGCGAAGATCACCACCAGGCTGCCCCGCTCGTTCTCCATCTCGGTGAGCAGGATCTCGATGACCTCCTGGCCGTAGTCGCGCTCGTTCTCCGGCCGGAACAGGTAGTAGGCCTCGTCGATGAACAGGATCCCGCCGGCCGCCCGGGCGATCGCCTCCTTGGTCTTGGGGGCGGTGTGGCCGATGAACTGCCCGACCAGGTCGTCGCGGGTGACCGTGTGCACTCGAGGGACGCGGAGGTAGCCGAGCGCGTGCAGGATCTCGGCCATCCGCAACGCCACCGTTGTCTTGCCCGTCCCCGGACCGCCGGCGAAGCTCATGTGCAGCGTCGGCCGTGATGACGCCAGCCCGAACTGGCGGCGCGCACGGTCGACGAGCAGCAGCGAAGCGATCTCGCGAACCCTGCGCTTCACCGCGGCGAGGCCCACCAGTTCCGCCTCCAGCTTGGCCAGGGTCCCCTCGACCCGGGCCGTCGCCTCGTCGCGCGACAGGTCGAGCTCCGCGTCTTCTCCGAGGGTCGTCTCGACCGTCTCTTCCGGCTCAGCCGGTGCGGTCGTGGGCACGGTGTCCTCCGCGCCCGGGCGGTAGTGCCCGAACCCGGTCCGGCTCATGGCTGCCAGGCGCCTTCGCGCTCGGTGGTGGCACGGGACTGCACGGCGTACCTCTGGGTGCGGTTCTCGCCCTCGACCCTGGTGAGCTGGAGGTCCGGCTCCCGGGCCGGACGCTGCACCAGGAACGACATCGCCGTGGTCTGGCGACCCAGCCGGGCGTCGTACGCCAGCACCCGCACGTAGCTGTTCGGGAACGTGGCGCGGCACTCGTTGATCTGTGCGAGTACGCCGTCGGGCTCGGTGAGGTCGAACATCGGCAGCCCCCACATCTCCCAGTAGACGTTGCGCGGATGCGGGTCGTCGGTGAACTCCACCGACACCGGCCAGGCGTGGTCGAGGGCGTAGCGGACCTGGGCAGCGATCTCGTCGTCGGTGAGGTCGGGCAGGTAGGAGAAGGTTCCGTGCCGCAGCTTCATGGGTGGCTCCTCAGTAGCTCACGGATGCCGTGGGCACCGCGTCCGGGGCGTCGGTGCTGGTGTAGTCGAAGGTCACGTCGCCCCAGGTGGCCAGCGCCACCTCCAGCGGGCGGCAGGACCGAGCGGCGGTGCGCAGGACGTCCGGTCCCTCGACCAGGAGGTCCCGGCCCTCGTTGCGGGCCTTCACGACCGCCTCCAGCGCGACCCGGTTGGCCTCCGCGCCGGCCGCGATCCCGAGCGGGTGGCCGATGGTGCCGCCGCCGAACTGAAGGATCACGTCGTCGCCGAAGAGGTCGAGCAGCTGATGCATCTGCCCGGCGTGGATGCCGCCGGACGCCACGGGCATGACGCCCGGCATCGAGGCCCAGTCCTGGTCGAAGAAGATGCCGTTCCCGAGGTTGGTCGGCACCTTGTCATCGCGCAGCGTGTCGTAGAACCCCCGAGTCGTGGCCGGGTCACCCTCCAGCTTGCCGACGACGGTGCCGGCGTGGAGGTGGTCCACGCCGATCAGCCGACACCACTTCGAGATGACGCGGAAGGAGACGCCGTGCCTCTTCTGCCGGGTGTACGTCGAGTGGCCGGCGCGGTGCAGGTGCAGCAGCATGCTGTTGGCGCGCGCCCAGTGCGCCATCGACTGCATGGCGGTGTAGCCGATGGTCAGGTCGATCATCACGACCACGCTGCCGAGCTCCTTGGCGAACTCCGCCCGCCGGTACATCTCCTCCATCGTCCCGGCGGTGACGTTCAGGTAGTGGCCCTTGATCTCGCCGGTCTCGGCCATCGCCTTGTTGACCCCTTCCATGCAGTAGAGGAAGCGGTCGCGCCAGCGCATGAACGGCTGGCTGTTGATGTTCTCGTCGTCCTTGGTGAAGTCCAGCCCGCCCCGGCAGGCCTCGTAGACGACCCGGCCGTAGTTGCGTGCGGAGAGCCCGAGCTTGGGTTTGATGGTGGCGCCGAGCAGCGGACGGCCGTACTTGTTCAGCAGCTCGCGCTCCATCACGATGCCGTGCGCCGGGCCCTGGAAGGTCTTGGTGTAGGCGACCGGGATCCGCATGTCCTCCAGCCGCAGCGCCTTGAGCGGCTTGAACCCGAAGACGTTGCCGATGATCGAGGAGGTCAGGTTGGCGATCGAGCCCTCTTCGAACAGGTCGAGGTCGTAGGCGATGTAGGCGAAGTACTCACCCGGCCGGCCCGGCACCTGCTCCATCCGGTAGGCCTTGGCCTGGTAGTGGCTGTTTGCCGTCAGCCGGTCGGTCCACACGACCGTCCAGGTCGCGGTGCTGGACTCGCCCGCGACGGCGGCCGCGGCCTCGATGGGGTCGACACCTTCCTGGGGGGTGACCCGGAAGACCGCGAGGACGTCGGTCTCCTTGGGCTGGTAGTCGGGGTTCCAGTAGCCCATGCCGGCGTAGCTCTGAACGCCCGGGTCCCAACGCCCCTGGGTCTCTGTCGGGCGGTCGACGACGGTCATCGTGGTGTCCTTCCGTGTGGCGTGAAGGGTTCCAGCATGAGCGGCAGACCCATCAGACACAATGGAATCTTTCTCATCTATCGTTCAACGATCGCTTATGCTTTGAGCGTGCCGACCGACGACCTTCCTGCCGCGGCCACCTGGGGCCGGCTCCAGACCTTCCTCGCCGTGTACGACGGTCGCAGCGTCCGGGCCGCCGCGGAGTCACTGCACGTCACGCCGCCGGCCGTGTCGGCTGCCGTCTCGGCCCTGGAGACGGCCCTCGGCACGCCGCTGTTCGCCAAGGCCGGCCGTGGGATCACGCCGACGGAGGCCGGCCACACCTTCGCGGCGTACTCCCGATCGCTCGTCGGCCTGCTCGGCGAGGCGGCCGGGGCGGTCCGTGACGCCGACCGTGGGCGGCTGCGGATCGGGGCGGTCGCGACGGCGAGCGAGTACGTCCTGCCAAGGCTGATGGCGAGCTTCGCCGCCGCGCATCCCCTGGTCGAGCTCTCCTTGCTGGTGCTGCCGCGCGACGAGCTGTTCACCCAGGCCGGTCACCACGAGGTGGACGCGGTCCTCGCCGGGCGACCACCGCGTGGCTCCGGCCTGCGCACCCGCGCCCGACGGCCGAACCGTCTGGTCGTGGTCGGCCGGCCGGGGCTCGAGTCACCGGTGACCGAGGCGACCTGGCTGCTCACCGGCGAGGGCTCCGGCACCCGCACCACCACCCTCGAGCTGCTCGGGCGGCTACAGCTCACGCCGCGCCAGCTGACGCTCGGCACCTCAGGCGCGGTCGTCGCCGCCGCCCGCGAAGGGCTGGGCGTGACCCTGGTCCACGAGGACGCGGCGCGCGATCTGCTGGTGGGCGGCCAGCTCACGGCGTACCCGCTGCCGGGCACTCCACTGGACCGACCGTGGCACCTGTGCACGGGTGCCGCGCCGACCGCGGCCACCCGGCTGTTCCTGAGCCACGTGACCGACCCCGCGCTGGTGGGCGGAGCCGCCTTTCACACCCGAACTCCCCCGCAGGGGTGAGTCCGTGCTCGTTCCGGTCGCCACAGACTGGGGCCAGCCGACGTCCCCCAGGAGGAACCATGACCGTGACCGCCCTGTCCCGCGAGCTGTCCACCAACGCCCGCCGCCTGACCTCCGGAGGCCGCGGCATCCTCGCGGCCGACGAGAGCATCGCGACCATGTCGAAACGGCTGGAGGCCCAGTCGATCCCGGTCAGCGCCTCGAGCCGGCGCGACTACCGGGAGCTGCTGCTGACCACGCCTGGACTGGCCGCGTCGGTGAGCGGGATCATCTGGTCCGACGAGACCTTCGGCCAGCAGCTCAGCGACTGGCGGGTGTTCCCCGAGGCCGCCCGCGAGCTCGGCATCCTTCCCGGCATCAAGGTCGACACCGGGACGGTGCCACTCGGTGACGCCGAGGGGCCGCTGGTCACCGAGGGCCTCGACGGCCTCGGCGAGCGACTCGGTTCGTACGCCGCACGCGGGGCCGTCTTCGCCAAGTGGCGCGCGGTCTTCGACGTGGGCACCGTCACGACGTACTCCGCCCGGGTGAACGCGCAGGCCCTCGCCCACTACGCCGCGCTCTGCCAGCTGCACGGGATCGTCCCGATCGTGGAGCCCGAGGTACTAGCGGCCGGATCGCACGACCTGGCGGCCTGCGCGGAGGCGACCCGGCTGGTCCTGACCACGCTCTTCGACCAGCTGCAGCAGGTCGAGGTCGATCTCGCCGGGATCGTGCTCAAACCCAACTTCGTCACCCCCGGACTCGGCTGCCAGCGCGTCGCTGCACGAACCGTCGCGACCGCGACGTACGGCGTGCTCCGCGACATCGTGCCCGGGTCGGTGCCGGGCATCGCGTTCCTCTCCGGCGGTCATCCGACCGACGACGCCTGTGCGTTCTTGCGCGAGCTCAACGCGATCGACGGTGCCCCATGGTCGATGACCTTCTCGTTCGGGCGGGCCCTGGTCAACGACGCGCTCGCCACCTGGAGCGGGTCGCCGGCCAACGTCACCCAGGCCCAGCAGGCCCTCGCCCTCAACTGTGAGCGGGCCGCGGCCGCCGCGCTCTGATCACCCGGGCCCTCGCGGCAGGGGCAGCTCGACCAGCACCGTCGTCCCGCGGCCGGGCATGGACTCCAGGCGGAGCGACGCCTCGATCAGGGCGCAGCGCTGCGCGATCGAAGAGAGGCCGAAGTGCTGGGTGCCGTCGGAGTCCGCGCGACTCCTGCGGCGCTCGTCGGGATCGAAGCCGATACCGTCGTCGGTGCAGCCGAGCACGACCGACTCGCCGACCCGGCGCAGCGACAGCACCACCCGTGCGGCCCGGGAGTGCTTGACCGCGTTGCCGAGGGTCTCCTGGGCGATCCGGTAGAGCGCGGCGGCGGCATGGTCCGGAACGTCGTCGAAGGCCGCGCCACGGGCGACCACGAGGTCGACCTGGGGCCCGTCGGCACCCGCAGCGGTCTGCGCCAGGGACTCGAGCGCGGCAACCAGTCCGAGGTCGTCGAGGACCAGGCTGTGCAGCCCGGAGATGGCGACCCGGGTCTGCCGGTAGGCGAGATCGGCCAGCTGCCGGGCTGCCCCCACTTCGGCCAGAGCCCGCTCGGCGGCTTCGGAGCCCGGCGTCGCCCGGACCAGGTCGGCGACGGACAGGTCGGCCGCCGACAGGTGGAAGGACATCGACGCGAGGGCCGTGGTCACGCCGTCGTGCAGGTCGAAGGCGATCCGACGTCGCTCTGCCTCCTGCGCCGAGATGGCGGCCTCGATCAGGCGGTCGCGCTCGGTGCGATGCCGGTGCACCGAGCGCCACAGCTGCTCGGCGTGCAGCTCCAGCCCGACCAGGGCGGCGTACCGAGTGGCGGCGGCGAGGTCTTCGGCGGTGAACGGGCGCGAGGGTCGCCGATGCGCTGCCAGCACGCCGACCACGACGCCCGACACCCCCGGCGCCGGAACGCATATTCGGGCCACCGTCTCTCCCGGCCCCAGGCCCAGCAGCTGGCGGTGGACGAGGTTGCGGGGCGAGTCCTCGTCGATCAGCACCGCCTTGCCGTTGCGCGCGACGAGTCCGGTGACCCCGAAGCCCACGGGGATCCGCAGCAGCGGCGCGACCTCCGGGTTGGGGGGCCAGACCTCGCCCACGGTGAGCTCGGGTCCGTCGTTGACGAGTACGACGACCCCGTCGGCGCCGAGACGCGACGCCATCTCCTCCGCCGAGGGCGCCACCGTCATCGGAACAGCCCCTCGCGCAGCGCGACTGAGATCGCCCCGCTCCGGTCGGAGACCCCGAGCTTGCGGTACAGGCCACGGATGTGGGACTTCACGGTGTCGTCACTGACGACGAGCTTCGCCGCGACCCCCTTGTTGGAGTGCCCCGACACGAGGAGCTCGAGCACCTCAGACTCCCGCTGGGTGAGCCCGAGGTGGGCGCCGGGCCAGAACTCGCCCGCGTCGAGCCGCGCGGCAGACAACGCGACCCGGCCGGCCAGCGCCGAGTCGATCACGGTCTCGCCCTCACGCACCCGGCGCAGGTGTCGGACGAGCTCCGCCCCGTCGATGCGCTTGAGAATGTAGCCGGACGCACCGACTCGGAGCGCCTGGAAGAGGTAGTGCTCGTCGTCGTAGACGGTCAGTACGACGACCTTGACCGACGGGTACTGAGTGGTGATCTGGCGGCACAGGTCGAGACCGCTCTCCTTGCCGATCCGGACGTCGCACAGCACGACGTCGGGTTGGCCGGCCGCCACCGCGCGCAGGGCGGTAGCCGCCGAGGTCGCCGTGTCGACGATCTGGACCTCGTCGGCGAAGTGGCCGAGCATCGCGTCCAGGCCGCGCAGAACCATCTCGTGGTCGTCCACGAGGACGAGCCGCAACGGCGTAGGCGGGGGCGTCGCCATGCGCACACCTTAAGACTCAGAGCAGCCGACCCGGCCGGTGTCCACGGCTGACCCAGCGTGATCTCACCCCTGGATCCACCCGCGAGGGTGAGTACGGCGGCTGGCCGAGCCGGTGGACTGGGACGCACCCGACCAGAGAGGGCCGCCGCCATGCGCCAGTACCCACCCTTGATCGTCACCGAGTCCACCATCACCGTGTCCGCCGTGGCCCTGTCCGAAACGGCGGCCGCGTGATGACCCAGACCCTCGAACCGGGCACGCCCATCGACGCAGACACCGACCGGCTGGCCATCGACACGATCCGGTTCCTGGCCGCCGACATGGTCCAGGCCGCGAGCTCCGGCCACCCCGGCATGCCGATGGGGGCCGCACCGATGGCGTGGACGCTGTGGAGCCGGCACCTGCGGCACGACCCGGCCGACCCCGACTGGGCCGACCGCGACCGCTTCGTGCTCTCGGCCGGCCACGGTTCCGCGCTGCTCTACGCCCTGCTGCACCTGTTCGGCTACGACCTGCCGATGTCGGAGCTGAAGGCGTTCCGCCAGCTGGGGTCGCGCACCCCGGGCCATCCCGAGGCCGGGCACACGCCCGGCGTCGAGACCACGACCGGCCCGCTGGGCCAGGGTCTGGCGATGGCGGTCGGGCTGGCGCTGGCCGAGCGGATGGCGGCCGCCCGCTACCCCGAGATCACCGACCACCACACCTTCGCGATCGTCGGGGACGGCTGCCTGATGGAGGGGGTCTCGCACGAGGCGGCGTCGCTGGCCGGCCACCTCGGGTTGGGACGGCTGATCGTGCTGTGGGACGACAACGCGATCACCATCGATGGCGGCACCGAGCTGTCGACCAGCGACGACCAGCTGGCCCGGTTCACGTCGTACGGCTGGCACACGCTGTCGGTCGAGGACGGCACCGACGTGGACGCGATCGACGTGGCTCTCACCGCCGCGAAGGCCGACCCGCGCCCCACCTTCATCGCCGTGCGGACGGTGATCGGCCAGGGCGCTCCGGGTGTCGAGGGCACGTCGAAGGCACACGGTTCCCCGTTGGGCGAGGAGACCCTCGCCGCCGCCAAGACACAGGCCGGTTGGAGCTTCCCGGCGTTCACCGTCCCCGAAGCGGTCCGGGCGGGATGCGCGGCCCTGGGCGAGCGGAGTGCCGAGCAGCGCACCGCCTGGCTGGACGCCTTCGACATGTTCACCGTCGGCGCACCCGAACGGGCCGCGTCCTTCCGCCGGGCCCGCGAGCGCGGACTGCCGGCTGATCTCCGCGGGACTCTTGCCGCGATCGCCGACGGCCGCTCCCGCGCCACCAGGCAGTCGTCGCAGGACTGCCTCGTCGCCCTCTCCGGACTGCTGCCCGAGCTCGTCGGCGGGTCGGCCGACCTCGCCGGCTCCACGGGCACCGCCACCGGCGGGGCGTTGGTCACCCGCGACGACTTCACGGGCTCGACGATCGCCTTCGGCGTCCGCGAGTTCGCGATGGCGGCGGTGCTCAACGGGCTGGCGCTGCACGGCGGCTTCCGGCCTTGGGGCAGCACCTTCCTGGTCTTCAGCGACTACCTGCGCCCGGCCCTCAGGCTGGCCGCGTTGATGAAGCAGCCCGTCATCTACATCCTGACCCACGACTCGGTCGCGGTCGGCGAGGACGGCCCGACCCACCAGCCGGTGGAGCACGTCGAGTCGCTGCGGCTGATCCCGGGGCTGCAGGTGCTGCGGCCGGCCGATGAGGCCGAGACCGTCGGGGCCTGGCGTTCGGCGATCGAGCGCACCGATGGCCCGACCGCCCTGATCCTGACCCGCCAGTCGGTCCCCGCCCTGGACCCCGCCGCGGTGGTCCGAGAGGGGGCGGCCGTTCCGGACTCCGAACCAGGGTCAGGACCTCTCGGACCAACCCGACCTGACGTCGAGATCGTGGCGACCGGGTCGGAGGTCGCACTCGCCGTCGACGTGGCCGGACGGCTCGCAGCGGACGGCATCAGCGTGCGGACGGTCTCGGCGATGGACCGGTCGTCGTACCGGCCCGACCGGTCGGTGCCGCGGGTCAGCATCGAGGCCGGCGTC
This sequence comes from Nocardioides sp., assembly GCA_036506675.1. GTDB lineage: Bacteria > Actinomycetota > Actinomycetes > Propionibacteriales > Nocardioidaceae > Nocardioides. The sequence goes on along the minus strand of DASXRJ010000050.1, from coordinate 4,793 downwards.
ACGTCCGGCTGGCGCGGCCTGGTGGACCTGGCCATCGGCGTCGACGGGTTCGGGGCGTCCGGTCCGGGTGGCGCCGTACTCACCCACTTCGGGCTCACCGCGGACGCGATCGGTGCCCGCATCACCCAGCTGCTCGACGAACTGCCCGACCGCTCAGCCTTGAGGGAGGCCTGACATGCCCGACAAGATCCTGCGCATGACCCGCTCGGAACGCGGCGCACCCGGGCTGCGGCCCGTCATGCTCGCCATCGCCGGTGACTCAGCGGCCGGCAAGACGACCCTGACCAAGGGGCTCGTGGAGGCGCTCGGGCCGGAGCGGTGCACCTCGATCTGCGTGGACGACTACCACCGGTACGACCGCGAGGAGCGCAGGTCCAAGCCGTTCACGCCGCTGCACCCGGACTGCAACCACGTCGACATCATGGAGCAGCACCTGCAGCTGCTGGCGCTGGGCCGACCGATCCTCAAGCCCGTCTACGACCACGCCACGGGCACGTTTGCCCGGCCGTCGTACGTCGAGCCGCGGGAGTTCGTGATCGTCGAGGGCCTGCACCCATTGCTGACCAGGCTGGCGCGGGCCTGCTTCGACGTCACCGTGTTCCTCGACCCGCCCGAAGAGATCCGGCACCAGTGGAAGGTCGAGCGGGACTGCGCCAAGCGCGGCTATACACCCGAGCAGGTGATCGCGGATCTCGAGCGCCGCGAGCCGGAGTCGGCGGCGTACATCCGGCCACGGCGGAAGTACGCCGACATCGTCGCCCGGTTCGCGCCGATCCCCACCCGCAACGACCCGCCCGGCACCCCGCTGTCGGCCGAGCTGATGCTTCGCCCCACCATCCAGCACCCGTCGTTGTCGGCCGTGCTCTCCGACGACAACCGGACGGCGATGCACCTGAAGATCATGCGCGACGCCGACGGCACGCCCACGGACTGCCTGCACGTGCACGGGCACGCATCGACCGAGGAGGCGCGCCAGCTGGAGAAGGCGATCTGGGCCGAGCTCGAGGTCGATGGCGGTCCGCCGGAGAGCCTGGGCCGGATCGCCGACGACCGGCGCAGCGAGCCGCTGGCCATCACCCAGCTGATCCTGCTCTACCACCTGCTGTCCGCGCGCGCGAGCGAGGGCTGACCCAGCGGCGCCCGGCACTGCCGACTCTCCACGCCTCCGGCTGTGCCGGAGGCGTGGAGATCACTCGTCCCGGTCGGCGGCCTCGAACGCGCTCACCCCGAGACCGACCTGTCGCTCCGCGATCTCCACCAGGTTGGTGAGCAACATCGCTCGCGTCATCGGCCCGACGCCGCCGGTCGGCCGAGCCCAGCGGCCGGCCACGTGCTCGACCTCCGGGTGTACGTCGCCGAGGACCCCCTCCACGGTCCTGGTCAGGCCCACCGACATGACCGTCGCACCCGGTTTGATCCAGTCCGACCGCACGAGATGGGCGACTCCCGCAGCGGCTACGACGACGTCCGCCTCACGAGCGTGGGCAGCGACGTCCGGCGTCGCCTCGTTGCACAGGGTCACGGTCGCGTGGTGCGCCGGACTCACCAGCATCAACCCGAGCGGACGCCCGACCGTGACCCCACAGCCGATGATGCAGAACTGCGCACCGGTGATCGTGACGTGGTTGCGTTGCAGCAGCTCGAGGATTGCGCGCGGCGTACAGGGCTTGGTTCCTTCGCCCCCGAGGATGAGCCGGCCCAGGTTGACGGGATGCAGTCCGTCGGCGTCCTTGTGCGGATCGATCTCGTCGAGAACGCGGCCGACATCGACGTGCCTTGGTAGCGGCAGCTGCACGATGAAGCCCGTGCACTCGTCCGCCTCGTTGAAGTAGCGCACGGCCGAGATCACGTCGGCCTCGGTTGCGGAGGCCGGGAGGTTGAGGCGTAGGGACTCGATGCCGACCTCGGAGCAGTCTCGGTGCTTGGCCGACACGTACGACTGTGAGGCAGCGTCATCGCCGACCAGGATCGTCCCGAGACCCGGAACCAGACCCATCGAGCGGAGGGCGGCGACCCGCACCGACAGCTCCTCCTTGATGGCCGCGGCGGTCGCGTTCCCGTCCATGCGGGTCGCTGTCGTCATGATGCGCGTCGTTCGCGAGCAATCACCGTCTGGGCGGTGATGGCGGTCCTGTCCTCTGTCATGCCTTCGCGTCCTCCTGTCTGGGTCGTGCACCCCGATCGTGCACCCGATCGGGCCTCGAGGGGAAGCGTTGCGTTTCAAATGACGCACAGAGTTGCGCCCTCAGCAACACCGCGGTCCTTGCGCGACCACCGGAGAGGCGTGCGGATCAGCTACCGATGTGGCCGAGCCGACGGCTTGCTTCGGCACCGGCCGCGATCACGATGACGGAGAGCTGCTCCATCCGCTCGGCGGCGAAGCGGTACGACGGCCCGGAGGCGCTGAGGGCGGCGACCACGCCGCCTTCGGCGTCGCGCATCGGCACCGCGATCGCGTTGAGCCCTTCCTCGTACTCGCCGACCGACAGTGCGTAGCCTCGCTCGAGCACCCGCGACAGCTCCACGTCGAGTGCGGCAGCCGTGGTGATGGTCTCGGGCGTGAACTCCGAGAGGCCGCTCGCCTCGACCAGCCGCTGACGCTCGCCCGCGTCGACGTGGGCGAGCAACACCTTGCCGCTGGAGGTGGCGTGCAGCGGCGTCATCCGGCCGACCCAGTTCTGGGCCGCCACTGAGGCCGGCCCCAGCGCTTGGTCCACGTTGACGGCGAAGTGCTCGCGCAGCACCGCGATATTGACGGTCTCTCCGATCTCGTCGGCCAGTCGTTCGGTGACAGGTCGGGCCAGCTTGGTCAGTTCCATGCGGGTGGACACGGCGCCCGCCAGGCGGACGACACCGAACCCGAGACGGTACTTGCCACGGCCCTCCGGCTGCTCCACCAAGCCGTGCGACTCCAGGGCTCCGAGCAGTCTGAACACGGTGGACTTGTGGACGTCCAGATGGCCGGCCAGCTCACTGGCACCGCTCTCCCCGAGGCGAGCCAGGAGGTCCAGCACGCTGAGGGCCCGGTCCACAGACTGCAGGCCGCCGCTGGAGCCGGCGGACGCTTCCGCGGGTCTGTTGCTCATGGTGAGACCTTGTGCTGGCTACGCATTCGTTCAGCCTAGTCAGAACCCTCTTGACGGACGGAATCGAGATCGGGCAATGTTGCATCCAGCGCGATCAGTCGCGGAGGGCGCGACACCTCAGGTGGTACCACGACATGACGACAAACCAGCTCCTGGCCCACCCGGGCCTGGACCGCAGCCTCGCGGTGGTCGACCCGGAGATCGCGGCCGCCGTCGACCGCGAGCTGCTGCGCCAGCAGTCGACCCTGGAGATGATCGCCTCGGAGAACTTCGCGCCCGTCGCCGTGATGCAGGCACAGGGCTCGGTGCTGACCAACAAGTACGCCGAGGGCTACCCGGGGCGTCGCTACTACGGCGGCTGCGAGTACGTCGACGTCGTCGAACGGCTGGCCATCGACCGGGTCATGGCCCTCTTCGGCGCCGAGGCGGCCAACGTCCAGCCCCATTCCGGGGCTCAGGCGAACGCCGCGGCGATGTCCGCGCTGCTGGAGCCGGGCGACACGATCCTGGGTCTCGACCTGGCCCACGGCGGCCATCTCACGCACGGCATGCGCCTGAACTTCTCGGGCCGCCTCTACGACGTGGTCGCCTACCACGTCCGCGAGTCCGACTTCCTCGTCGACATGGAGGAGGTCGAACGACTCGCGCTCGAGCACCGGCCAAGGATGATCGTCGCCGGCTGGTCGGCGTACTCTCGCCGGCTCGACTTCGCCGAGTTCCGCAGGATCGCCGACCGGATCGGCGCCTACCTGATGGTCGACATGGCGCACTTCGCCGGCCTGGTCGCCGCCGGGCTGCACCCCAACCCCGTGCCGTACGCCGACGTGGTCACCACCACGACGCACAAGACGCTCGGCGGCCCCCGAGGCGGTGTCGTCCTGTCGACCGAAGCCTTGGCCAAGAAGATCAACACCGCGGTCTTCCCCGGCCAGCAGGGCGGCCCGCTGGAGCACGTGATCGCCGCCAAGGCCGTGGCGTTCCGCGAGGCCGCCGGCGAGCGGTTCCGGGAACGGCAGGCCCGCACCCTCCAGGGCGCCCGGCTCCTGGCCGACCGCCTCCTGGCCGACGACGTCCGCGACGCCGGCATCTCGGTGCTGACCGGGGGCACCGACGTCCATCTGGTCCTGGTCGACCTCCGCGCCTCGGAGCTGGACGGCAAGCAGGCCGAGGACAGGCTGCACGACATCGGCATCACCGTGAACCGCAACGCCGTACCCTTCGACCCCCGGCCGCCGATGGTGTCCTCGGGCCTGCGCATCGGCACGCCCGCGCTGGCGACCCGCGGCTTCGGGGCCGACGACTTCGCCGAGGTCGCCGACATCATCGCCGCCGCCCTGCGGGAGACCCCGACGGCCGACCCTGCCGCGGCCCTGCGGTCGCGCGTCTCGACGCTCACCGAGCGGTTCCCGCTCTACTCGACCCTGGCACCCCATCTGGCCACCGGCCCCGGGTCGGGACCGTCCGAGGTGACGTGATGGCGCTCTCGGCCTTCGACCTCTACTCGGTGGGCATCGGCCCGTCGTCCTCCCACACCGTGGGCCCGATGCGGGCAGCGAAGATCTTCGCCGAGGGGTTGGCGGCCGACGGCGTACTGCCCGGCGTGAGCCGGGTGCGCGCGGAGCTGTTCGGCTCCCTCGGCGCGACCGGGCACGGCCACGGGTCACCCACCGCAGTCGTGCTCGGCCTCGAGGGCGAGGATCCGGCGAC
>DASXRJ010000049.1:0-1924 GCA_036506675.1 Nocardioides sp. | reverse complement strand
GCGCGGGCTATGGCTGCGTAAGTCCCGCGTGGCCCCGGCGCGCTCCTTCGACCAGTGGCCGCTGAGCAGGCCGCGCGACAGCACGCCGTAGGCGGTCACGCCGACGCCGAGCTCGCGGCAGGCCGGCAGGATCTCCGCCTCGATCCCCCGCGACAGCAACGAGTACTCGATCTGCAGGTCGGCGATGGGATGGGTGGCATGGGCGCGGCGGAGGGTGCCAGCGCCCGCCTCCGAGAGCCCGACGTGCCGGACGTAGCCCGCCTTGACCATCTCCGCGATCGCGCCGACGGTCTCCTCGATCGGCACGGCGGGGTCGACGCGGCCGAGCCGGTAGATGTCGACGTGGTCGGTGCCGAGCCGGCGGAGGCTGTAGGCGAGGGAGTTCTTGACCGCCGCGGGTCGGCCGTCGAGACCGACGATCCCGCCGTCGGGTCCGCGCATGAGACCGAACTTGACACTGAGCGCGACGCCGTCGCGGTCGCGACCCTGCAGCGCCCTGCCAAGGAGCAGCTCGTTGTGGCCCATGCCGTAGTAGTCGCCGGTGTCCAGCGGGGTGACGCCGGCCTCCAGCGCGGCATGGATGGTGGCGATGCTCTCGGCCTCGTCGGCCGGGCCGTAGAAGTCGGACATGCCCATGCAGCCAAGGCCCAACGCGGAGACGCGGGGGCCGGCCGAGCCGAGGGAGCGGGTGATCATGCTGACCTCCTGCCCGATCGAGGTGAAGGGAATCGTCCCCCGCCTCGTACCCGGGGAACGAGCCTATCGCCTGCCCGCGGCGCGAGCGGTGGCCGGTACTAGGAGGGTTCGGCGAGCCGGATGGCGGTGCCGAGCAGGTCGCGCCTGGCGACGATGCCGACGACCCGGCGGCCCGACACGATCGGGATGGACTTGACCCTCCGCTCCAGCATGAGCCGGCCGGCCTCGGCGGCGTCGGCGTCCTCCGGCAGCGCGACGACCTCGGTGGTCATCACCTCGGCGACCACCTGCGGCACGCCCGGAGGCGGCTCGGGGAGCGGGGCGAGGTGGGCGCGGGGGTCGGGGGCCAGCTCCAACGGGACCAGGTCGGCCTCGGAGACGATGCCGACCAGCGCCCCGTCCTCGACTACCGGCACCGCGCTGATCTCGCGCTCGACCAGGAGGTCGGCGAGCTCCTTGAGCCGCATGCCCGGCGGCACCGTGACCACCGGGCTCGACATGACGTCCCTGATCCGCATCAGCCAGCCTCCTCGCAGGACCTCGACCAGTCTTGCCGGCGGCGCCACCGGCCACCCAGGGCCGGGCGGCACGGCCCGGACGCGACCATTGGCCCTGGGAGCATGCCAGGGCAGGCGGTTCCATGTCCCCAGGGGTCGCACCGAGGGAGGACCGATGAACAGCCTGGTACGGGACATGATGACGACCGAGGTGGTGACGGTCGAGCGGTCGACGCCGTTCAAGGAGATCGTGGCCCGCCTCGCCGAGCGCCGGGTCAGCGCGGCGCCGGTGCTGGACTGCGGCGGCCGCGTGGTCGGAGTCGTCTCCGAGGCGGATCTCCTGCTCAAGGAGGAGCACCCTGACCCGGAGCTGGGTGTCCCGCTGGTCTGGAGCAGGCGCCGCCGGGTGGAACGGGACAAGGCGGCCGCCACGGTGGCCGGCGAGCTCATGACGGCCCCTGCGGTGACGGTGCCGCCGACCGCGACCGTCGCCGAAGCGGCGCGCCGTATGCACGCCGTCGGGGTCAAACGGCTGCCGGTGGTCGACGAGGAGGGCCTGCTGGTGGGGATCGTCAGCCGCGCGGACCTGCTGAAGGTGTTCGCCCGGCCCGACCACGCCATCCGGCGCGAGATCATGGACGAGATCGTCGTCGGCGAGTTCATGATGGACCCCAGCCGCTTCTTCATCCACGTCAACGACGGCGTGGTGGTCATGCAGGGCCGCTGCGAGC
>DASXRJ010000048.1:0-4932 GCA_036506675.1 Nocardioides sp. | reverse complement strand
TCGGCGTACCTCTCTCTTGGCATCGACGTCTCGCTGGTCTCCTCGCGCGACCGGGTGCTGCCCGGTGAGGACGCCGATGCGGCCGGCGTACTCGAGGAGGTGCTGAAGCGGCGCGGCATGCACGTGCTGTCGAAGTCGCGGATGGAGTCGGTGACCCGCGACGGCGACCAGGTCACGGTCACGCTGACCGACGGCCGATCAGTCACGGGCTCGCACTGCATCCTGGCGCTCGGTTCGATCCCCAACACCGCCGACCTCGGCCTCGAGGAGGCGGGCGTGACGCTCGATGAGGGCGGGTTCGTCAGGGTCGACCGGGTCTCGAGAACGTCGGCCCGGGGCGTGTACGCCGCCGGCGACTGCACCGGCGTACTCATGCTCGCCAGCGTGGCCGCCATGCAGGGCCGGATCGCGATGTGGCACTTCCTCGGCGACGCGGTGGCTCCACTGGACCTGAAGAAGGTCTCCTCCAACGTCTTCACCGCGCCCGAGATCGCCACCGTCGGTTGGTCGCAGCAGGCCGTCGACGCCGGGGAGATCCAGGCCGATGTGGTGATGCTGCCGCTGGCCGGCAACCCGCGAGCCAAGATGCAGGGCGTGCACGACGGTTTCGTGAAGCTCTTCTGCCGGCCCGGCACCGGCATCGTGGTCGGCGGGGTCGTCGTCGGCCCGCGGGCCTCCGAGCTGATCCACCCGGTGTCGATCGCGGTCGCCGAGTCGCTGACGGCCGACCAGCTCGCGCAGGCGTTCACGGTCTACCCGTCGATGAGCGGCTCGATCGCCGAGGCCGCGCGCCGCCTACACCGCGTCTGAAGCATCCGGGACGTCATCCATTCCGAGCCATCTACGGCTCGGCGCGGATGACGTCCTGCGGCGGCTACCCGCCCGAGGTGCCCCTCAGGCGTCTGCGGTGAGTAGCCGCAGGTGCGACTCGAACGACTTCATCAGCCCCTCGATGATCGCCGCGCCCTTGTCGGCGGTGGCCAGCGACGGGCGGCCGATGATGCCGGTCGGCGTGTAGCCGCGCATGCCTACGGTGAGCAGGTGGGGCCGGTACGCCGCGTCGTGGTCGCTGTTCTCGACGCCCTCGGCGACCAGCTCGGGCGCGACATGCAGCAGCACCGACACCTCGAGCTCGCCGCCGTGCATGTCCTCGCGCGAGCTGGTCTCGAGGCCGGCGACCTGGCGCACGTCGTCCCAGTCGTCGCGGCTGGGGAAAAGCACCATGGTCGGCTCGCGGACGTTGGCCTCCTGCACGATGTTGCCGAGCACGTAGTTGCCGCCGTGCCCGTTGACGATGACGAGTCGGTCGGCGCCGTTGTGGCGGGCCGACTCGGCGACGTCCTCGATGATCTTGATCAGGGTCTCGGCGCGCAGGCTGACGGTGCCGGGCCAGCCGGCGTGTTCGGGGGAGCAGGAGATGGTCAGCGGCGGCAGCAGCCAGAGGTCGTTGGCCTCGGACAGCGCGTTGGCGATGGCCGCCGCGATCACCGTGTCGGTGATGAGCGGCAGGTAGTCGCCATGCTGTTCACAGCTGCCGACCGGGAGTACGGCGACCCGCGATCCGCGCGTTCGTTCGTCGAGGGCGGTTGCCGTCGTGAGCAGGTCCACGCGTCATGCCTCCAGCATGTGGGTCGTTCCGAACTGTTCAACATAGGCCTGGCCGAAGGCCGCCACCGAGGGGCTGTCGTACGACGGAGCCAGCCGCAGCCGGAGCTGACGCAGCTGGTTGAGGACCCGTCCCGAGCCGGCGATGCGCAGCGAGATCAGCGACTCAACGCCGGCCTGGGCCGCGCGGTCGAGGTCGCCCGCGATCGCGTGCGCCGTGGCCAGCCGCGCCAGGCAGAGTCCGCGGTCGCGCACCTGGTGGCCGATCGGCCAGTTCCCCAGGCTGCGCTCGAAGATCGGGATCGCCTTGCCGGGCTGCTCGAGCTGGAGCCAGCAGTTGGCCGCCTCCATCTCGACGTACGACGGTCCGCAGTAGCCCAGGAAATCGTCATCCAGGTCAAGCGGTTCGCGGGTGACCTCGTCCATGGCCAGGTCGAGCTCGCGCGCGCACCCGTCCGCCTCACCCAGGAGGGCGAAGGCGTTGGCCCGCTGTCGGAGGGCCAGCGCCCGCAGTCGTGGCGTGAGCTCACCGGCGGCCCGGAGCGCGGCGTCGGCGAGCCCCCGGCCCTGGGCGGAGTGTCCGCCGTCGGTCAGGATGTTGCTCTTCCTCATCAACACGTAGGAGATGAGTCGAGGGTCGCCGAGCTCCTGGCTGTAGTCCATTGCCCGGTCGGTCCACTGCATGGCCTGGGTGAGGTCATCGTCGTCCTGGTGGAGCCACCCGATGAACTCCGCGAACCGGGTCGCCAGCGCCAGCAGGTCGTTGCGCTCCGGCCCGGCGGAGACCTGGCACAGTCGGCCGACGAAGTCGGCCTGGTCGGTGGCCGCGGTGAGCACCGGCACCGGCCCCGCGAGCGAGTCGGTGCGCGAGAGCTGCCCCAAGGTGGCGGTCAGGCTGTCGATCAGCTCGAAGGACACGATGGACGGGACCCGCGCCGTACTCCGTGAGTACGCCGCCTCCGCATCCGACCGCGTCGTCACGAACCCGAGCTCGCGATCGGTCAGGCTATAGATCCGGCGGAAGAGCTGCCGGTAGAAGTCGTTGGGGATCCGGTGACCGTTCTCCCATCTAGACAGCTGAGTTTTGAGGCTGTCTTCGCCCGGGAGCTGGATTCCGGCCTCTTGGGCGGCCCCTCTGAGGGCGGCCTGAAGACGTGCCTGGGACCAGCCACGCGCCTGGCGCGCTGCTCGCAGTTGTGTCATCACCAACCCTTCGACGTCGGGTTCAACGACGGTCGAGCGAGTCCGTTATCGGTTAACAGGGTGACGTCAACAAGAGTCAACTTCCGATTTCACGGGACGAACAGGTCTGATCGGGACATGGGTGTTCTCGGACTTTGCAGCGACCCGGACTCGGGCGGTGCCGCTGCGGTGGCCCTGCAGACTTGGGCTTTGGTGGAGGACGCCGATCCATTGCGCGTGGAGCTGGTGAAACGCGGCAGTGGTCGGCTCGAGCTGCGAGCGCGGGTACGGGGTGACATCGACAGATGGATGCCCGTAGCGGTCGCCCGTGAGGACGATCGGGGCCGATGGTCGGTCCGCGCGCTCGTGGCCGGGCACGAACAGACGGCGGCCGACTTCGCCGCCGCCCGACAATGCCTGATCGAGGATCTCCACGAGCTCCTCCCGGGCAGGTTGATCCAGGAGTCGACGTGACCGGGCAACCACGGCCGTTGATGCTCGGCTACCTGCGCGTCCACGAGCTGGCGTCGAACGCCGACGCCGACCAGATCCGCGAGCCCTTCGAGTCGTTCGCGGAGCGTGAGGGCTACGCCCTCGGGCACGTGTTCATCGAGCAGGACTGTACGGCGCCGGGCGGGTTCACGGCCCTCATCGACGCGGTGAAGAGCGGCCACGCCCAGGCGGTCGCCGTACCCAGTCTTGAGCATCTTGCCGTCCTCGGCGCGCAGCCGCCGTTGGACGAGTTCCTGCAGCGCGCGACGGGGGCCCAGGTCCTCGTCATGGACGCGGCAGGACCGCCACAGACCGGCGGAGCGAGCGCGCCGAGCGGAACTCCGCGCTCGTTCCGCCACCCCACGTCGCCGGCGAGCAGCCCGGGTGGTCGCAGCGCGTCGTGAAACGATCAAGCACAATGGCGGTATGCGCCGAACCCTGATCGTGCTCTCGTTCGTCACCTCGCTGGTTGGCCCGGTGGCCGCCGCGGGCGCGGCCACCCCGGGCGTGACGGTGCCGCCCGACGCGTGGGTCACCATCGACGGGCACGGCTTCGGCCACGGCCACGGCCTCTCCCAGTACGGCGCGGAGGGCGCGGCGCGCAAGGGGCTGACCGCGCAGCGGATCGTCGACTTCTACTACCCCGGCACCGGCCACGGTCGGGCCGGCGGCAGCGTGAAGGTCAAGATCACCGCGGATGACGACAACAACACCGTGGTGATGGCGCGGTCGGGGCTGGTCGCGCGCGACTACCGCGCCGGCACCAGCTGGACGCTGCCGACCAACCTGGGCGCCACCCGCTGGCGGTTCTCGGTGGCGGCCGTTAACGCCACCGCGCTGACCTACCTCGCCTCCGGTGCCTGGCACCGCTGGAAGACCCTGAAGGGCGATGGTGCGTTCACGGCGGGCAGCCAGCCGGTCACGCTGGTGACGCCCGACGGGCAGGTCGCCTACCGTGGCACGCTGCAGTCGCGCCGTCCCAGCTCGGCCTCGACCAACCGGATCACGGTCAACGTGCTCTCACTCGAAAACTACCTGCGTGGCGTGGTGCCGCGGGAGATTCCGGCCTCGTGGTCGCCGGCCGCCGTACGGGCTCAGGCGATCGCGGCGCGCACCTACGCGGCGTACGAGCGGGCGCATCCGGCGTCGTCGGTCTACCAGATCTGCGACACCGCGTCCTGCCAGGTGTACGGCGGCTACTCCGCCGAGCACCCCGACTCCGACGCCGCCATCTCGGCGACCGCCGGCAAGATCCAGACCTTTGACGGCGGGCCGGCCTTCACCCAGTTCTCGGCCAGCGACGGCGGCTGGAACTCCGCCGGCAGCCAGCCCTACCTGGTCGCTCAGCAGGACCCGTACGACGGCTGGTCCGGCAACCCCTACCACTCCTGGACGGTCCGGGTCGACGCCACCAAGATCGAGCAGGCCTGGTCGGCCCTCGGCGACCTCCAGGGCATCACGGTGACCTCCCGCGACGGCAACGGCGAATGGGGCGGACGGGTGCTCACCCTGGTGCTGTCCGGGCGGGACAACGACGTCCCGGTCTCCGGCGACACGTTCCGTTCGCTGCTCGGCCTGCGCTCCAACTGGCTGCACTTCACGGCCACCGCCAAGTCGACCGCGAAGTAGCCGGTCGTGCCGGTCACCGTCGAC
>DASXRJ010000047.1:0-3539 GCA_036506675.1 Nocardioides sp. | reverse complement strand
GGACGTCGAAGCTGATCCTGTCCACCGCGACGACGCTGATCACCACCAACGACCCCGTGAAGATCGCCGAGGACTTCGCGATGCTGCAGCACCTGGCCGACGGCCGGGTGGACCTGATGATGGGGCGCGGCAACACCGGGCCGGTGTACCCGTGGTTCGGCCAGGACATCCGCGACGGCATCCCGCTCGCGATCGAGAACTACCACCTGCTCTACCGCCTCTGGCGTGAGGAGGTCGTCGACTGGGAAGGCAAGTTCCGTACGCCGCTGCAGGGGTTCACCTCCACGCCACGGCCGCTGGACGGCGTACCCCCGTTCGTCTGGCACGGCTCGATCCGTTCTCCCGAGATCGCCGAGCAGGCGGCGTACTACGGCGACGGCTTCTTCGCCAACCACATCTTCTGGCCGGCCTCGCACACCGAGCAGATGGTCGGCCTCTACCGGCGCCGGTTCGAGCACTACGGGCACGGCTCCGCCGACCAGGCGTACGTCGGTCTCGGCGGCCAGGCGTTCATGCGCAAGAACAGCCAGGACGCCATCAACGAGTTCCGCCCCTACTTCGACAACGCCCCGGTCTACGGCCACGGCCCGTCGCTGGAGGACTTCATGGCCCAGACCCCGCTGACCGTGGGCAGCCCGCAGCAGGTCATCGAGCGCACCCTGGGCTTCCGGGAGTACGTCGGCGACTACCAGCGTCAGCTCTTCCTGATGGACCACGCCGGTCTGCCGCTGAAGACCGTCCTCGAGCAGCTCGACCTGCTCGGCGAAGAGGTCGTGCCGGTGCTCCGGCGCGAGTTCGAGGCGCTCCGTCCGGCACACGTGCCGGCCACCGCGCCGACGCACGCGCAGCTGGTGGCGGCAGCCGCGCCGGCCCCCGAGCGGGCATCCGTCTCCGACGACGTGACCGGACGCTCCCCGAGCGAGACCGCTGCCCAGACCCAGGAAGGGGTGACCCGATGACCACCCGCACCATCGCGGTGGTGACCGCCGGGCTCAGTGACCCGTCATCGACGTCGCTGCTCGCTGAGCGGCTCGCCAAGGAGACCGAGGCTGAGCTGCGGTCCCGCGGCGACGACGTACTCGTGGAGACCGTCGACCTGCGGCCGCTCGCGCACGCGCTGGCCGACAACCTGCTGACCGGGTTCGCGGCCGGCGACCTGGCCAAGGCGCAGGCCACGGTCGCGGGCGCCGACGCGGTGATCGCGGTGACGCCGGTGTTCAGCGCGTCGTACTCGGGGCTCTTCAAGACGTTCTTCGACGTCCTCGAGAAGGACACCCTCGCCGGCAAGCCGGTACTGATGGCCGCCACCGCGGGTACCGCCCGGCACTCGTTGGTCCTCGAACACGCGCTGCGGCCGCTGTTCGCCTACCTGCACGCCGTCACCGTGCCGACCGGTGTCTTCGCGGCGTCGGAGGACTGGGGCTCCGCGAGTGGCGGATCCGGCAGTGGGGGTTCCGGGAGCGCGAATTCGCGGGATGGGGGCGACGTGCGGGAGGGCGCGCTCTCCGAACGGGTACGCCGTGCCGCCGCCGAGCTGGCCAACCTCGTGGCCGGCCGCCCGGCCTTATCGCGCAAGCCGGACCCCTTCGGCGACGTGCCCGACTTCGAGAGCCTGCTCCGCGGCTGAGTCAGTTTCACCGGGTAAGCGGGAAACCGACACCCGCCAGGACCGCGTCAGCCGCAGACCGCGTGCTTGGCCGCCCGCGCCACCGGCTCCCAGGCCTTCTGGTCGCAACGCTGCCCGCCCATGCTCGTGTAGCCGTAGCTGTGGAACCGGCCCGGGGACCACTCGACCACGCCGACGCTCTCGGGCATACCCGAGAAGTGGTGGCACCACGAGTACTCGAAGGTGCCGCCGACCTTGCGCCAACCCCGGAACCACGCGACCGTCGTACCGCCAGGGATCGTGACGGTGCTGCTGGTGCTCACGAAGACGCTCTCGTTGCTGGTCGAGGTGAAGCTGGTCTTGAAGCTGGTGCGGCCCGAGACCGAGCCGTAGATGTTGATGACCTTCTTCAGCATGGCCGAGGCCCCGACGGTGGCCTCGGTGACCGAGCTGAGGGTGACCTTGAGCACGCGGTCGGTCTCGACGCGCTCCTGGTGGGTCTCGCTCAGGGTGGTCCGGCCGGGATAGGTCCGGGCCTTGACCCGGGTCAACCCGATGGACTGGGTGCCGGCCACGTTGCGGACCCGGGTCTGGTACTCGCTCGGGTCACAGCTGGTCGTGGCCCGCGCCGTTGGCCGCGCCTGGGCCGGGACCTGCGCCTGCGCCGGGGCGACCGACGCGGTGACCAGGGCGGTGGGAAGCAGGGCGGCGACCAGGCCGCTGCCGAACTTGGTGGCAAGAGTGGTGGACAAATAGCGCATCGAAACCCCCGTGAGTCGACTCTCGGCGCGACCGTCCCGGCCGCCGATGACCGTCGCAAACCTAGGCCGCGGCGCCGAGACCCGTCAAGGCCGACCTGTGTCCCGCCTGACGGCCCCGGGCGCGCGCTCCGATCGAGTACGCCGGCCCGCAGCCGACCTTGCGCCAACCCGCATCCGGCTCGCGACGGCGTACTCGAAGGAAGCCTAGAAGCCGGACCCGTTCGACAACGGACCCGGCTTCGAGGCACTGCTCCGCGGCTGACCTCAGGTCCAGCTGCGGGTGCCCCCTCCGGTCCCGGTCACGGTGGACAAGGAGCCGGACTGCCCGGATCGGGCCTCCCCTCGAAGCGCGACCCGTTCGACGACCTCCCCGACTTCGAGGCCCTGCTGAGGGGCTGATCGCCGGGAACGTCAGCCGAGCGCCGGGGTAGTCCGTGACGATCCTGCTATCGACACGCCGATAGGAGTGACAGGAACGTCACGGACTACCCCGGCGACGCCGTCGGCGACCGCGCTCAGGACCGGGGCTCGACGCTCTTGGCCTGGTCCTCCGACATCGGCTCGTAGTGCGCGAAGGTGCGGGTGAAGGTGCCGGTTCCGTGGGACGAGGAGCGGAGGTCGACGGCGTACCGGACGAGCTCGAGGGCCGGCACGTGCGCGCGTACGACGACCAGCTGGCTGCCGGCCTGTTCTGTCCCGAGCAGGCGACCGCGACGGGCCGAGAGGTCGCTCATCACGTTGCCGACCAGCTCGTCGGGCACCATGACCGACACCTCGTCGTACGGCTCGAGCATCGCCACCCCGGCCGTGTCCGCGGCCGCACGCAACGCCAACGCGCCCGCACTCTGGAAGGCCATGTCGGAGGAGTCCACGCTGTGCGCCTTGCCCTCGGTGAGCGTGACCCGCAGGTCGACGACCGGATAGCCGTTGCGTACGCCGCGTTCCATCTGCGCGCGCACCCCCTTCTCGACCGAGGGGATGAACTGCCGCGGCACCGACCCGCCGACCACCTTGTCCACGAACTCGAAGCCGCCGCCCTCCGGCAGCGGCTCGACCTCGATGTGACAGATCGCGAACTGGCCGTGCCCGCCCGACTGCTTCACGTGCCGCCCGAGCCCGTGCGCGGAGCCCGCGAAGGTCTCCCGCAGCGGCACGAGTACGCCGCGGGGCTC
>DASXRJ010000046.1:0-12968 GCA_036506675.1 Nocardioides sp. | reverse complement strand
CACCCTGGCCGCGGGACTGCTAGAGCTGGCCGACCGCGAGTTCTCGTTGATCCGCGACCAGCTCCAGGCCACTGCCGCCGAGCAACGGCCGGAGCCGGATGTCAGCGACCCGCGCATCAGCGCCCAGGACCTCGCCACCTTCCTCGCCGGTCGGTTCGCCGATGCGGGCTGGTCCCGAACCGACCACTACGCCTGGATCTCGGGCCTGCTCCTCGAGCTGGGCATCACCTCGCTGGACGAGCTCGCCGGACTCCTCACCTCCGTCGACAGCACGGTGATCAACGCTCGGATGGGTTACCGGTATCCGCCGGGTGCGGTCCGGCATCTCGACGACGCGCTGCTGGCGATCTTCGGGACCCGCTATCTGAGCCTGCACGGAAATGCGCACCGAGAGGCGCTGTTGCGGACCCGCCTCGAAAAGCTCAGCACGCCGGGAGAGCAGCCGGACCACTAGTTACAAGCCAGGGTTGGGCCCGGGCTGCCGGGACTTGACCCGGCGAGCGGGCCTTGCTGACGAGCGACCTCGCGAGCGCTTGATGATGCTGGGCGATCGCCTATGAGTGTTGGCAACCCTTAGGGGCAATTGCCCATCGTCACCAACTGGTCGACCGGTGACGCCCGGCCCGAAGGCGGGTCGCCCTATCCCAGTGCCACCCTGACCGACGGCGACCAGCAAGCAGACTTCCCGGACTGCTGGCCGTCAGGCGCCCGACGAACTTCCGGAAACACCCACTAGTACCACTGGGTCAGCGCTCGAACGGCGGGTCGGTGCGATGGTAGCCGCCTCGGTAGAACAGCAGGGGGCCGGCGTCCGCGCCCACGGACAGGGCCTGGACGCGGCCGATGACGACGTAGTGGTCACCCGCCTCGTGGACGGCGTGGATGGTGCAGTCGACGTGGCCGACCACGCCGTCGAGGACCGGAGCTCCCGTCTGCGAGGTGGTCCAGGCGACCCCGGCGAACTTGTCGGCGCCGCGGGTCGCGAAGGTGTTGGAGAGCTCCTGCTGGCCCTCGGCCAGGAAGTTGACGCAGAAGAAGCCGGCGCGCCGGATCAACGGCCAGGCCCGCGAGGTCTTGGCGGGGACGAACATCACCAGCGGCGGGTCGAGCGAGACGCTGGAGAACGACTGGCAGGTCAGGCCGACCGGCTCACCGCCCGCGACCGAGGTGACGACCGTGACCCCGGAGCAGAACCGGCCCAGGGTGTCGCGAAACTCCCTGGCCGCGGCGACCGCCACGGGGTCGTCCAGGGGCACCGAGCCGGCCTCCCCCGGCCACAGCCCGGTGTCGTAGGTGCCCAGGAACGAGTCGATCAGCTCCCGGGGCGGCCAGGTCGTCACCGCGTCGGGACTCATCCCGGCCGGGATCTCGACCTCGTCGCTCGGCCGGTGTGGCATCGGTCAGCTCCCGCCGAACTGGTGGCCCCAGTAGGACACCGCGGTCGACTCGCGCGCCACCCAGCGCGCGTCGTCGACCTGCAGCCCCTCGGTGCCGAACTCGACGTCGAAGCCGCCGGGCGAGCGCACGTAGAACGAGATCATCTCGTCGTTCATGTGCCGCCCCAGCGTCGCCGACAACGGGGCCTGGTGCTTGCGCACCCGCTCCAGCGCCCGGCCCACGTCGTCGAGCTTGTCGACCTCGAGCATGATGTGCACGCACTTGCTCGGGTTGGGCATCGGCAGGAACGCCAGGCTGTGGTGCCGCGGGTTGATGCCGAGGAACCGAAGCCACACCTTCGTGCCCGGCTCCTTGCCGACGAACTCCCCCGGCATGCTCATCGAGTCGCGCAGCCGGAAGCCGAGTACGTCGCGGTAGAAGCGCAGCGCCTCCACGTCGTCGGTCACGGGTACGACGATGTGCCCCATCCCCTGCGTGCCGGTGACGAACCGGGCGGCGTACGGCGTGACCACCGGCCGCGACTCGTAGGTGATCCCGTGGAAGAGCTCGAAGACGTTGTCGAACGGGTCGCTGAACCGGATCAGCTCCTGCACGCGGCGCTCGGCCAGCTCCTCGACGGTGCCCTCCTCGAACTCCACGCCGGCCTTCGCCAGGTGCTCACGCGCCGCCTGCAAAGCGTCGTGGTCCGCGAGCTCCCAACCGGTGGCCTCCAGCCGGTCGACGTCGGACGGGAAGACCACCAACCGGGCCGAGACCTCGTCGATGCGGAAGTAGAGGTTGCCCTCGGTCGTGCCGCGGCCGGCCGCGAGGCCGAGCACCTTCTCGGCGAAGTGCTGCCAGGCCGCCGGGTCGGTGGACGCGACCCGCACGTAGCCCATGGACTTGATGTCGATCATGCCTGCGTCCTTTCGACGTGGCGGGCCAGGAAGGCCGTGGCCACCTCGCGGAACTCGTCGGCGGCCTCGATCTGGGCCCAGTGGCCGCAGTTCGGGAACACGTGGAGGGACGCCTTCGGGATCAGCTTCAGGGCAGCGAACGCACCGTCGAGTGGGTTGACCCGGTCCTCGCGTCCCCAGGTCAGCAGCGTGTGCTTGTGCAGGCGGTGCGCCTCACGCCAGAGCATGCCGTCCTCGGCGGTCTCGGGGTTCCAGAACGACCAGCCCATCGAGGCCATCGCCTGGCGCGCGCCGGGGGCGGTGGCGTCGGCGTACCGCTCCTCGACGAGCTCGTCGGTGACCAGCGCCTGGTTGACCACCATCGTGGAGATGAAGGCGCGCAGCGCCTCGCGCGAGGGGTTGGCGGCGAAGTCCATCAGCCGCTGCACTCCCTCGGTCGGGTCGGCGTGGAAGAGGTTGAGCGACAGCCCGCCGGGGCCCATCAGCACCAGCCGACCGACCCGGTCGGGATGAATGAGCGCCAGCCGCATCGCGGTGCCACCGCCGAGGCTGTTGCCGAGCAGGTGCACCTTGTCGATGCCGAGCTCGTCGAGCAGCGCGACGACGTGGTCGGCGGCGAAGCGGTAGTAGTTGCCGACCACCGCAGGCTTGTCGGAGCCCCCGAACCCGGGCTGGTCGACCAGGACGGTGCGGAAGCTCGCGGCGAAGCCCGCGAGCGAGGAACCGAAGTTGGACCACGACGACGCGCCCGGCCCGCCGCCGTGCAGCATCACCAGCGGCAGGTCCCCGACCCGGGCCACCGGCTCGCCGGTGTCGTAGTAGGCCAGAGTCAGGTCCCCGGCCTCGGTCTTGACCTGGGCCGATCGCTGGAGCTCTTCCTTGACCAGCGGCATCAGTACATCCCCGGGTCGATCTTGTGGCCGAACTCCGCGGCGCCGTACAGCTGCAGGGCCCGCTCCGGGTCGTTGGCGGCGTGCACCCGGCCCGCGTGGGCGTCGCGCCAGGCCCGCTGCAGGTAGGTGCCCTCGGCGAGCGCCCGCCCGCCGCTGGCCTCGAAGAGCTCGTCGATCGCGTCGATCGCGCGCTGGGTGCCGAGCACCTGGTCGCGGCGTACCTTCAGGCGCAGCGACAGCGGGATCTGCTCACCCCGGGCCACCAGCGCCTGCTCCTCGCGGATGTTGTTGACCAGGAGCGCCCAGGCCGCGTCGATCTCGCCGGACGCGCGGGCGATGCGGACGGCGGCAAAGGGGTCGACCGACGCCTTCTCCCCGACGTACGCCGCTCGCACCCGCCTCTGCTGCATCTCCACGTGCTCGGCGTACGCGCCGTAGGCCATGCCCACGATCGGCGTGGTGATCGTCGAGGTGAACACGGAGTGGAAGGGCAGCTTGTAGAGATCGCCGGTGTTGACCGCCTGGCCCGGGCCGCGGCAGCGACCGGTGTCGGACATGGACAGCGTGAACGCCTCCGGGACGAACGTCTCCTCGACCACGATGTCGTTGGAGCCGGTGCCGCGCAGGCCGACGACGTTCCAGACGTCGACGATCTGGTACTGCTCGCGCGGCAGCAGGAAGGTCTTGAAGTCGACGACCTGCCCCTCAGCATCGAACACCAGGCCGCCCAGCAGCACCCAGCTCGCGTGGTCGCAGCCCGAGGAGAAGCTCCACTTGCCCGAGAGCTGGTAGCCGCCTTCGGCGACCACCGCCCGGCCGGTCGGCGCGTACGACGACGACAGCCGCGTGGTCGTGTCGGAGCCCCAGACGGCGTCCTGCGCCTCCTCGGCGAACAGCGCGACCTGCCACGGGTGTACGCCGACCACGCTGGCCACCCAGCCGGTCGAGCCGCAGGCACCCGCGATGTCGCGCACCGCGGTGTAGAAGTCGATGACGTCGGCCTCGAAGCCGTCGTACCGGCGCGGCTGGAGCAACCGGAAGAACCCGGTGGCCTCGAGGTCCTTGACCGTCGCCTCGGGGAGCACGCGCAGGCGCTCGGCATCGTCGGCCCGCTCACGGATGGTGGGGAGCAGGTCGCGGACCCCGTCGAGAACTTCCCGGGACATTGGATCTCCTGTCGTCTGGCAGTGATCCCAATACTAGAACACGTTCTCGTTTTGGTCCACGCCGCGCGCTGCGACTCTCCGAGAGCATGTCCTCGACCGAGCCCTCCTGACCCGGTCGTCAGCGCGCCACCTCCGCCCATAGGTCCAGGATCAGCGCGGTCGCCCGATCCGGCCGCTCCAGCGGGATGAGGTAAGCCGCGTCGGCGACGACCGCCGACCGCCCGACCGGAAGCCGGCTCACGGCCGCGTCGACCTGCGCAGGGGTCCACCCCGAGTGCTCAGCTCCGGTAACCATTAGCGTCGGCGCCGTCACCTGCGGCAGGAGGGCATCGAGATCCGGTCGGCGGAGCGAGATCGACCGGATCACGTTCGCCAGTGACCGGCGGCCAGCGTTCCGTAGGCAGTCCGACACCAGGTCCACCGCCGCCGGGTTCTCGCGCCGCGAGCGCTCGGAGAGGAGTACGTCGGCGACGCCGCTCCGGATGAACGACGCAGGCCCGAGGACCAGATAGGCGGCGACCAACAGGATCGTGCGTCGGCGCTCGGCCGACGTGAGCGCCTGCACCGGGGCACCGAACGTCACCACGGACCGGCAGCGGTCGGCATGACGCACTGCGAACACGAGGCCGACGTGACCGCCCCACGCGTTTCCCACCCAGTCGACCGGCTCGTCGATCCCGAGGGTCTCCAGCACCTCCACCGCGGCGTCGGCGCAATCATCGAGGTCGAAGAGACGCCGGGTCGCTTCCGACGCCCCGTGTCCCGGACCCTCGATCTGCACCACTCGACGCGTGTCGGCCAGCTGTCCGACCGCTGCCTCCATCGACCTCGCGTCCACGAACAGGCTGTGCCAGACGACGACCACCGGACCGTCACCGTTGCTTCTCACCGACAGGCGCCCTAACGACGTCTCGATCAGCTGCTCCATCATGAACCTCCTCGGGTTGACACTGTCAAGTGATACCGTGCGCGGACAGGTTGACACTGTCAAGCAAAGGAGCGGAATTTGTCCGAGAAACTGGAGGAGCGGCTGCTCGACGCCGCACTCGAGCGGCTGAAGACGCATCCCGCCGACGGCCTCAGCCTGCGCGACATCGCTCGCGAGGCGGGCGTGAGCCACCAGGCGCCGTACGTCCACTTCAGCGGTCGTCGCGGCTTTCTGGCGGCTGTGGCCGGGCGAGGGCTGGCGCGGGCGGCCGTGGAGGCGGCCGCGGCGGTCGAGGCAGCCGGCGATGTGCCGACAGACCGACTACGAGCGCTCGCGCACGCGTACGTCGGCTTCGTGCAGACCGAGCCGCACCTGCATGACCTCGCCTATGGTCCCCTTGTGGACAAGGCGGACCACCCGACGCTCCAGGCCGCCGCGATCGACTACTGGGACCTGTTGCACGACTGCGTCGGAGCCTGCCAGCCCCACGGCACGTCCGAGCCGGAGACGCTTCGTCGATGCGTCACGGCGTGGGGAACGGTCTACGGGATCGCCCGACTGACCGCGCACCACCAGGTCCCGTCGTCGGTCGCCGCCGGCCTGGACGCCATCCTCGACGGCGCGCTGGACAGCCTGACCTCAGGGTGGCTCGTGACGGACGGTGCCTCGCCCGATCCGCTCGGGGTCACGCGTTCGTAGGTTCGCGGTCCCTCGCCGCAAGTCCGAGCGCGATGTCGATGAGCTGGTCCTCCTGGCCGCCGATCAGCTTGCGCCGACCGGCCTCGAGGAGGATCTCCGCGCCGGAGACGCCGTACCGCTCGGCAGCGTTGCCAGCGTGCTTGAGGAACGACGAGTAGACCCCGGCGTACCCCATCATCAGCGTCATCCGGTTGAGCGTGCACTCCTCCGGCATCGCGGGGCGTACGACGTCCTCGGCGGCGTCCACGATCCGCAGGAAGTCGACGCCGGTCTTCCAGCCGAGCTTGTCGCACACCCCGATGAAGGCCTCCAGCGGCGTGTTGCCGGCACCCGCGCCGAACCGGCGCACCGACCCGTCGATCTGGGTCGCGCCGGCTCGGGCGGCGATCACCGTGTTGGCGACGCCGAGGCCGAGGTTCTCGTGGCCGTGGAAGCCGACCGTGGCCTCGTGGCCGATCTCGGCGACGATCGCGGCCACCCGGTCGCCGACACCTTCCATGATGAGCGCGCCGGCCGAGTCGACGACGTACACGCACTGACAGCCGGCGTCGACCATGATCCGGGCCTGTTTCGCGAGCACCTCGGGCGGCTGCGTATGCGACATCATCAGGAAGCCGACCGTCTCCAGACCGCGCTCGCGGGCGAGCGTGAAGTGCTGCTGCGAGGTGTCCGCCTCGGTGCAGTGGGTGGCGATCCGGCAGATCTGGCCGCCGTTGTCCTGAGCGGCGCGGATGTCTTCCTTGGTGCCGACGCCGGGCAGCATCAGGAAGGCGATCTTGGCCGTCGTCGCGGTCTCGGCCGCGAGCTTGATCAGCTCCTGCTCGGGGGTGCGCGAGAAGCCGTAGTTGAACGACGAGCCGCCCAGCCCGTCGCCGTGGGTCACCTCGATCACCGGGATGCCTGCGCCGTCGAGCGCGGCGACGATGTCGTGGACCTCCTGCGGCACGAACTCATGCCGCTTGTGGTGCGACCCGTCGCGCAGGCAGGTGTCGGTGAGCCGCAGGTCGAGGCCGGCCGTCTGCTCGGTCAGCTGCTCGGCGGTAGCGACATCGGCCCAGCGGCGCGCCAGCGCGTTGGTCTCGGGCGTGGACAGGTTGCTCATCGGGCGGCTCCGTCCAGGATCGAGCGGGCCAGGATCGACTTGGCCAGGGTCTCGCCCACCTGCGCCGCGGCGGCGGTCATGATGTCCAGGTTCCCGGCGTACGGCGGCAGGTAGTCGCCGGCGCCCTCCACCTCGACGAAGACGCTCACCTTGGTCTGGCCACGAGTGGCCTCCGAGGGCGGGTCGAACTGGGGCTCCTGCAGCAGCCGGTAGCCCGGCACGTAGGCCTGCACCGACCGTTCCATCTCGTGGATCGAGGCGGCGACCGCCTCGTGGTCGGCGTCCGGCGCGACCGCACAGAAGATCGTGTCGCGCATGATCATCGGCGGCTCCGCCGGGTTGAGGATGATGATCGCCTTGCCCCGCTCGGCCCCGCCGATGGTCTCGACGCCCTTGCTGGTGGTGCGCGTGAACTCGTCGATGTTGGCGCGGGTGCCCGGCCCGGCCGAAGCGCTCGACACCGACGCGACGATCTCGGCGTACGGCACCGGGGCGACCCGCGAGACCGCCGCGACCATCGGGATGGTGGCCTGGCCGCCGCAGGTGATCAGGTTGACGTTCATCGCGTTGCGGTGTTCCTCGCCGTTGACGGGCGGGATCACCGCGGGGCCGACGGCGGCCGGCGTCAGGTCGATGGCGCGGATCCCGGCCTCGCGGTAGCGCGGGGCGTACTCGCGGTGGACGTACGCCGACGTCGCCTCGAAGACCAGGTCGGGCAGCTCCTCCTGTTTGAGCAGCCAGTCGACGCCCTCGTCGGAACACGCCAGCCCCGCCTCGGCGGCCAGCCGGAGGCCCTCGCTCTCCGGGTCGACGCCGATCATCCAGCGCGGCTCCACGGCTCCCCCGTCGGCGGAGCTGCGCAGCAGCTTGTAGAGCAGGTCGGTCCCGATGTTGCCCGGGCCGACGATCGCGGCGGTCAGGTTGGTCATCTTCCTCACTCCGTGAAGGTCAGCGAAACGGTGCCGAGGCCGTCGAACTCGGCCTCGAAGTGGTCGCCGGCATGGGCGTCGATCGCGCGGTGCACGCTGCCGGGCAGGATCACGTGCTCGGCCTCGAGGGTGACCCCGAAGCTCGCCACCTTGCGAGCCAGCCAGGCCACCGCGGTGACCGGGTTTCCGAGTACGGCGTCGGACCGGCCGGCGGCCACCTCGACCCCGTTGCGCAGCAGCCGCGCGTTGATCGTGCGCAGATCGATCTCGTCGGGCTTGACCCGGCCGGCGCCGAGCACGAAGCCCGCGCTCGAGGCGTTGTCGGCGATGGTGTCGCCGATCTTGATGTTCCAGTTCTCGATCCGGGAGTCGATCAGCTCGATCGAGGGGGCGACGTACGCCGTGGCAGCGAGTACGTCGTCCTCGGTGCAACCCTCGCCCGGCAGCGCTTCGCCGAGCACGAACGCGACCTCGACCTCGACCCGGGGCATGCAGTAGCGGCCGACGCTGACCGGCACCACGGAGCCCCCCACATTCTTGGGCAGCGCCATGTCGCTGAGCAGGTGGCCGTAGTCGGGCTCGCCGACGCCCATCATCTGCTGCATCGCCTCGGAGGAGAGGCCGACCTTGTGCCCGTGGATGGTGGCCCCGGCCGCCAGCCGGCGCCGGATGTTCAGCAGCTGGATCTCGTAGGCGTCGACCACGTCTAGCTCGGGCCAGGTCTCGCGCAGGGGCGCAACGGGCACCCGGTCCGCCTCGGCCGCGGCCAGGGTCGCCGCCACCTCACGGCGGGTCGCGTCAGTCAGCATCTGAGCCTCCAGGAACGGTGGACACGTCCGGAGCCACGCCGGCGGCCCCGACCGCACGACCGGCGCGGCGTCCGGAGAAGACACAGTCGGCGAGCGAGAGCCCGCTGACATAGGACTCCGAGCAGATGCCGACCGCCGACCGGCCCGCGGCGTACAGGCCGGGGATCGGCGCGTCGGCCTCGTCGAGGACCTGGCCGGTGTCCTCGTCCACGACCAGCCCGCCCAGCGACATGGTCGGGCAGGGGAACCGCATCGAGGCGCGCACCGAGACGTCGATGATCGAGTACGGCGGGGTCGCGAGCGGCTGCAGGAGCTCGGACTGCTTGCCCAGCGGGTCCTCGGTGCCGGCACTCGCCAGCTCGTTGTACGCCGCGACCTTCCGCTCCCCCACCGCCACGTCGATGCCGGCCTTCCCGAGCGCGCCCGCGAGGGTCGCCGCCTCGATCCGGGTGCCGAGCATCGACCTGGCCTGCAGCCGTTGGAACCACAGCGTCTGCTTCGGGATCTGGGCCCGGGCCTCGTCGAGGAGCGGCCGGTCGACCAGGAGGTAGGCGGATCCGCCGTACTCGTGGATGACGGCCTCGGCCACGGCGGCGCCGTACAAGGACTCGTCGCAGACCCGCTGCCCGTTGGCGCCCAGCAGCAGGCCCTTGGCGAGGGCCGACGGTGGGCAGTAGAAGCGCCAGGCCGACATCCGGCTCATCCGCCGGGTGGCGCCACCGGCGCCGCGGCCCATCCGGATCCCGGCACCGTCGTCGCCGAGGGTGCCGAGCGGCAGGCCCCGGGCGTACGGCGCGGCCAGCTGGCGGACCATCTCCCGGTTGAACGCGAACCCGCCGGCGCTCACCACGACGCCCCGCCTGGCCTCGACGGTCCAGCGGCGCAGGTGTCTTCGCTCGATCTCCACGAGCCGGGCGCTGAGCCGCTTGCCGACCGGGCGGTACCACAGGTTGAGCTTGCCGACCCGCTTCGACAGCCACGCGTGCTGCGCCCGGGCGTGCGCGGGCGCGCCGGCCATCGTGGAGCAGATGACGCCGACCACGCGGCCGTGATCGTCGAGCACGAGGTCGTCGGCCCGGGTCTGCGGCCGGATCCGGGCACCCTTCCGCTCCAGCGCCGCGCGCAGCGGCGCGAAGAACGCCTTGCCCGAGGTCCCCTTGCCGCGAGCCCGGTGTCCGCGCGCGGCCGGCTTGGCGACCGCCCGGGCCGGCCCGGAGAGCTCGTTGCCGGAGTAGTAGAGGTAGTGCTCGTTGGTCGGGTACGACGTCTTGTACGGCGCCAGCGACCCCTCGAACGGCACCCCGTGACCCTTCAGCCACTCGATCATCGACACCGACTCGTCGACAAAGCGACGAAGCGTCTCGTCCCGGACGGCACCCTTGGTCTCGAGGCTGAGATAGGCGTACATGTCCTCGGGCGTGTCGGTCACCCCGGCGGCCCGCTGCTCGTCGGTGCCGCCGCCGGCGTACACGATGCCTCCGCTGATCGCGGTCGCTCCCCCGCCGGCGAAGCGGTCCAGCACCAGCACGTCGGCTGCCGCGTCGACCGCCTCGAGGGCAGCACAGACCCCGGCGGCGCCGAACCCGATCACCACGACGTCGGCGACGTCATCCCAGCCGACGTCCGAACTGCCGACGTCCGAACTGCCGACGTCCGAGCAGCCGACAACCGAGGGCAGGTCCGAGTCCATGTCCGCAATAGTAGAACGTGTTACAGTTTTTCGGAAGGCGGGTCGCCGTTCGGGACATGGAGGCAAGCGTGGCGCTGGAGCGAGTCGTTGATGTCGTCGTGGTCGGCGCCGGAGGGGCGGGCATGACGGCCGCTCTCCGTTCGGCGGACCTCGGGCTGGACACCCTCCTCGTCGAGAAGAGCGAGTATTTCGGCGGCTCGACCGCACGCTCCGGCGGCGGCGTCTGGATCCCCGGCAACTATGCGCTGCGCAAGGCCGGCCAGGTCGGCGACCAGGCCCGGGAGCTGGCGGACGCCAAGCGCTACCTCGACGCGATCGTCGGCGACGACGCCTCGAAGGTCCGGCGCGACACCTTCCTCGAGCGTGGCCCCGAGGTGTTGGAGTTCGTGCGCGACCACACGCCGGTCGACTTCAGCTGGGTGCCCCACTACTCCGACTACCTGCCCGAGCAGCCGGGCGGCCGGGCCGAAGGACGAAGCGTCGAGCCCCGGGCGCTGGACGGCCGGTGCCTGGGCGAGGAGCTGGCCCGCCTGCACCCGCCGTACACGAAGGCTCCGGCGAACCTGATCGTCAACCAGGCGGCGTACCGCAAGATCAACCTGGGCGCGCGCACGCTCCGCGGCCCACTCGTGATGCTCCGGGTGTTCCTCAGCCGGTTCGTCTCCGGGCTGCTCGGCCGCCGGATGTACGCGATGGGCAACGCCCTCTCGATCGGCCTGCGCAAGGGCCTGCTCGACGCCGGCGTGCCGATCGAGTACGCCGTCGAGCTCACCGGTCTCGCGATCGAGGACGGCCGCGTGGTCGGCGTACACGTGACCCGGGACGGGGCCGCCCAGGAGATGGGCACAGAGACGATCCGGACCCGGCACGGCGTGATCCTGGCCAGCGGCGGATTCGAGAAGAACGCCGAGCTGCGCGAGAAGTACCTCCCTCAGCCGACGTCGGCCGAGTGGAGCACCGCGTCGGCGTACAACACCGGCGGGGGCATCGAGAGCGGCATCTCGGCGGGCGCCGCGGTCGACCTGATGGACGACGCCTGGTGGGGCCCGTGCATCCCGCTACCCAACGGGCCGTGGTTCTGCCTGGCCGAGCGTAACCTGCCCGGCTCGATCATCGTGAACTCCGCCGGCCGGAGGTTCATGAACGAGGCGCTCCCCTACGTCGAGGCGACCCACGAGATCTACCGCGGCGAGGCGACCGGCGTGTCCCACGTGCCGTCCTGGATGGTGATCGACCAGCGCTACCGCAACCGCTACCTGTTCGCCGGGCTCGGCCCGCGCCAGCCGTTCCCGGGGCGGTGGTTCAAGTCCGGCACGATCCGCAAGGCCGACTCGCTGGCCGAGCTGGCCGCGGAGATCGACGTACCGGCCGAGGTGCTGGAGGCCACCGTCGAGCGCTTCAACGGCTTCGCCGCCACCGGCGTCGACGAGGACTTCCACCGCGGCGAGAGCGCGTACGACCGCTACTACGCCGACCCCCGGGTCAGGCCGAACCCCTCGCTGCACCGGATCGACCGGGCGCCCTTCTACGCGGTCAAGATCGTCCCCGGCGACCTCGGCACCAAGGGCGGGCTGCTCACCGACGAGCGGGCCCGGGTGCTGCGGCCGGACGGTTCGGCGATCGAGGGCCTGTACGCCGCCGGCAACGTCTCCGCCGCCGTCATGGGCCACACGTACGCCGGCCCCGGCGCCACCATCGGCCCCGCGATGACCTTCGGCTACCTCGCCGCCGAGGACATCGCCCAGCGCGCGAACGGAGCCTGAGATGCCCATCGACCCGACGGTCGCGATCGGCGCGGCGCTGCCCGACCGCACCTTCAGCTGGACCGAGACCGACGTACTCCTCTACCACCTGGCGATCGGCGCCGGGTCGCGTGCGGGCGACAACACCGACCCCGGCGCGTTGCGCTACACCCTCGACGACGACCGGCTCCAGGTGCTGCCGTCGTTCGGGATCGTGGCGCCGTCGTTCCACGAGACCGAGCCGCCGGCGCTCGACCTGCCCGGCTGCGAGCTCGACCTCGCGAACGTCGTACACGGGGCGCAGGAGATCTCCGTGGCCGGCCCGCTGCCGCGCTCGGGCTCGGCGACCCTGTCGACCCGGGTCACCGAGATCTGGGACAAGGGCAGGGCCGCGGTGATCTGGCAGGAAGGCCAGGCCGTCTCCGAGGCGGGCGAGAAGCTCTGGACGGTCCGCTCGTCGATGTTCGTGCGCGGCGAGGGCGGCTTCGGCGGCGACCGGGGCGTGGCGACGAGCGTGGCGCCCCCGGAGCGGCCGGCCGACCTCGACACGTCGTACGCCGTGACGCCGCAGCAGGCGCTGCTCTACCGCCTCTGCGGCGACCGCAACCCGCTGCACGCCGACCCGGCTTTCGCGCAGCGGGCGGGCTTCCCGGCACCGATCCTGCACGGGCTCTGCACCTACGGCATCGTGCTGCGCGAGCTCACCGACGGGCTGC
>DASXRJ010000045.1:0-9188 GCA_036506675.1 Nocardioides sp. | reverse complement strand
CCATCGCCCACGGCTACCTGACGCTCTCGCTGCTCATCCCGCTCTGGTCGCAGATCCTCGTCATCGAGGAGCTCGACATGGCGGTGAACTACGGCCTCAACAAGGTCAGGTTCCCCTCCCCCGTCCCGGCCGGGGCGAGAGTGCGGGTCAGCGCTGCGCTCGCCGGCGCCGAGGAGGTCAAGGGTGGTGGCATCCAGGCGACCATCGACACGGTCATGCACCTCGGGGGAGCCGACAAGCCGGTGTGCATCGCCCAGATGGTCCACCGCTACTACAAGGGCTGAGCCGATGACCAACGCCTACGACCCCGAGCTCGCCCCCTGGGCGCCCGCCTTCTCCCAGCTCTCCTTCGCCGACATCCCGGCAGCCCGGGCCGGCGAGGCCGAGCTCCTGACCGTGCTGCCGCCGTACCAGCCGCCGGTCCCCCTCGGCGTCGACGAGCTGATGGTCCCCGGGCCAGAGGGTGCGCCGGACGTGCGGGTGCGCCGCTACCGGCCGGCCGGCCAGGACGGGCCCCTGCCCGCGCTGGTCTACCTCCACGGCGGCGGCTTCGTGGCCGGCAGCCTCGACCTGTACGACGCCGACGCGCGACGCATCGCCGCCGAGGTCGGCGCCGTGGTGTTCTCCGTCGACTACCGGCTGGCCCCCGAGCACCCGTTCCCGGCCGGGCTCGAGGACTGCTACGCCACCCTGGTCTGGGTGGCCGAGAACGCCGCGGAGCTCGGCGTGGACCCCGACCGGATCGGAGTCGGCGGCGAGAGCGCCGGGGGCGGCCTGTCCGCCGGGGTCGCGCTCCTGGCGCGCGACCGCGGCGGCCCGCGCCTGTGCCTGCAGTTCCTCGGCATCCCCGAGCTCGACGACCGGCTCGAGACGGAGTCGACGCGCACCATCGAGGCACCGATCACCACCATCGCCAACGGCGAGATCAGCTGGGACTCCTACCTCGGCACCGGGGTGCGCGGGACCGACCAGGTGTCGCCGTACGCCGCTCCGGCACGCGCCACCGATCTGGCCGGGTTGCCGCCCGCGCTGGTCACGGCGTACGAGTTCGACGCCCTGCGCGACGAGGGCATCGCCTACGCCCAGCGGCTGATGTCGGCCGGGGTGTCGACCGAGCTCCACGTCTACCCCGGTGCGTTCCACGCCTGCACGTGGATCGCCGATGCCGGGATCTGCCGGAAGATCCTCGGCGACCTCGTCGACGCCCTGCGACGACGACTGCACGCTCCGGTCCCCGAGGTGGTGTGAGCGATGACCGACCTGCTGCCGAGCGGCCGCGTGACGGCCAAGATCTTCCCGCATCCGCTGAACGCCTGGTACGCCGTCGCCTGGGACCACGAGGTCACGGCGAAGGGGCTGCTGGCCCGGACCATCGCCGGCAAGCCGCTGGCGCTCTACCGCACCGCCGACGACCGGCCGGTCGCGCTCGCCGACGCCTGCTGGCACCGCCTGGCGCCGCTGTCGATGGGCAAGCTGGTCGGCACCGACGAGGTGCAGTGTCCCTACCACGGGCTCCGCTACAACTCCGCCGGCCGGTGCACGCAGATGCCCGCCCAGGAGACGGTCAACCCGAGCGCGATGGTGCCGTCGTACCCGGTGGTCGAGCGCTACCGCTACCTCTGGGTGTGGCCGGGCGACCTGACGCTGGCCGATCCCGACCTGATCCCGGACATGCACCAGCTGGACCACCCCGAGTGGGCCGGGGACGGCCTGACCATCCACGCGCCCTGCAACTACCAGCTGGTGCTCGACAACCTGATGGACCTCACCCACGAGGAGTTCGTGCACGGCAGCAGCATCGGCCAGGCCGAGCTGAGCGAGTCCGACTTCCGCACCCGCCTCGAGGAGGACGGCAGCGTCACGGTCGAGCGGTGGATGCACGATGTCGAGCCGCCGCCGTTCTGGCGCAAGAACATCCGGGACCGGTTCCCCGACTTCGACGGTCGTGTCGACCGCTGGCAGATCATCCACTACTACGCGCCCTCGACGATCTGCATCGACGTCGGCGTCGCCAAGGCCGGCACCGGCGCGCCCCAGGGTGACCGCAGCCAGGGCGTCAACGGGTACGTCATGAACACCATCACCCCTGAGACGGACCGCACCTCGCACTACTTCTGGGCGTTCATGCGCAACTACCGGCTGGAGAGCCAGCTGATCACCACGCAGCTGCGGGAGGGCGTGCAGCGGGTCTTCGGCGAGGACGAGGCGATGCTGGCCGCGCAGCAGGCGGCGATCGACGCCAACCCGGACCACGAGTTCTACAGCCTGAACATCGACGCGGGTGGCATGTGGGTACGACGCATCCTCGACCGGATGCTCGCCGCCGAGGGCCGGGTGGCTCCGGACCCGGTGTCCGTCCCATGAGCGTCGGGAACCAGCCCGACTGGCAGACCGGGCGGGTCGTCTCGTCCAGCCTGGTGGCGCGGGACGTCCGCCGGATCACCATCGAGCGACCTCCTCGCGGGCGCGCCATGCCGGGCAGCCACCTCGACGTACGGGTCCGCATCGGCGACGCGGTCGACACCCGCTCGTACTCCGTCGTCGAGTCCAGCGACGACGGCAGCCGGCTGACCATCAGCGTGCTGCGCACGCCGCAGTCGCGGGGTGGCTCGATCCACATGCACGGGCTCCGCGCCGGCGACGAGCTCGACGTGACCCAGCCACTGCAGAACTTCCCCCTCAGCGTCGGAGCGCCGAGCTACGTGCTGCTCGCCGGCGGGATCGGCATCACGGCGCTGGTCGAGATGGGCAGGGTGCTGCACGCGCTGCGGGCGGACTACACGTTCGTGTACGTCGGTCGCGCGCGGGACCGGATGGCGTACGTCGACGAGCTCGAGCTTCTGCACGGCGACCGGCTCGTCGTACACGTCGATGACGAGGGAAGCCCTATCGACGTGCCCGCCCTCGTGGCGTCGCTGGCTGCCGACCCCGCGGCCGGCGCCACCGAGCTCTACCTGTGCGGACCGATCCGGCTCATGGACGCGGTCCGGCGTTCCTGGGAAGGGGCGGGACTGCCGCCGGCCAACCTGCGCTACGAGACCTTCGGCAACAGCGGCTGGTTCCAGCCGCAGGACTTCGTCGTCAGCATCCCGCGCCTGGGGATCGAGGCGAACGTCGGCGCGAACGAGACCATGCTCGAGGCACTGACCCGGGCCGGGGCGGACCTGATGTACGACTGCCGCAAGGGTGAGTGCGGCCTGTGCCTGGTCGACATCGACCAGGTCGACGGGACCGTCGACCATCGCGACGTCTTCCTCAGCGCGTCCCAGAAGTCGACCGACCGGACCCTGTGCGCCTGCGTCTCGCGGGTCGTCTCGGCGACCGGCTCGGAGCGTCGGCCGACCGTCTCGCTGAGCCTGCCGTGACCTCCTGCCAGCCGCCGACGGCACCTCGAAGGACCGCACCTCGAAAGGCCGCACCACGAGAGGCCGCACCACGAGAGACCGCACCACGAGAGGAAGGCTCATGACGCTCCTCGGACGACCCCGAGTCGCCGCCCTGGCCGCCAGGGCGATGCAGGGAGCGGTCGCCGTCGCCGGGCGCCGCGCCGTCGCCGCCGCACACCAGCGCTTTCCCGAGCTCCCGCGCACGACCTTCGAGCTGACCATCCCGACCTCGGTCGCCCCGGCGCGCGCCGTGGTCTACCTAGCCGCAACCACGGCGAGCTCGTCGCGGGTCCACGTCAACTTCCACGGCGGCGGGTTCGTCCTCCCGTTGACCGAGGGCGACGACCCGCTCTGCCGCTTCCTCGCAGCGGCGGGGGTGACGGTGGTCAACGTGGACTACGTGGTCGCGCCGCAGCACCGGTTTCCCGCGGCGCCGCACCAGGCGTACGAGGTCGTCCGGTGGGTCGCCGCCCACGGAGCCGAGTACGGCTGGGACGGCAGCCACCTCACGGTGGGCGGGCAGAGTGCCGGCGGCGCCCTCGCCGCCGCGGTGTCCCGCCAGGCCCTCGACCAGGGCGGCCCCCCGATCGCCCTCCAGGTGCTGCACTACCCGCCCCTGGACCTCGCGACCGGCGCCACCGACAAGCGTGCGGCCATCCCGAAGCCGCTGCTGCGACCGTGGATGGCCGAGATCTTCGACAGCTCCTACGTGCCCGACCCGCGGCTGCGCGCCGATCCCCTGGTCTCACCAGCCAACGAAGCCGACGCCGCTGACCTGACCGGTATCGCGCCCGCCCTGGTGATCACCGCCGAGCTGGACCTGCTCCGAGCCGAGGGCGACCGCTACGCCGAGCGTCTCCGACAGTGCGGCTCGCTGGTCGAGCACCACGTCGTGCCGGGCGCCGACCACGGGTACGACGGCAACGACGTCGACCAGGCCCGCAAGGTCTACGACCTGATCGCCCGGCACATCCTGGACGCCACTGCGCGACGTCGCTAGTGGTGCGCGGCCTGGGCCGCCAGGCGGACGTGGGTTCCGGCGCTGCCATACCCGTCGTAGCCTCCTCGTCGTTCGAGGAGCTCGATGTAGAAGCCGGCGGGCAGCACGGGGGTGTAGGCGTGCAGCAGCTCGCCGTCACCGATCCTGTCGTAGAGCAGCCGGTGATGCCGGAGCAGGTCGAGGAACGCCGGTTCGAGGCCGAACCGGGCATCCAGGTCTACGTAGTAGTTGTCGGGGACCGCCATCAGAGGCACCCCGGCGGACCTGACCGTCTCGACCGCCGCCACAACGTCGGAGCAACCGAACGCCACCTGGTTGACGCCCACCGGTTGGGCGTGGCCGGAGGCCGTGTCGGTGACGTTGAGGATGACCCGCAGGTCACCGCTCGCGGGCCGCAGCGCGCGGCTCCTGAGCCGGCCGTGCGGCTCCATGAACTCCTCGACCGGTCCGGGCGCCAGGCCGAAGATCGTGCGGAAGAAGCCGACCTCCTCGTTGAGCTGGTCGCGCGCGACGGCCAGGCCGACGTGGTCGATGCCGAGCCAGCCGCCCGAGTCCTCGGAGGGTGCGATCTCGAAGTCCCGCTGCCAGTCGTCGTCGCCACCGGCTGCGTCGCTGACGAAGACGTGCAGTCCCGACGGGCTGGTGATGCCGGGAAGGGTGGCTTCACGGTCTCCGCGGGTGGCATCGACCCTGGGCCAGAGCAGCGCTTCGGCCCGACCGGCGACCGCGTCGACCGGTGGCGCGGAGATTCCCAGCGCGGTGGCCCGTGGGGCGGGCGCGTCCTCGCCCTCGTTCACGACCACGTGCGCCTCGCCGTTGCGCCACCAGCTGACGGGCTTGCTCCGGTGGCGGCCGTGGAGGGTGAACCCCAGGGCGCCCAGGAGCTTCGCCGCGGCCTGGTCGTCGTACGGCGCAGCCAGCTCGAGGAAGGCCGGCTCCACCCGCGAAGGAGGAGATGGTGCGGCGGTCACGATCTCGCGAACCGGGCCGCGGACGGACTCCGCGAGGTCGTCCTCCAGGAACAGCAGCGAGCGCATGGCATCGCGGGCCGTGGTGGCCGGATCCACTTCCCGGACCACGTCGCTGAACACCTCCAGCGAGAGTGGACCCCGATAGCCGGCCTCGAGGGTTGCGGCGACGACGCCGGTGACGTCGAGGGTTCCCTGGCCCGGGAAGCAGCGGAAGTGCCGGCTCCACTCGAGGACGTTCATGTCCAGCAGCGGGGCATCGGCGACCTGCAGGAACCCGATCCGGTCGCCGGGCACGCCGTCGAGGGCGGTGCCGTCGTCGCCCCTGGCGAGCAGATGGAAGGTGTCGACGGCGAGCGTCACCGCGGGATGGTCGGCCTTGACGACGGCGCCCCAGGCCTGCCCCACCCGGTTGATGTGCCGGCCCCAGGCGAGCGCTTCGAAGGCGATGGTCACGCCGTACTCCGCGGCAAGGTCTCCGACCTGGTGGAGCTGCTCAGCGGTGAGGTCGAGGTCGTCTACGGCGTCCGCGTTGACGTTCGAGCAGGCCAGCACGGTCGAGGTTCCCAGCTCGCGCATCACCTCGAACTTGGTGCGCAGGCGGTGCAACACCGCGGCGAAGCGATCGGGACGCACGCCTTCGACGTCCCGCACCGGCTGGAACAGGTCGATCGACAGTCCCAGGTCGGCGCAGCGGGCCCCGACGTCCCGAGGTACGAGTGGGGAGGAGATCAGGTCGTTGTCGAAGATCTCGACCCCGTCGAAGCCGGCCGCGGCGATGGCGTCGAGTTTGTCGGCCAGCACCCCGCTGACCGACACCGTGGCGATTGCCTTGCGCATCAGGTGGTCCTGTCCATCAGGCCGCCAGCTCCTCGAAGTGCCGACGCATCCGCTCCGCGTCCGGCGTACGCCCGGTGAAGTAGGTGAACGCCCCCACTGCCTGCTGCACGGCCATTCCCCCGCCCGGCAGCACCCGGCAGCCCAGGGCCCGGGATTGCGAGACGAGCTCGGTCTCCAGCGGGAAGTAGACGACGTCGCTCACCCACAGGTCTCCGCGCAGCAGGTCCACGGGGACCGGGCTGCCGGGGTGGCCGTGCATGCCGACCGGGGTGGCGTTCACCAGACCCTGCGCGTCGTGCAGGGCAGTGGCCAGGTCCGTGGCCACGGTGACGCGTTCGTCGCCGTACCGCTTCGCGAGCCGTACGACGCACCCGTCCGAGCGCTGCCGATCGGTGTCGACCACGGCCACGTGCTCGGCCCCTTGGTGCAGGAGCCCGTAGCCGACGGCCACCCCCGCGCCGCCCGCGCCCACGAGCACGACGCGGTCGCCGACCGAGTCCGGGAGGGCGTGCTGGAAGGCGCGGCTGTAGCCGGACCAGTCGGTGTTGCGACCGAGCCGGCGGCCGTCGCGGAACACCACGGTGTTGACGGCGCCGAGGTCGGCGGCGTCCTCGGAGAGCTCGTCCAGCAGGGGTACGACGGCCTGCTTGAACGGGTGGGTGATGTTCAGACCGTCAAAGCCCAACCGCTCGGCCCACGAGACGAGCTCCGGCAGGTCCTCGGCCCCCAGGCCGAGTCGCTCGGCGTCGATGATCCGATAGCTCACGCTCAGCCCGCACTCACGGCCCTCGCGCTCCTGCATGGCCGGTGTGAGGGAGCCGCCGATGCCTCCCCCCACCAGTCCGAGCACGTAGGACCTCTGGTCAGGTGAACGCCGGCTCATCGGCCCGCTCCTCGAGGTCGTGGTGGCCGGCACGTGCCGCCAGATGGCGGATCGCGAGCTCGTAGCCGTGGGGGCCGCAGCCGGCGATCACCGCGGAGGCCACGTCGGACACGAAGGACCGCTGCCGATAGGACTCGCGGGCGTGGATGTTGGTCAGGTGAACGTCTACGACGGGAGCCGTCACGGTGGCGAGGGCGTCCCGCAGTGCCAGCGACGTATGGCTGTAGGCGGCCGCGTTGACCACGAACCCCGCTGCCTGGCCACGGAGCTCGTGGACCTGGTCCACCAGCTCGCCCTCATGGTTGGTCTGACGGAAGTCGACTGTGAAGCCCAACCCCGCGGCGGTGTCGCGGCAGAGACCTTCGACGTCGGCCAGGGTGGCGCTTCCGTACAGGGCCGGCTCGCGCTCTCCCAGGAGGTTGAGGCTCGGCCCGTTGAGTACGGCGATGAGGCGGCCCGGCACATGCTCGTGCCAGTACTGGTGCGACGACATGATGGTCACGCGATGCCCACCTCGGCCCGAGGGGCCACGCCGGCCGATTCGGTCTGGCCGATCTCGGCGGTCGAGACGACGTGCGTGCGGCTGGGGCCGGTCACCACCGCGAGGGCGGAGATCGCGCAGGCACCGGCGGCGAAGTACGCGATCTTGACCCAGTTGTCCGCGTCGCCGTCCATCAGGGCGCCAGCGATCGTGGGAGTGAACCCAGCCAGGGCGAAGCCGAACTGGGTCCCGATCGCCATGCCGGAGAGCCGGACGCGGGTCGGGAAGTACTCGGCGTACGTCGCGGGCCACACCGCGTTGGGCATGCTGTAGACGAATCCGGCCAGCACGACACCCAGCACAAAGGTCAGGGGCGCGTTCCCGTGCGCGATCGCCGCGAGGAACGGGAAGACGAGGATGCCGCTGCCGAGCACACCGGTGACGAACACCGGCTTGCGCCCGATGCGGTCCGAGAGCGTGGCCCACAGCGGGATGACCGCGATGGCGACGACGTTGGCGACGATCGCCAGCCACAGCATCGTGGTCTTGCTGATCCCGACCCCGTAGTCGTCCGAGGTGGCGAAGTTGAGGGCGAACACCGCGAAGGTGGTGTTGACCATGGCGATGAACGCGGCGAGGAAGACGCGGAGGACGCTTCGCCAGTGCCCGGCGAACAGCACACCCAGGGGCGCGCGGGGGACGTCGCCGCGGTCGGTCTCGGCCTGGAACTCGGGGGTCTCATCGAGGGTCCGCCGAATCGCGAACCCGACGAGCACCACCAGCGCGCTGATCCAGAAGGGCACCCGCCAGCCCCACGACAGCAGCTGGTCCTCGGGCAGCACGGCTGCCAGCGGCAGGAAGATCGCAGGGGCGAGCACCTGTCCGCCCTGCGTCCCGCTCAGGGTGAAGCTGGTGAAGAACCCGCGCCGGGTGTCCGGAGCGTGCTCGAACGACATCGAGTTGGCGCCGGCCTGTTCGCCCGAGGCCGAGAGACCCTGGAGCAGCCGGAGCGCGACCAGCAGAGCTGGGGCCAGCAGGCCGACCTGGTCGTACGTCGGCAGGCAGCCCACCAGGAAGGTGGAGACACCCATCAGCAGCAGGGTGCCGATCAACACCCGCTTGCGACCCAGCCGGTCGCCGATGTGGCCCATGAGGAACGAGCCGATCGGGCGGGCGACGTACGCCACGCCGAAGGTGGCGAAGGCGGCGATGGTGGCCGCGGAGTCGTTACCCTCCGGGAAGAAGATCTTCGGGAAGACGAGCGCGGCCGCGGTGCCGTAGATCGCCAGGTCGTAGTACTCCAGGGCGCTGCCCGTCCAGGCTGCCAGGGCAGCCTTCCTGGGGGTGCGGGTGCCTACTGTGGTGGGTGACATGCGTCCTGCCCTTTCTTTTCTCACGCTAGTGCGAAATCCCCGAACTGGTTGTTGGTGGCCCGACGCTAGAAGTGGCCGTCGTCACATGGCAAGCGTTTGCCATTTGTTGCCATAATGGCGCCATGACCGCCCCCAGCCGGCCCCGACGACGCCCGACGATCACCGACGTGGCCGCCGCCGCCGGCGTTGCCGCCTCGACCGTGTCGCGGGCCTTCACCCGGCCGCAGCGCGTGAACCACGTGACCCGCGAGCACGTG
>DASXRJ010000044.1:0-4986 GCA_036506675.1 Nocardioides sp. | reverse complement strand
CCTCAGGGCATCGGAGACCGCGTGGGCCCGAGCATTCCTCGACGCCCTGCAGGCCTACCGAGCCGGCGTCTACGTGAACTTCCTCGACTCCGACGATGACACCAGCCGCGTCCGTGAGGCCTACGGCGACGACACGTATCGGCGGCTCGCCGAGGTCAAAGCCAAGTACGACCCCGAGAACGTGTTCCACAACAACAAGAACGTTCAGCCTGGGACGCCGGCAGGGCGGCGCTCTTGATCCTGTCAGAAAGTCGAGTGACCCGAGAGGCTGCTCGTTGTTGTCTGGAGGCGTGGAAGGCACGGCGTCCTCGGCGGGTCGCTCCGGTAGGGACGGCCGGCATGACGAGCACGCGGGGGCTGTGCGCTTCTTGCAGCGGTTCGTGGCCACGTCGGCGAGACGCCGGTCGTCGGTCGCAGCCGACGCTCCGATTGGCCAGATTCAGCGCGCGGCGCTCCACCATCCCGACCCCTTCGTGCGCCGTGGTTGCCTGGGCTTCCTCGATCACTACGCCAACGAGGCGTCGGCATCCGTTTTCGCCCTGGCATTGCGCGATCCCGTCGAGCTCGTCCGCCACGCCGCGCTCCACTCGCTCGCGTGCGAGACCTGCCGGACCGAGGAGCTGTGCGTGGCGGACGTGGTGCCGCACCTGGTCGAGGTCCTGTTCGCGGACCCCAGCCCGGAGCTGCGCCACAAGGCCATTCCGGTGCTGCTTCGCCTCGCCGACCGCGACCCTCGGGCCCGACAAGCCGTCGAGCAGGCCGCCGACGACGACCGGGACGTCCTGGTACGAGAGGTCGCACGCCGCGCGCTCGCCGGTCAGCACGTGCGCAGCCGCAGGGCGTACCAGCGGCGAGCAAGGCGCAGGCGCACACCAGCCTGACGCCACCACGCCCGCCGACCTGCCCCAGATTGCCGGGAGCGTGGCGTCGACGTACCCGAGCTTCCATCGACGCGGTCCCCACACTCCGGGCCCGCTCTGAGGTCGCTGCCGGATCAGCCCTGTGCTCGCTTCTCGCGGAGGACTCGCACGGCGTCGGTCGACACCAGGGCCCACGCCACGAGGACTGGTTGGAACACCAGCCGGATGGCGCGCTTGGCGTCCGTGTCCAGGCCGAAGGCATCCACGTGACCGGTGTATTGCGCGATGTTGCCGGGGAAGACGGCGACGAAGAAGGCGGCTGCCGTGCCGCCGACCACCGCGCGGGCAGGCTGCTTCCACGTCACGAGCAGGGCAGCGCCGAGGGCGAGCTCGACAACGCCGGAGACCACGACGACGGGGTCGGGATCGCCCGGGAACCACTTCGGCACCTGTGCTTGGAACTCTTGGCGCTGCGTCGTGAGATGTCCGGTACCAGTTGTGAGCAGCGCGGCGCCGAGCGCGACCTGGCCTATCGCACCCAGGGCCCGGCGCCTCGTCGAGTTTGCGGCCATCGATGGTCCTCCGTGCCGGCGCGACAGGCAGCCGGTCCACTGGCCTGCCTGGACGTCGTGGACGTCCGCCTCGCCACGATACGGGCTGGATCTCGACGCCGGCCTCGCCGTGGTCGAGCGGGACGCCTCGATCCGATGGCGGGTCCAGCCCGGGACCGTGATCTCACGGACCGAACGCATCGTGCCGTTCGCCGCCGGTGCGCTACCGCTTGTCGTCGCCATTCCGACGGCTGTCGACCCGTGACCGTGAGATCACCCTCCACCAGGTGCCCAGCACTCACCGCTAACGGTCGCTCGACACCCGACGGCGGCGCATCGCAGGGACGAGTCGGTGGTAGATGGGTCGTGCCAGCCAGGCGGGGAGGTAGCGGTGGCGTTCCTCGTACGCCGCCCGGGCTCGGCGGTGTGGCTTGACCATCTGCAGGCCGAGGTGGACCAACAGCGACGGGTGGTAGCGCACGTTGGGCTCGGTGTCGCACACCTCGATGCGGCAGAGGTGCTTGGTGCTGATGAATCCGTACTGGCCGGGACTGACCAGGCGGACGGGCGCGCCGTGTTCGGGCTCGAGGGGCCGGCCTTCGAGGTGGTCTGCGATGACCACGTCCTCAGCGAGCACGTCCTCGAGCAGCACGACCGATCGATAGCCATCGAGGCCCTCGAAGACGACGTGGGTGATCGTGGTGCCCGGGCGGACCGAGGACTCGATCAGCGTGCGGTAGAGGTCGGAGAACGCGACGCCTCCCCAGCGCAGCCCGGTCGCGGACCACCCGGCGACGCAGTGGAGGTCGGCGACGATCTCGCGGCGGGGAAGGGACGCGAGTTCGGTGAGGGCCACCGCGGTGGGTGCCCTCACCGCGCCGGTGATCTCGAGGCGGGGGTCGTCGGGAACCTCGGGCGGCGGTTGGTGGAGGTGGGCGCCGAAGCGCGGGAAACCGTCGATCCGGTACTGGCCCGGTGGGAGCGTCACCTTGCGCTCCGGAACTGCATGGCTCGTCGCGGGCTCTGCCATGTCGCCTCCATCCACACATCCATACGGCTGCGTATGGATGCACGGTAGCCCTGACCCTCAGCTCGAGTCCATACGCGGCCGTATGGACTACACAGGTAGGTCGACGGCTGAGACGGGCGTCAGTCGAAGGTCGTGACGGTGTAGTGGGCGACGCGCGGCTCGCGATCGAGAAGGTAGCGGTCGTCCTCGTCGTAGTAGACGGCAGCTTCGATGTCGTCGCCGGCGAAGGCTGCGATCGCATCGGTCGAATCCCAAAGGGTCACGAGGACGAACTCGGTCCGGTCGTCGACGTCACGCCTCAAGACCTGGACACCCCGGTTGCCAGGAGTCGCCAGGTAGTCGGCGACGCCCGTCTCCTCGAGGTAGCCGGCGTAGGCGTCGCCATCCCCGGCGGCGACCGCGCCTCGCCACACGCGAGCGATCATGGCCACGACCTCCCGGGCTCGACCGTCCGGCCCAGCGTAGGCGTCCACCCCACTGCGCGGCGTGCATGGCGATGTGGCGCCTCGTTGGCCGGTGCTGCCGCCGCCAGGGCCGCGCCCGGCTCGACGGAAGTGACGCGCAACCCGCGCCGCGCATCGGGCACGGTGAACCGGCACGACAGGGATTGTCGTACACTGTGGGCCATGAGTGCCGACGCCGCCGTCACCGTGCTGCCCGCCACTCCCGACCGCTGGGACGACGTGGTGGCGGTGGCGGGGGAGCGGGGGTTCACCAGCGGCTGTTGGTGCACGTGGTGGCGGCTGTCGGCCCGCGAGTGGGAGGGCATGCCGGCGGCCGAGCGCCGGGGGCGGCTGGCCGGGCTGGTGGCCGACGGGTGCGTGCCGGGGCTGCTGGCCTACGTCGACAGCGAGCCCGTCGGGTGGGTGGCGGTGGCACCCCGCACCGAGTACCCCCGCCTCGACCGGTCGCCCAAGCTCAGGCCGGTCGACGACGTGCCGGTGTGGTCGATCACCTGCTTCACCGTGGACCGTCACCACCGGCGCCGGGGCGTGGCCGAGGCCCTGCTGGCCGCGGCCGTCGACCACGCGGGCGCCCGGGGGGCGGCGGTGGTCGAGGGCTACCCGATCGACACGGCCGGCGGCCGGCGGCCCGGGGCCGACCTGTTCACGGGCACGCTGGCCATGTTCGAGCGGGCGGGGTTCACCGAGGTCGGCCGCCGGGGCGGCCGACCGATGGTGCGCCGAGCGCTCAGCCCAGGCTGACGGGCAGGCTGTCGAGGCCTCGCAGCACGATCCGGCCGTTCCACGCCGGCCGGTCGGTGGCGAGCTCCAGCCCCGGGAACCGCCGCACCAGCCCGGGCACGGCCTCGCCGCCCTCCAGCCGGGCCAGTGCCGCCCCCAGGCAGTGGTGGATGCCGTTGCCGAACGACAGGTGGCCGCTGGCCCCCTCCCGACCGAGGTCGAGCTCGTCGGCGGTCGGGCCCCAGTGGTCCTCGTCGCGGTTGGACGACCCGAGCAGGGTCAGCACCAGGTCGCCGGGGCCGAGCGTGACGCCGAAGCCGAGGTCGAGGTCGCTGACCGCGATGCGCCGGGAGAACTGGACCGGGCTGTCGTAGCGCAGCAGCTCGTCGACGGCGTTGGCGTCGAGGGCGGGGTCGGCCACCAGCCGCTCGAGCTGGGCGCGGTGGCGCAGGAGGGCCAGGGTGCCGTTGCCGATGAGGTTGACGGTGGTCTCGTGACCGGCGATGTAGAGCAGCACCACCTGCTGGACCAGCTCGTCGTGGCTCATGCGGTCGCCGTCCTCCTCGGCGGCGATGAGAGCGCTGAGCAGGTCGTCGGCCGGGTTGGCCCGCTTCCACTCGATGGCCTCGCCGATGTGGGCCAGCATCAGGTCGGCGGCGGCCACGACCTTGCGCAGGGTGGCCTCGTCGACCAGTGGCTCCAGCGACTCGGTCATCTGGTGCGACCAGGACCGCAGCTCGGTGCGGTCGGCCTCGGGCATGCCGAGCAGCTCGCTGATGACGATGAAGGGCAGCGGGAAGGCGAAGCCGGCGATGAGGTCGACGGGCTCGCCGCCGGCGGCCGCCGCGGCCAGGTCGTCGAGCAGGTCCTCGACGATGTCCCGCACCCGGGGCCGCAGCTGCTCGACGCGGCGGACGGTGAACGCCTTGGACACCAGCCGCCGCAGCCGGGTGTGGTCGGGCGGGTCGGTCGACAGCATCGAGCGCTGGTTGTCGTCGCGCCGCTCGGCCAGCTCGAGGGGGAGCGGCAGCTCCATGACACCGACGGCGTTGCGCTCGTCGACGCTGGTGCCGGGCTGGCGCAGCAGCGAGAAGCAGTCGTCGTAGTGGGACAGCACCGTGGCCCCGAACGGCGTCTTGTGCACGCGGCTCTCGGCCCGGATGGCGGCGTACTGGGGGTAGGGGTTCTCGAAGAAGCCGGGTTCGAAGGGGTTGAAGACCGCCTCGCCGGGTTCGGGGGCGACCGGTGCGCTGGGGTCGACGTCCACGCCCCCAGGTTTTCGCACGCGACGTGCAAAGGCAAGGGTGATCCTGGCCGTGCCAGGCTGGACGGCGCCCATGGCCGCTCCCCGCCCGGCGCCC
>DASXRJ010000043.1:0-47281 GCA_036506675.1 Nocardioides sp. | reverse complement strand
GCCGAGACCGGCCGGCTGCCGGTCGACAACCCGTCCACGCACCTGGAGCTGACGATGGTCCACGAGGCGATGGTGCTGGAGAGCTCCGGCCGGGACCTGGCCTGGCTCGAGCTGGGCTCGTGGCTGCGACTCGGCGCGCTGCTCGGCCTGCTCGGCACCCTGCTGGTGCCGTGGGGCATCGCGACCGAGATCTCCGCCGGTGGGCTGCTGGTGGCCGCCGCCGCGCTCGCGGTCAAGCTCGGGGTGTCAGCGGCGCTGCTCAGCGGGCTCGAGGTCTTCCTCGCCAAGCTGCGGCTGTTCCGGGTCCCCGAGCTGCTCGCCGGGTCGTTCGTGCTGGCCTTCCTCGCGGTGACCGCTTCGTACCTCGTGGTGCAGGGGTAGGCCGATGTCCGACTCCGTTTACGCACAGCTGGTGGGTCTGTTCGGCGGCGTGCTGCTGCTGTGCGCGGTCCTCATCGTCTGGCGCCGGTCGATCTCGGCCGAGGTCCGGCTGCTCGCGGTCCAGGGCGGCGCGCTGGCAGCGCTGGTGGCGGTGCTCGGGGTGCGGGAGGGGAGCGCGGAGCTTCTCGTCGTCGCCGGGATCGTGCTGACCCTCAAGGTGGTCGTCCTTCCCGGCATGCTGTCGCGGGCGGTCGCGCAGCACGGTGCCGCGTTGCGCGAGGAGACTCCGCTCATCAACACGACCACGTCCCTGCTGGCGCTGTCGCTGCTGACGATTCTGGCGTTCCTGGTCAGCAGACCGCTGCTCGTTCTCGGCGACGACCCCGCGATCGCCGCGGTGCCAGTAGGGATCGCGCTGGTCCTCTACGGCTTCCTGGTGCTGGCGACGCGTCGGCACGCGTTCTCGCAGCTCATCGGGTTCCTGGTCCTGGACAACGGCATCGGCACGGTCGCGTTCCTGACGGCCGGCGGCGTGCCCCTGGTCGTCGAGCTCGGCGCGTCGCTCGACGTCCTGCTCGTCGTACTCATCCTGCAGGTGCTCACGGCGCGCATCAGCACGGAGTTCGGCGACGCCGACCTCGACGACCTCACGGAGCTGCGTGACTGATGACCGTCTTCGTCGTACTCCCGGTGGCGTTCTGCCTGGCGCTTGCCGTCTGCACCGCGGTGCCGCAGCTCGGCCGGCTGCGCCGGCTCTCCGGCATCGCGGCCTCAGCGGTCGTTCTGGTCTCGGGCGTCGTGCTCGTCATGGCCGTGCTCGACGGCCAGACCCCGACAGCCCTGCACGGCCAGCTCCGGGTGGACGCACTCTCGGCGTTCATGCTGACCGTCGTGGGCTCCGTCGGGCTGACCGCGACCTGGGGAGGGCTCGAGCCGCGGTCCGCGCCGCGCACGACGGCGTCGTACCCGACCCTCGTGTCGCTCTTCCTCGGTGCCATGTCGCTCGCGGTCCTCGCGGACAACATGGGGGTGCTTTGGGTCGCCGTCGAGGCGACCACGATCGCCACGGCGTTCCTTGTCGGGCACCACCGCAACCGGCGGTCGCTCGAAGCGGCCTGG
The DNA here is from genome assembly GCA_036506675.1 of Nocardioides sp. Lineage (GTDB taxonomy): Bacteria > Actinomycetota > Actinomycetes > Propionibacteriales > Nocardioidaceae > Nocardioides. Next base: position 45,781 of record DASXRJ010000043.1, on the reverse strand, counting down.
AAGTACGTCGTGCTGGCCTCGGTGGGCGTCGCCATCGCGTTCTTCGGCATCGTGCTGCTCTATGCCGCGACCCTGTCGGCCGAGGAGCCGACCCTCTCCTGGTCCCTGTTGGACGCCACCCGGCCGCCGCTGGACCCGTCCCTGGTTCGCGTCGCTGCGGCGCTGGCGATCCTCGGGTTCGCCACGAAGGCGGGACTGGCACCGATGCACAGCTGGCTCCCGGACGCGCACAGCCAGGCGCCCGCTCCGGTTTCGGGGCTGATGTCTGGGGTGTTGCTCTCCGTCGCGTTCTACGCGATCCTGCGCGTGCAGGCGATCGCGGTGCCGGTGATCGGCCCGGAACTGATGCGCGGAATGCTCGTGACCGCGGGCCTGCTCTCGCTGGCCGTCGCTGCAGCGTTGATCCTGCAGCAGCGCGACCTCAAGCGGATGCTCGCCTACTCCAGCATCGAGCACATGGGGCTGCTCGCGCTCGCGGCCGCTGCCGGAGGGGTGCTCGCAGTGAGTGCCGCCCTGCTGCACGTCCTCGGGCACGGGCTGGCCAAGTCGAGCACGTTCGTCGTCTCCGGTCGGATCCTCGCCACCGAGGGCACCACGTCGATGGCCGACATCCGCGGACTCCTCACCCGCCGTCCCGGTGTCGCGGTGCCGTTCCTCGCCGGCATGGTGGCGCTGCTCGGGCTGCCGCCGTTCAGCCTGTTCTTCTCGGAGGTCGCGATCGTGGTCGCCGGCGTGCAGCGCGGGCTCACCTGGGTGATGGCCGTGGCGGTCGCACTGATGCTGGTGTTGTTCGCCAGCCTGGCCCGGCACAGCGCCGCGTTGATGTTCGGCGAGGACCCTGCCGCCGGCGTACCCGTCGATGGTGCCGCGCACGGTCCGCGGCTCCCGCTGGTGATCGCGCTCGGCGCGACCGCGGTGATCGGGTTCGTCGCCGGACCGTTCTCGACCGTCCTCGCCCGGGCCGCCGATGTCCTGGGAGCGACGCCATGACCGCCGCGCACGAGGTCTCGGCCGGTGAGCTCCGCGGAGCCGTGGAGACCCGGCTTCGAGACGGGTGGCGGATGGCCCTGGTCAGTGGCGTCGAGGACGACGACTGCTTCCGGGTGGTCTACGTCCTGGTGCGGGGGAGCGATGACCAGAGGGTCGAGCTGGTGCTGCGCACCCCGCTCGAGGAGCCCGCGATCCCGAGCCTGGCCGCCGTCGACTACTCGACGGGACGCTTCGAGCGGGAGATCCGCGACCTGTACGGCGTCACCCCGGTCGGCCACCCGCTCGAGGCTCGGCTGGTGCTGCACGGGCACTGGCCGCAGGGCTGGCACCCGATGCGCCGCGACGCGGGTCCGCCGCCCGTCTTCGAACCCGACGTCGGCTCGTTCCCCTTCCTCGAGGTCGAGGGGCAGGGCGTGTACGAGATCCCGGTCGGTCCCGTCCATGCCGGGCTCATCGAGCCGGGACACTTCCGGTTCTCGGTCGTGGGCGAGACCATCCTGCGGATGAAGGCCAGGCTCTGGTTCGTCCATCGCGGCGTCGAGAAGCTGTTCGAGGGGCGCCGCCCCAAGGACGGGATCGAGCTTGCGGAGCGCATCAGCGGCGACACCGCGGTCGGCCATAGCCTGGCGTACGCCATGGCCGTGGAGACAGCTGCCGGCATCGAGGTCGCGGAGCGCGACCGGCTGGTGCGGGCGCTTCTCCTCGAGCTGGAACGCCTGCACAACCACGTCGCCGACCTCGGTGCGCTCGCCAACGACGTCGGCTACGGAATCATCAACGCCCACGCGCTCCGCCTCCGCGAGACCTTGCTGCGGCTCAACAAGCAGACGACCGGCCACCGGTTGCTGCGCGGAGCGATCACCATCGGTGGAGCCGGCCTCGTCTCGCTCCCGGACCTCGGGCTCGTGACGACCGTCGCTGCGGAGGTGGCCGAGCTCGCTGAGCTCACCCTCGCGAACGCGACGGTGCGCGACCGGTTCAGCGGCACCGCGCCCCTCGGCCGGGACGCAGCGGTCGGGCTGGGCACGCTGGGCTACGTGGCACGGGCATCCGGGGTCAACATCGACGCCAGGCGCGACCACCCGTTCGTCGACCTGGGCGACGGCTTCTCGGTCGTCGTGGAGCACGCTGGCGACGTGCTCGCGAGGTACCTGGTCCGGGTGCGGGAGCTCGAGGTCTCTGCCGCTCTCGTGGCCGACCTGGTGACGCGGCTCGGAGACGCGACAGGGTCCGGTCGGCAACTCGAGCCGCGGCAGGCGGGGAGCGGGCTCGGCCTGGTCGAGGGATGGCGCGGGGCGATCGTGCACCGTGTCGAGCTGGCCGGGTCGGGGACGGTAAGCCGGGTGAAGGTCGTCGATCCGTCGTTCTTCAACTGGCCGGCATTGCCGGTGGCTCTGGCCGACACGATCGTCCCCGACTTCCCGCTGGTCAACAAGAGCTTCAACCAGTCCTACGCCGGCAACGACCTATGATGCCGACACGCTGCGGTGAATTGCGTGTTGACCAGTTGAAGAAGTGACGTATTCTTTAGCAGTCAACTACGGAGGTCTGGCGATGCCGGTCCCGCTGTACCAAGTCAAGGCTGAGTTCTTCCGCACCCTGGGTCATCCGGCGCGGATTCGCACGCTGGAGCTCCTGGCGGTGCGCGACATGCCCGTGCACGAACTCCTGGCCTCGATCTCCATCGAGGCGAGCAATCTCTCTCAGCAGCTGTCCGTGCTCCGGAGGGCTGGACTGGTGATCCAACGCCGTGAGGGCTCTGAGGTGATCTACTCTTTGGCGATCCCTGAGGTACGCGACCTGCTGCTCGCTGCCCGCGTCATTCTGACGTCGATGCGTGGTGGTCAGGCTGAGTTCGTGGACGAGCTGAGTCGCCTTCCTACTGGCGGTGGTCGAGCTTAGGGCGCGCTCGGCCCGGATCTGTGCGTTCGGATCTCATCACGCTGGAAGCGACCCCGAGTCGAGGGCGAGCAGCGCCGCGCCGTACGCCGGTGCGTGGCCGTCGAAGCCGCTCAGCGTGAGCTCGACGGCGTCGGCGATGGCGGGGATCGCGAACCGCCGGAGTGAGGCCCGCATCGGATCCAGGAGTACGTCGCCCGCGCCGGCCAAGGTGGTGTCGACGACCACGATGGTCGGGTTGAGAAGGTTGCACAGCCCGCCCAGCGCGACCCCCACATCGCGCCCGAGATCGGCCACCACCCGACGACAGGTCGGGTCGCCGTCGCGCGCCAGGCTCGCCATCTCTTCGGCAGTCAGGTGCGGGCGCCCACCGCGGTGCAGGGTCTCGATCGCGATCGGCACCGACGCCTTGGTCTCCAGGCAGCCGCGACTCCCGCAGCGGCACAGCGCGCCGTCCTCGTCCACGGACACGTGCCCGAACTCCCCGGCCATGCCGGTGCCGCCTCGCGCGACGCGGCCGTCGACGACGAGGCCGGCCCCGATGCCGCTCTCGATCTTGAGGTAGACCGCCTGGCGATGGCCGCGGGCTGCACCCAGCGTGTGTTCGGCGAGCGCGCCGAGGTTGGCGTCGTTGTCGACCTGCACGCGGTGGCCCAGCGCCTGCTCTAGCGTGGAGCGCGGGTCGGTGCCGACCCACTCGGGGAGGATCGAGCCGTGCCCGATGGCGCCGGTGGCCGCGTCCACCGGCCCGGGTACGCCGGCCCCGATCCCCACCAGTCGGGAGGAGTCGGTGCCGGTGCTGCTCCGCAGGTCCGCGAAGGCGGCCACGGCCAGGTCGACCGCGGTCGAGGCCGGCGTACCGTCGGCGTACTCGACGAGGCGGGCGCCCAGCGGGCTGAAGGAGAAGTCGAGCAGCGCGACCCGCGCGTGCGTCCGGCCGAAGTCGAAGCCCCCGGCGACGACGCCGCGCGGGTCGAGGCGGACGGTCCGGGAGCGCCGGCCGTTGCGGATGCCGTCGCCGACCTCGAGCAGGTCCGACTCGACGAGCTCGCGGACGATCGCGGAGATGCTGGACGGGGCGAGCCCGGTGAGCTCCGCGAGCTCGGCCTGGGACAGCCGGCCGTGGAGTCGCAGTGCGGCGATGACGTTGCGCCGGTTGGAGCGGCGCAGGGCCTGCTGGGAACCGCCGTCCTGGGAGCGCATGCGGACACTGTTGCCAAGCGGCGCCTTGACGTCAACAGCCGAACTCAATCTCACGAGGATCGTCGGTTTGAGTTCGACTCTTGCCCTCAAGCCTGGGGGCTTCCTAGCATGCGGGACCGGGAGGGGCCTCGTCCATCAGGTGGAGATGCCCATGTTCACACGTCAACGCACGGCCGTCGTACTCGCGATCGCGGCCCTGGCAATCGGCGGGCTCAGCCCCGTCCCGGGAGACAGCGCAGAGGCCGCCGCGAGCCGCTGCGGGGATCCGGCCGTCCGTCCGTGGTGCGACCGGAGCCTGGCGCCCGGCACCCGCGCCGGGCTGCTGCTGCAGGAGATGACGCTCGACGAGAAGATCTCGCTGCTGGCCGGCGACGAGCTCTCCGGGGTGTCCGGCGGCGAGGGCACGCACACCGGCACCAGCGACGGCGTCGACCGGCTCGGCATCCCCACGCTCTACTTCAGCGACGGTCCCGTCGGGCCGCGTCAGGGCAAGGCCACCGGGATGCCGTCGCCGATGTCGATCGCGGCGTCGTTCTCGAGAGCCAACGCCTACCGGGACGCGTCGGTGATCGGCGACGAGGTACGCCGCAAGGGCAACGACGCGGTCTTCGCACCCGGCGTCAACATCCTGCGTACGCCGCTGAACGGCCGCACCTTCGAGTACTACGGCGAGGACCCCTACCTGGCCGCCGCCACCACGACCGGCTGGATCCGGGGCGTCCAGGCCCAGGGCGTGATCGGCGACGTCAAGCACTTCGCGGTCAACAACCAGGAGGGCCAGGGCCTGCCGCTGCCGGGTGCGCCGATCGGGGCGGGTGTCGACGGCAGCCGGATGATCGTCGACGCGCGGGTCGACGAGCGGACGCTGCGCGAGATCTACCTGCCGGCGTTCGAGGCGGCGGTCAAGCGCGCGCACGTCGGGACCGTGATGTGCTCCTACAACCGGCTCAACGGCTCCTATGCCTGCGAGAACGAGCACCTGCTCAACGACATCCTCAAGCGGGACTGGGGCTTCGACGGCTTCGTGCTCACCGACTACGGCGCCGCCAAGAACACCGTCAACTCGCTCAACAACGGGCTCGACCTCGACATCTGGCCGGGCGTCGTCTACAACTCGCTGGCCGTGCAGACGGCGCTGGCCGCCTCCCAGGTCTCGCAGAGCACCATCGACGAGCACGTACGCCGGATCCTGCGCACGATGTTCGCGTACGGCGTCTTCGACCGGCCGGCGTACCGCGACGACACGAGCAGCATCGACGAGGGCGCCCACAACGCGGCCGCTGCCCGGGTCGAGGCGCAGGGCATCGTGCTGCTCAAGAACGCCGACCACCTGCTCCCGCTGCGGGCGAGCGCGATCCACACGCTCGCGGTCATCGGACCCGAGGCCGACGTCATCAAGGACGGTGGCGGGTCCTCGGCGATCGACGAGTTCACCACCACCACGCCGCTGGCCGCGCTGCGCAACCGGCTGGGCGCCGCGCGGGTCGTGTACGACGACGGGTCCGACGCCGCGCGAGCCTCCCAGGTCGCCGCCAGGGCCGACGCCGCGGTCGTGGTGGTCGGCGACAGGATGACCGAGGGCGTCGACAAGTCCGCGCCGACGCTCAACGCCGACCAGTCCGACGGGATCGACCGCGACGCCCTGGTCGCCGCGGTGGGAGCCGTGCAGCCGCGCACGGTCGCCGTACTGCAGACCGGCGGGCCGGTCCTCACGCCGTGGCGGAGCAAGGTCGGCTCGGTGGTGGAGATGTGGTACCCCGGCCAGAACGGCGGCACGGCACTCGCGCGGGTGCTCTTCGGCGACGTCGACCCTGGCGGCCGGCTGCCCGGCACGTTCCCGCGCTCGGCCGACGACCTGCCGACCGCGGGCGACCAGGAGGCCTACCCGGGTGTGCTCGGGACCGTGGAGTACAAGGAGGGCGTCCTCGTCGGCTACCGCCACTACGACGCCCACGGCATCGCGCCGGCGTACCCGTTCGGGCACGGCCTGAGCTACACGACCTTCCGCTACTCGGCGCCCGTCATACACCGGGCCACCGGCTCGTCGGTCGCGACCGTCACCTTCCGCGTCACCAACACCGGCCGGCGTGGTGGGGTCACCGTGCCCCAGCTGTACGTCGGTCTCCCGCGGCCGGCTCCGGGCGTCGTACAGCCTCCGCGGCAGCTCAAGGGCTTCGCCAAGCTCACCCTGGCGCCGGGGGCGACCAAGACCGTGACGCTGCGACTGGGGCGGCGGGACCTGTCCTACTGGAGCGTCACCGCCGACGACTGGCGGGTGGCGGCCGGCTGCTACCGCGTCATGCTCGGTAAGTCCTCGCGGGCGATCACCGGCTCCACGAGGCTGGGCTGGCGGGCCGACTGCGGCGCCGGCTCGGTCCGGGTTGGGTAGGCGTCTCGATCGGGGAGGAGGCCCTGACTCGTCGCCGAGGGCGTTCTCCGCTTTGAACACTCGTTTGATCAAGCCTTGATCGAACGAGTGTTCAAAGGAAATGGGTGCCCTCGGCAGAGGACACCCTGTTACCGCAGCTCCGCAGCGCAGTGCGCAGCTCAAGGGCGTCGACCAGCGAGCCGGAGCCGAGACCGGTCTAGCCGGGATGGTCCAGGTCGAGGAGGACCCGGCCGCCGGCACCCCGCTCGACGAGGTCGTGGGCCTGCGCGATCTCCTCGAGCGGCAGCTCCGCGGCGATCCGGGAGGTGAGCGCGCCGTCGAGGAGGGCGTCGGTGAGCTGGGCGGCGGCCTCGGCCTTGACGTCGGGCGTGAAGTCGTCGCTGCCGAGCAGGCGCAGGGTGACGTCGGCGAAGCCGAGCTGCCAGTAGGGGATCTCCGGCCGCGAGTCCGAGGAGTAGTAGGAGCAGACGACGCCGCCCACGGCCAGCACCTTCGAGTCGAGGTCGATGTGGGCGGCGAAGTCGACCTCCGCGATCCGGTGTACGCCGTCGGGGGCGATCTCCCGGATCTGCTGCGCCAGGTCGGGCGCCGATGCCAGCAGCGCGTGGCTCGCGCCCAGGCTCCGAGCGACGTGCCGCTGCTCGTCGCTGCGCACGGTCGCGATGACCCGAGCTCCGTCGCGGCGCGCCAGCTGTACGGCGATCGCACCGACGCCTCCGGCCGCGCCGTGCACGAGGACGTCGAGGCCGTCGACCGAGCCGTCCGCGAAGATCGCCCGGTGGCCGGTGATCCCGGCGATGCCGAGGCAGGCGGCCTGTTCCTCATACCCGGGCCCGGGCAGCGGCACGGCGAGCGCTTCGGGTACGACGACGTACTCGGCGGCCGTGCCGAACGGACGGTAGGACTGGGCGCCGTAGCACCAGACGTGCGTGCCCACCCGCTCCTCGGGCACGCCGGCCCCGACGGCGTCGATCACGCCAGCCCCGTCGCTGTGCGGGATCACCCGCGGGTAGGGCATCGGCGACCCCTGCCAGCCGGTGCGCTTCTTGAGGTCACCCGGGTTGATCCCGGAGTAGCGCACCCGGATGCGCACCTCCCCGGGACCCGGCCGCGGATCCGGCATCTCGCCCACCACGAGCACCTCGCGGGCCGGTCCGCGGGCCTCGTACCACGCTGCTCGCATCTCTCTCCTCCCGCTCGCGGACAGTCCAACACACGGGAACGCGGCGGGTGGGCGGATTGCGCAGGAAAGGGAAGCGACGGCCCACGGCCGACCGAGCGTCAGCCCAGCCCGAGCAGGGCGTCGAGGGCGGCGCAGCAGCGGGAGACGAGCGCGTCCACGTCCGGAGTACGCCGCTCGGCGGGCTCGGCCGACCAGGCCAGGGCCCGGTCGTCGACGTACGCCCACCACGCGTGTACGACGGGTCGCTGCTCGGCCGGGAGTTCGAGGGCCGCCATCACCCGGTCGGTGCTGATGCTGCGCACCGACTGGTAGACGTCGACCACCCGCTCGTCGGACGCCCCGCCGTGCACGAGCGTCAGGTAGAAGGCGCGACGCCGCGCGATCCGCTCGATCATGCTCCGCACCATCGTCTCCACCTGGACCTCGCCCGGGTCGTCGTCGGCCGGCTTCGTCTGCCGCAGGATCCGCCGGCCCGCGGCGGCGAGGCACTCGACGTAGAAGTCGTTCTTGGTGGGGAAGTAGTGGAAGAGCAGGCCCCGCGAGATGCCGGCCTCGGCCGCGACCTCGTCGAGGGACAGGTCCTGGATCGGCTTGTCCATCAGCTTGGCCAGCCCGATGCCGACCAGCTGCCGACGACGGTCGTCGGCGCTGAGCCGTCGGCGCGGGGCGGGCTGGACGTCGGTCACGCTATTGAGCATTGCTCAATAAGGGGTTAGGGTCAAGCCATGGACTTCGCACTCTCGCCGCGCGCCGCCGACCTGTCCGAGCGCGTCCGGGCCTTCGTCGCTACCGAGATCGAGCCGATCGAGACCGACGTACACCACCAGATCACGCGGCTCCGTGAGAGCGGCGGCGACCACTGGACGCCCCTCCCAGTCATCAAGCAGCTGCAGGCGAAGGCCCGCGCCCAGGGCCTGTGGAACCTCTTCCTGCCGGCCGAGCACGCCGGAAGCTACGCCAAGGACTTCGGCACCGACGGCGGCACAGGACTGTCCAACGCCGACTACGCGCCGGTGGCCGAGGCGACGGGCCGGTCGTTCCTGGCGCCGCTGGTCTTCAACTGCAACGCGCCCGACACCGGCAACATGGAGGTGCTGCTGCGCTACGGCACCGACCAGCAGAAGGCCAAGTGGCTCGAGCCGCTGCTGAAGGCGGAGATCCGCAGCGCGTTCTGCATGACGGAGCCCGCGGTCGCCTCCTCCGACGCCACCAACATGAGCGCGACCGCGGTGGTCGACGGCGACGAGGTGGTCATCAACGGGACCAAGTGGTTCTCGACCGGCGTGGGCAACCCCGACTGCAAGATCTATGTCTTCATGGGCCTGTCCAACCCCGACGCCGACCGGCACGCGCGGCACACCATGGTGCTGGTGCCGAGCGACGCCCCGGGCGTGAAGGTCGAGCGGATGCTCAACACGATGGGCTACTACGACGAGCCGCTCGGACACGGCGAGGTCTCCTTCACCGACGTGCGGGTGCCGGTCTCCAACATCCTGCTCGGGGAGGGGCGGGCGTTCGAGATCGCCCAGGGCCGGCTCGGTCCTGGGCGGATCCACCACTGCATGCGCGCCATCGGCCTGGCCGAGCGGGCGCTGGAGCTGGCCTGCCGGCGCGCCACCACGCGTACGGCGTTCGGCCGCCCGCTGGCCAAGCTCGGCGGCAACGCGGAGCGGATCGCCGACGCCCGGATCGCCATCAACCGGTCGCGGCTGCTCGTGATGCACGCCGCCTGGCTGCTCGACCAGGGCATGTCGCGCGAGGCCCTGTCCGCGGTGAGTGAGATCAAGGTCGACGTACCCAACATGGCGCTCGGCGTCATCGACATGGCCATCCAGCTGCACGGCGGCGGCGGCATGACCGACGACTTCCCGCTGGCCGGGGCCTGGGTCGGCGCCCGGTCGCTGCGGCTGGCCGACGGACCCGACGAGGTGCACCGCGGCGTGATCGCCAAGCTCGAGCTGGGCAAGTACCTATGACCACCCCACTCGAATGCTCGCTTCGCTCCGCTTCGAACGGGGACCCCGGATGAGCCGCCGAGTGCTGGTCACCGGCGCCGCGTCCGGGCTGGGTGCCGCGCTGGTCAGGGCGTTCGAGGCGGAGGGCGACCGGGTGCTGGCCACCGACCTGACCGGCACCGACGTCAAGCTCGACATCACCTCCGACGACGACTGGGCCGCCGCGCTGGCTCGGGTCACCGACACCTGGGGCGGGCTCGACATCCTGGTCAACAACGCCGGCGTCGCCGGCGGCGGGCGGGTCGACCTCTGCACGATGGACGAGTGGCGCTGGATCACCGAGATCAACCTGTTCGGGGTGGTGCGCGGCACGAAGACCTTCGTGCCGATGTTCAAGCAGCAGCGCTCGGGCCACGTGGTCAACGTGGCCTCGCTGGCCGGCCTGGTGCACCCGGCCGGCATGGGCTCCTACAACGCGGTCAAGGCCGCGGTGGTGGCGTTCACCGAGACGGTCGGGCACGAGCTCGCGGCGTACGACGTGAAGGCCTCGGCCGTGTGCCCGTCGTACTTCAAGACCAACCTGATCGACTCGCTCCAGGGCGCTGACGAGAAGGTCGGCGCGATCATCGCCGGACTGGTCGCGAGGTCGCCGATCACCGCCGACGACATCGCGGCCGCCGTACTCAAGGGGATCGCCAACGGCGACGACGTGATCGTGCCGGACGAGCCCGCTCGGCAGGCGTACTTCCTCAAGTGGGCCGACCGGGCGGCGTACGACGTCATGATGCGCAAGCAGGCCCTGCACCTATCCGACGAGCACCTGTCCGACGAGCACCTGTCCGACGAGCAGTTGGACGGCGCGTGACGGCGTTGAGTGGCGCCGCCGAAGTGCGCGAGGAGGACGCCTTCGACGTGTCCGCCGTGGCCGAGTGGCTGCGAGCCAACGCGACCGATGCCGAGGGTCTGGACGGGCTGCCCGAGGTGCGCCAGTTCTCCGGCGGCGCGTCCAACCTGACCTACCTGCTGCGCTACCCCCACCGCGACCTGATCCTGCGCCGAGCGCCGAAGGGCACCAAGGCCAAAGGCGCGCACGACATGCACCGCGAGTTCTTCATCCAGTCGAAGCTCGCGCCGGTCCTGCCGTACGTCGCCCCGATGGTCGGCTTCTGCGACGACGAGTCGATCCTGGGCGCCGACTTCTACGTCATGCAGCGGATCGACGGGGTGATCCCGGGCAGCGAGTGGCCGGCCGGCGTACCCCTCTCGCCGGAGCAGGCCCGCCAGCTCTGCCTCAACGTGATCGACGTGTACGCCGAGCTGCACTCGGTCGACCCGGAGGCGGCCGGTCTCGCCGAGCTCGGCAAGGGCGCCGGCTACGTACGCCGCCAGGTCGAGGGCTGGTCGATGCGCTACCGCAACGCGCGGACGCCGGACAACCCGGACTTCGAGGACGTGATGGCCTGGCTCGACCAGAACCAGCCCGCCGACGTCGCGACCTGCGTGATCCACAACGACTTCAAGATCGACAACCTGGTCTTCGACCGCGACGACCCGACCCGGGTGATCGGCATCCTCGACTGGGAGATGGCCACGCTCGGCGACCCGTTGATGGACCTCGGTGGTGCGCTCGCCTTCTGGGTGCAGGCCGACGACTCGGACGAGCTCAAGATGACGCGGCGAGTGCCGACGCACCTGCCGGGCATGCTCACCCGCGACGAGTTCGTGGCCCGCTACTGCGAGCGGATGGGGTTCGAGCTGACGCCGGAGCAGTGGCGGTTCTACGAGATCTTCGGGCTGTTCCGCAATGCGGTGATCGCGCAGCAGATCTACTACCGCTACTTCCACGGACAGACCAGCAACGAGATGTTCGCGCTCTTCGGACCCGGGGTGCAGATCATCGGTCGCCGGATCGCGGAGATTCTCCCGTGAGCGTGATCCTGCTGGTGCGGCACGGTCAGGCGTCGTTCGGTGCGGCCGACTACGACCAGCTCTCGGCTCAGGGTGTCGAGCAGTCGTCGACGCTCGGTGCGGCGCTCGCCGCGCGCGGCGTCGTACCCGCCCGGCTGGTCGCGGGCGCCATGAAGCGGCACGACCAGACGGCCACGGCCGCCATCGCGGCGGCCGGCTGGTCCGGCGAGGTCGCGGTCGACGAGGGCTGGAACGAGTTCGACCACACCCAGGTGCTGGCCGCGCACACGCCTCCGGACAGCGCCGAGGCCGCGCTCGAGCGGCGCGCCTTCCAGGCCTGGTTCCTCGAGGCCACCCAACGCTGGATGTCCGGTGAGTACGACGAGGAGTACGACGAGTCCTTCGCCTCCTTCACCGGGCGGGTCGATGCGGCCCTGCGTCGTACCGCCGCGGCGTTGGGGTCCGGCGAGACCGCCGTCGTCTTCACCAGCGGGGGAGCGATCGCCGCGGTGGCGTCGGCCCTGCTGAGCGGCGGGCCGGACCTATGGCGGCGACTCAACGAGGTCACCGTCAACGGCAGCGTCACCAAGCTGGTGGTCGGCGCCCGCGGCACCACCCTCGTCTCCTTCAACGACCACGCTCACCTCGAACCCGACCACGTGACGTACCGATAGGAATCCCCTGATGACCAAGACCATCCTGATCACCGGCGCGAGCTCCGGGCTGGGCGCCGAGATGGCCGTCCAGTTCGCGGCGCTGGGCTACGACCTGGCGCTCTGCGCGCGGCGTACCGATCGGCTCGACGACCTCAAGAAGCAGATCGCCAACGACCACCCCGGCGTCCGGGTCGAGGTGAAGGCGCTTGATGTCAACGACCACGACGCGGTGTTCCGGGTCTTCCGCGAGTTCGCCGACGAGTTCGGCACCATCGACCGGGTGATCGTCAACGCCGGCCTGGGCAAGGGACAGCCGCTGGGCAAGGGCCGCTTCGACGCCAACAAGCAGACCGCGGAGACCAACTTCATCGGCGCGCTCGCCCAGACCGAGGCGGCGGCCGAGATCTTCCGGAAGCAGAACGCCGGCCACCTGGTGATGGTCTCCTCGATCTCCGCGCTGCGCGGGATGCCCGGCAACATCACGACGTACGCCGCCACCAAGGCCGGTGTCGCGCACCTGGCCGAGGGCTTCCGCGCCGACGTCATGCGTACCCCGATCAAGGTCACCGTCCTCTACCCGGGCTACATCCAGTCGGAGATGTCCTCGACCTCGGGCAAGACCCCGCTGATGGTCTCGACCGAGAAGGGCGTGCGCTCGATGGTGCGCGCGATCGAGAAGGAGACGCCGTCCGCCCGGGTGCCGGGGTGGCCGTGGGGGCCGTTCGGGTTCGCGCTGAAGCACCTGCCGCTGAAGGTCGCCCGCCGGCTGATGGGGTGACCTGGGCTGACCTGGTCCCGGCGCGACCGGTGTCTGGAGCTGCTGGCCCGCCCCGAATACGCCGAACACGTCTCGACCGACGACCTCACGATCCCCGAGGTGGCCGACCGGATCGCCGGCTCGATCGGCCTCCCGCCCAGTCCGAACATAGACGGGCCACTTCGGGACCGGCTGCGTCGGGCCGCGGTCGGCGCTCGGCACATCGGGTTCGACTGAGGAGTCGGCGCGGCGGCGTGGCCGTCCCCAGACGCCCCTCCGTCAACCCAACGGGCGGAGCAGTAGGTGTCGCGAGGCGATTGCCTATGAGTGTCTACACACTCGTAAGCAATCGCCCGCCGACACCAAGTGCTCGACCCACTACCCCGGGTGGATCAGCCGGGCGCGGGCCTGCCCAGTCGCGGTGGCCACGGGTTGCGCAGCGTGCCGGCGGACTCACTTCGTCAGCCGACACGCCGTACTCCACGGCGTGTCGCGCCGAAAACTGAGTCCGCCACGCCACGACTCCCACGCACTCGTAGCCAATCGCCCGCCGACCGCAAGTGCTCGACCCATTACCCCGGCGCGGGCCGGCCCGACGGCGACCCCGGCGGCGTGGCCGCCGGGTTGCGCAATGTCCCCGCGAACATCAGCGAGGTGGCGAGGCCAGCAGGCCGCCGCCGTCCGCCGGCGTACCCCAGTTCCTGGCCGAGACCTACGACCCCGCGCACAGCGAGCTCCGTTCTGGACCACCGCGACGTCGGGCGCCCGAGAGTGACCAAACCCCCGGGACCGTGACGGTTCCGGGGGCTCAGGGAGGGCTCAGGCGCTGAGGCGCGCCCCGCTCTCGGTGTCGAAGACGTGCACGTGGTGAGGGTCGGTAGTGACGTGGATGGTCGAGCCCTTCTCGAGGTTGCGCCGCGCCTCGATCCGTACGACGACCTGCTCCGGCGTACCCTCCGCCTGGCTGGTGCCGTAGACGAACGCGTCCGCGCCGAGCTCCTCGATGACCGTCACCTGGACCGGCAGGCCACCCTTGTCCAGCCCGTCGACGATCCGCCAGGCCTCGGGACGCACGCCAACCGTGATCGGCCCGGTCGCCTTGGCGGTCGCCGCCCGGTCGATCGGGACCAGGTAGTCGCCGATCCGCGCCTCACCGTCGGCCGGCGTCGCGCTGAGCAGGTTCATGGCGGGGGAGCCGATGAACCCGGCCACGAACAGGTTGGCCGGCCGGTCGTAAAGCGCCAGCGGGGTGTCGACCTGCTGCAGCACGCCGTCCTTGAGTACGGCGACCCGGTCGCCCATCGTCATCGCCTCGACCTGGTCGTGGGTCACGTAGACGGTGGTGACGCCGAGCCGCTGCTGCAGCGCGGCGATCTGGGTGCGGGTCGAGACCCGGAGCTTGGCATCCAGGTTGGACAGCGGCTCGTCCATGCAGAAGACCTGCGGCTGCCGGACGATCGCGCGGCCCATCGCGACCCGCTGGCGCTGACCGCCGGAGAGCGCCTTGGGCTTGCGGTCGAGGTAGTCCTGCAGGTCGAGCAGGCGCGCGGCCTCCTCGATGCGAGTACGCCGCTCCTCCTTGCCGATGCCGGCCATCTTGAGCGCGAAGCCCATGTTGTCGGCCACGCTCATGTGCGGGTAGAGCGCGTAGTTCTGGAAGACCATCGCGATGTCGCGCTGCTTGGGCGGCATGTGGGTGACGTCGCGGTCGCCGATCGTGATCCTGCCGCTCGAGACGTCCTCGAGTCCGGCGAGCATCCGCAGGCTGGTGGACTTGCCACAGCCCGACGGGCCGACCAGGACCAGGAACTCGCCGTCGGCGATCTCGAGGTCGAGCTGGCTGACGGCGGGGCGCGGCGTACCGGGGTACTGCAGTGAGACGTCTTCGTAGATGACGGCGGCCATGGTGGTTTCCCTTCGTGTGCGGTGGCGGCCCTCAGGCCAGGACGACCTCGACGCCGCGGGTGCGGAAGTCCGCAACCATCTTCGGGTCGGCGTCGGTGTCGGTGACGATGCGGTGTACGGCGGACGTGTCGCAGATGCGGGCGAACGACCGTCTCCCGAGCTTCTCGGAGCCGGCCACGATGGTGACCTCCTCGGCACGCTCGACCATGAGCGCGTTGATGCTGGCCTCACCCTCATGATGGCAGCTGGCGCCACCCTCGACCGCGAGTGCGTCCACGCCCAGCATCAGCTGGTCGAGCCAGAGCTCGCGCAACACCTGGTGCGCCAGCGGGCCGATCACCTCGTAGGACTGCGGGCGGGCCACGCCGCCGAGCGAGACCGTGCGGATGTGCGGCCGCAGGACCATCTCGGTGGCGATGTTGAGGGCGTTGGTCACCACCGTCAGCGCGGGCTGGTCTGAGTACTCGGCGAGGTCGGCCCGGGCGGCCACGTGCCGCGCGGTCATCGAGGTCGTCGTACCGCCGTTGAAGCCCACGACGCCCCCGGGCTTGACCAGCGTGCTGGCCAGCGTGGCGATGCGTTCCTTGGCGCCGTCGTCCCCGCCGCCGCGGTAGCGGACCGGGAGGTCGTAGGCGACCGAGGCCGCCACCACGCCGCCGTGGGTCCGGGTCACCAGCTGCTGCTTGGCCAGGGAGCCGAAGTCGCGCCGGATGGTGGCCTCGGAGACGTCGAGCTCCGCGGTCGCCTCGGTGACGGACAGTCGGCCACGCTGGGCGAGCAGGTCGAGCAGCGTGCGCATCCGCCACGCCTTGTCGGAGCGCTGCTCCTCCGAGGCGGGCTGCTCGTCGGCGGGCTCACTGGTGGCGGGCTCAATGGTGGCGGGCTTCTGGTCCGTATCACTCATTTGACACCTCCTGCGGTCAGGCCCGACACGAGCCGGCGCTCGATGATGGCGAAAAGAATGACCACCGGAACGATACCTACGACGGAGACACCGAAGACGTATTGCCAGGAAGTGGAGTACTGCCCGACGAACTTGGTCAGGGCCACCGAGAGCACCTGGTTCTTGTCGGTAGTCAGGATCACCAGGCTGGCTGCGAACTCGTTCCAGCAGGCGACGAAGGTGAAGATGATCGCGGTGACGATGCCCGGCCACACCAGCGGCAGCGTCACGCTGGTCAGCGTCTTGATCCGGCCGGCGCCGTCGAGGGCCGCCGCCTCCTCGATCTCGGCCGGGACGGCCCCGAAGAACGAGTGCATCATCCACAGCGCGAAAGAGAGGTTGAACGCCGCGTTGACCAGGATCATCGCCAGCCAGGTGTCGTTGAGCCCGATCGTGAGGAACTCCCGGAACAGGCCGGTCGCCAGCACCGTCGGCTGCAGCATCTGGGTGACCAGGACCAGCAGCAGGAACACCAGCCGGCCGCGGAAGGCGTGCCGCGCGGTGTAGTACGCCGCGGGCAGCGCCACCGCCAGCACCAGCAGGGTCGCGGCCACCGAGATCACGATGGTGCTGACCAGGTTGTAGGGCAGCGGCGTCTCCGGCGTGTCCCACATGTTGACGTAGTTCTCGGGGTGCCAGCTCTGCGGCAGGTACGTCGCGGGCACGTGCAGGATCTCGGGGCGGCTCTTGAAGGAGCCGATCACCATGATGAGGTACGGCGCCAGGAAGACCAGCGCGACCACCAGGCCGGCCAGGCTGAGCAGCCAGCGGGGGGTGTGTGAGCGTCGACGGGACATCGGGTCAGGCCTCCCTCATCGGGCGCACGAGGCGCAGGTAGACCAGGATCACGACCAGGACGATCAGGAAGTTCACGACAGACAGCGCCGCGGCGGTGTCGACCTGGCGGTCGGCCTGGATCAGCTTGAAGATCAGGGTCGTCGTCGTGTCGGCGTCGTACCCGGGAAGGCTGCCGGTCATCGTGCGCAGGATCGGCAGCGAGTTGAAGACGTTGATGATGTTGATGATGGTGGCCACCGCCAGCGCGGCGCGCAGGTTGGGCAGGATCACGTTGAAGTAGGTGCGGACCGGTCCGGCGCCGTCGACCTCGGCGGCCTCGAGCATGTCCTCGGGCAGCGACTGCAGTCCGGCCAGGATCGTGTACGTCGTGAACGGCAGCGACACGAAGACCGCCGTACCCATGGAGACCAGGAACGCCGACCAGGTGTTCTTGGTGAAGCCGTAGGGCTGGTCGAGGAGGTGCAGGTCGACCAGGGCGCGGTTGATGACGCCGTAGAACGGGTCGAGCCCGTAGTAGAGGACGATCGAGGTCATCACCACGCTGGACGCCCACGGCACGATCACCGCGAGCCGGACCAGCCGGCGGCCGGGGAAGGCCGAGTTGAGCAGCTGGGCCAGCGCCAGCGAGATGACGATCGTGAGTACGACGACCCCGACCACCCACAGCGCGGTGTTGCCCAGGATCCGGGGCAGCGTCTCCAGCTCGAAGACCCGGCGGTAGTTGTCCAGCCCGGCGGGACCTCGGTCCGTCCCGAACTGGGACAGGTCACGCGTCGAGGTCCACGCCATGTAGCCGGCCGGGAAGAGAACGACCCCGGTGATCAGCGCGAGCGCTGGTGCGATCCATGGCACCGCCGCGATGGAGGGCCGTCTCTTCCCGGTCGACATAGTTCAGCTCCTTCTCGACCCTCCGTCAGGAGGCGTCGGCCTTGTCCTGGATCTGCTTGAGCACGTCGTCGGCGGCCTTGCCCTGGCCGATCTCGCCGATCAGGGTCTGGAACGCGCCCTGGGCGGCGGCCCAGTTCGGGTTCGTGCTCGGGTAGAACTTCGCATTCGGCAGCGCGTCGAGGAAGACCTTGAGCGACGGGTCGTCGAACGACGCGGCGGCCGACTTGGTGACCGGCAGGAAGTGCTCGGTGCTGACGAAGTTGCTGTAGACCGCCTCGGTGTAGAAGTAGTCGAGGAACTTCTTGATGTTGTCCTGCTTGTCGTCGTCGTTCTTGAAGGCCATCAGGTGGTCGGCGACACCCAGGGTGACCGGCGAGCCGTCCTTGGTCGGGATCGGGGCGAGCTCGTACTTGAGCTTGGCGTTCTCGTCGGCGATCTGGCCGACGGTCGGCGGCAGGGCCTCGATGAAGCCGAGCTTGCCCTGGACGAAGACGTTGATGAGCGGCGTACGGTCGGTCGCGCCCGGGTCCTTCTGGGTCGCGCCCTCGTCGATCATCTTCTTCATGAACTCGACGGCCTCGACGGCCTCGGGGGTGTCGATGGTGAGCTCGTCGCTGTTACCCCAGCTGACGCCGTTGCCGAACGCCCAGATGGAGGTCTCGGCCTGCGCCTCTTCCGAGCCGAGCGGCATCCCGTAGCCGCTCACGCCGCCACCGAGCGCCGAGATCTTCTTGGAGGCCTCGAGCAGCTCGTCCCAGGTCTTCGGCACCGAGGCGATCTTGGCCTTGGCCATCAGGTCGGTGTTGACGAACATGGTCCGGGCCGAGGCGATCAGCGGCAGGCCGTACTGGGTGCCGTCGATCGAGGCGTTCTCCTTGAAGGAGTCCTGGAAGTCGGCCAGCGTCTCGGGGGAGACGACGTCCTCGGCCTTGTAGAGGAGGTCCTCGCCCGCGAAGCCCGCGAAGGCGTCGATGTTCAGGATGTCGGGCGCCTCGCCGGACTGGACCTTGGTCCGGACGACGTCGTTGATGTTGTCCCAGGACTGGACCTCGAGGTTGACCTTGATGTCGGGGTTGTCGGCCTCGAAGTCCTTGATGATGCCCTCCCACAGACCCTTGGTCGCGTCGCTGTACGACGGCACCAGCAGGTCGATGGTCTGGGAGTCGCCCTTGTCGCCCTCATCGGCGCCGAACCCGCATGCCGCGGTCGTCATGCCGAGCGTCAGCAGGAGCGCACCCATGCGCACCGATGCTCGTGTCTTCTTCACGATTCCGCCTCTCGTCGGCTACCTTCCGGTCACCGAGCCTGATTGGTTGAGCGTGATTCAATCAGCACTCACGCACAAACTGTCACCTGTGTCGCAGATCATTGTCTCGGCGGTTGCTCCGCGTCAAGGGGATGTTCAGATAGATTTGCGTGAACATGATCGTTTGGAGGTGTTTCTTGACAGAAACAATCTCGCTGATCATGCTCGCTTCATCCGAACAGAGAGGTCGAATGATCATGAACACGCTGCCGGCCACGCACCTCGAGGCCGAGATCGTCACCCAGCCGCAGGACTGGCTCACCGCGCGGGACACCGCGACCGAGTACGCCGGCCTGCTCCCCGAGCCCGGAGAGCGGGTGGCGGTGGTCGGGTGCGGCACGTCTCTCCACATGGCTCAGTCCTTCGCCGCGCTGCGTGAGAACGCCGGCCTCGGCGTCACCGACGCCTGGACGCCCACCGAGCACCACCTCGAGCGCGGCTACGACCGGCTGATCGCCATCACCCGCTCCGGTACGACGACCGAGGTGGTCGACCTGCTCGACCACGTGCGCGGTCAGCTCCCCACAACCGTGATCACCTCGTCCGAGGGCACCCCGGTGCTGGAGCTGGCCGACTCCATCTTCACGCCGCAGGTCGACGAGCAGTCCGTCGTACAGACGCGCTTTGCGACCACGACGCTCGCGATGCTGCGCTGGCACCTCGGCGAGGACCTCGGTCCGGTCTCCGAGCAGGCGCAGGCGGTGCTGGACGCCGACGAGTCGTCGCTCGGTGCGGCGGTGGCCACCGACCAGATCACCTTCGTCGGCCGCGGCTGGACCATCGGCATCGCCCAGGAGGCGGCGCTCAAGCTGCGAGAGTCGGCGCAGGCCTGGACCGAGGCCTACCCGATGATGGAGTACCGACACGGCCCGGTCAGCATCAGCGCGCCGGGTCGCGTGGTGTGGGCGTTCGGTGAGCTCGTCGACAACTTCGCCGAGGACATCGCGGTGACGGGCGCCGACCTGATGACCTCGTCGTACGACGCGCTCGCCGACCTGCTGCGCGTGCACCGGCTCTGCGTGGTGCGGGCGCGGGTGGCCGGGCTGAACCCCGACGTACCCCGCAACCTCACCCGCTCGATCATCCTGGCGCCCTGAGCCGCCGGGGATCTGGGAGGCTTGCACCCGTGTTCGGCCACCAGACGGCGCGTCCCGTCGTTCTCGCGTTCGACGTCGGCGGCACCTCGATCAAGGCCGCGGCCTTCGACGGCACCGACCCCCAGGCGTTGGGAGAACCGCTCGCCCAGGCGCGCCGGCCCAGCCCCACGGGGCCGGCCGTCCTCGACGCGATCGCGGACGCCGCCGAGGAGCTGATCGCGGCGCTCGACGAGGAGCAGCGCGGCCGGGTCGCGGCCGCCGGGGTCGCGATGCTCGGCCTGGTCGACGTCGAACGCGGCCGGGTCCGGCACTCCGTCAACCTCGACCTGCGCGACCTCGACGTGGCGACTCCGCTGAGCGAGCGACTCGGCGTCCCGGTGACCCTCGGTCACGACGTACAGGTCGCGGGCGTCGCGGAGTACCGCGTCGGCTCGCTCGAGGTCGACGACCCGTTCGTGGTGGTGATCGGCACCGGCATCGCCGCCGTGTCGTTCGTGCACGGCCTGCCGATCTCCGGCTCCGCGGGGCAGGCCGGCGAGTTCGGTCACGTCATCGTGCGGCCGGGCGGCCGCGAGTGCGCCTGCGGTGCGCACGGCTGCCTGGAGACGGTGGCCTCCGCGGGCGCGATCGCCCGGATCTACGAGGAGCGGTCCGGTACGCCGGTCGCCGGAGCTGCCGACGTACTCGCCCGTGCCGACTCGGACCCGGTCGCCGCCGAGGTCTGGGACGACGCCGCGTCCGCGCTCGCCGACGGCCTGCTGACCGTGTGTGCGCTGCTGGCTCCGGGCGCGATCGTGCTCGGCGGCGGGCTGGGGGAGTCCGGCGCCGCGCTGACCGGCCCGGTCCAGGCGCACCTGAAGGAGCGGATCCACGTCGGCGTGGCGCCACCGGTGCTGAGCGCGACGCTGGGCAGCCGCGCCGGGGTCATCGGCGCCGCCCTCATCGCGCTGGACGCGCTGGAGTCGGCCGACCCGGAGCGGGACCGATGACCACGCTGCTGCGCGGCCGGGTGATCACGCCGGAGGCCGACCTCGACGACGCCGTGGTGGTCATCGAGGGTGACTCGATCGCCGCGGTCCGGCCGCCTGCGCACGGCGACCCCGAGCGGACCGACCACGTGCTGCTGCCCGGCCTGGTCGACGGGCACTGCCACGGAGGAGGCGGCGCGTCGTTCACGGTCGGCGACGGGGACCAGGTGGCGGCCGCGGCCGGACACCACCTCGGCCAGGGCACCACCTCGCCGGTCGGCAGCGCGGTCACCGACTCGCCGGAGCGGATGGTCGCCGCCATCTCCGCGTTGGCCGACGGGGTCGAGGCGGGGCTGCTGGCCGGGGTGCACTCCGAGGGGCCGTTCCTGAGCCGGGCCCGGTGCGGCGCGCAGGACCCGGCGTACCTCAGGGAGCCGGATCTCGGGCTCGCGACCGAGCTGGTCGACGCCGGTCGCGGCCACCTGCGGGTGATGACGGTGGCGCCGGAGCTGCCGGGCGCCGTACGGCTGGCCGAGCTGCTCGCCGAGCACGGTGTCGTCGCAGCGGTCGGGCACACCGAGGCCGACGCCGCGACGACCGAGCGCTTCCTGCGTACGACCTTCCTGCGTACGACGGAGCCCGGGTTGGTTACCCACCTCTTCAACGGCATGCCGCCGCTGCACCACCGCTCGCCCGGACCGGTCGGCGGAGCCCTGACCGCGGCCGCCGACGGTGCGGCCCGGGTCGAGCTGATCGCCGACGGCGTACACCTCGCCGACGACACCGTGCGCACCATGTACGCCGTCCTGGGCGCCGACCGGATCCTCCTGGTGACCGACGCGATGGCCGCGGCGGGGATGCCGGACGGCGACTACCAGCTCGGACCGCAGCGGGTGCGCGTGGTCGACGGCACCGCGCGGCTGGCCGAGGGCGACTCCATCGCGGGTGGCACGACCCGCCTGCTCGACGTCGTACGCCGCCTGGTCGGGGCCGGCCTCGACCCCGTCTCCGTGGTCGCCTCCGCCTCGCTCGTACCCGCCGCGGCTCTCGGCCTCGACCGGGTCGGGGCGCTCCGGGCCGGACTGCGCGCCGACCTGGTCGTCACCGACGGCGACCTGCGCCCCCTGCGGGTGATGCGCTCCGGGGAGTGGGTCCGATGATCATCACGGTCACCCTCAACCCGGCCGTCGACATGACGTACCGGGTCGACGCGCTCGCGGTCGGCGACGTCCACCGGGTGCGGGAGGTCCAGGAGCGGCCGGGTGGCAAGGGCGTCAACGTGTCGCGGGTGCTGACCCAGCTGGGCGAGAGCACGCTGGCGATCGGTCCGGGCGACCGGACCTTCGAGACCCTGCTGACCGGGTTCGGCGTGCGGTCGTTCTTCCCGCCGCTGCTGCCGAGGGTCCGGCGTACTCTCGTCGTCCACGGCGACGAGTCGACCTCGCTGTGGGAGCCCGGCCCCCTTGTGTACGACGGCGCCCAGGCCCTGCTCGAGGAGCTGGTGTCCGCACATCTGCCCGACGCCAGCGCCCTGGTCGTGTCCGGGAGCCTGGCGGGTGGGCTCTCGCCGGAGCTGCCCGCCCGGTTGGGCCGGCTGGCGGCCGACGCCGGCCTTCCGGTGGTGCTCGACCTCGACAACGAGCCGCTGAGGGCCGCCGCGGCGACCGGTGGCGGCGTACTCATGCCCAATGCCGACGAGCTCGGCCGCCTGCTCGGCACCGACGCGTTCTCCGACGTGGCTGCCGCCGCGCGGGGCCTGGTCGCCCGGACCGGTGCCCCCGTGGTGGTCACCCTCGGCCCCGACGGGCTGCTCGCCGCGACCGCCGAGGAGTGCTGGTGGGCGCGGCCGCCCGAGACCGTCGACGGCAACCCGACCGGGGCCGGCGACGCCACCGCGGCCGGGGTGGCCCGCGGGCTCGCGCACGGCCTGTCCTGGCCGGAGATCCTCTCCCACGCGGTGGCGCTGGGAGCCGCGGCGGTGCTGACGCCGGTCGCAGGCGAGGTCGACCTGGCGGCCTACCGCCGTTGGGCCACGCAGGTCGCTGTCGCGACCGTCGACTCACTCACGATCGGAGCCTGAGATGCCCCTGGTCCCCATGGCCTCGATCCTGGCCCCCGCACGGGCCGGCCGCCGAGGGGTCGGCGCGATGAACGTCATCCAGCTCGAGCTGGCCGAGGCGATCGTCGCCGGGGCAGAGCGGGCCGGCCGGCCGGTGGTCCTGCAGATCTCGGAGAACACCGTCGCCTACCACGGCTCGCTCGCCCCCATCGCGGGCGCGTGCCTGGCCATCGCCTCGGCGTCGTCCGCGGAGGTGTGCGTGCACCTCGACCACGCGATGGATGTCGACCTGATCGAGTCTGCGGTCGCGCTCGGCATCGGGTCGGTGATGTACGACGGCTCCGCGCTCGACTACGCCGCCAACGTGACGACGACGGCCTCGGTGGCGGCGTTCTGTCATTCGCGGGGCGTCTGGGTCGAGGCCGAGCTGGGCGAGGTCGGCGGCAAGGACGGCGTCCACGCGCCTGGGGTGCGCACCAAGCCGTCGGAGGCGAGCGAGTACGTCGCGCAGACGGGCGTCGACGCGCTGGCCGTGGCCGTCGGGTCCTCGCACGCGATGACCACCCGCGACGCCGTACTCGACGACGAGCTGATCGCCGAGCTGGCGGCCGCCGTACCGGTTCCGCTGGTGCTGCACGGGTCCTCCGGCGTACCGGACGCCGGGCTGGTGAGCGCGGTCGCCGCGGGCATGACCAAGATCAACATCGCCACCCACCTCAACGCGGCCCTCACCGCCGCGGTCCGGACCGCGCTGGCCGACGAGCGCCTGGTCGACCCGCGCAAGTACCTCGGCCCCGGCCGCGACGCCGTCACCGCCGAGGTGGCCCGGCTGCTCACCCTGCTCGGCGGCTAGCTCCACGGCTGGTCGGTGGGTGGCCCGGCCGACTGGCCGACTGACCGACAAGCTTCGGACTTGTGCCGGCCGGGCTCGACAGCGACGATCGGGCCATGACCCCACCCCGCGTGCTCGTGGTCGGCGAGGCCCTCGTCGACATCGTCCGGTACGCCGACGGGTCGGTGGCCGAGCACGCCGGTGGCAGCCCGGCCAACGTCGCCGTCGCGCTGGCCCGGCTCGGGCATCGGGTCGACCTGGCCACCAGCCTCGGGGACGACCGACTGGGTGCGGTGTTGCGGCGGCACTTCGCGGGCGCCGGCGTCGCGCTGGTGGGGGAGTCGAGTCCCGGCGTGCGTACGTCGTCGGCGCTGGCCAGCCTCGACGAGTCCGGCGCGGCGTCGTACACCTTTGACCTGGTGTGGGACGTCCGACCGCCCGAGCTCGACCCGCCCCCGTCGCTGGTGCACACCGGGTCGCTGGGCGCCGTACTCATGCCCGGGGCCGCGGCGGTCGCCGACACCGTGGCGGCGCTGCGGGGGACCGCGACGGTGAGCTATGACCTCAACGCCCGCCCGGCCGCCACCGGCGTCGACGCGGCGCTGCTGAGCCGCATCGAGGGGCTGGTGGCCGTCAGCGACGTGGTCAAGGCGTCCGATGAGGACCTGCTGATGCTCTACCCGGACCGCCCGGTCGACGCGGCGGCCGAGCACCTGCTCGAGCTCGGTGCCGGCGCGGTGGTGGTCACGTGGGGCGCCCGCGGTGCGGTCTGCCACACCGCCGCCGGCCGGGTCGAGGCGCCCGCCGGCCCGGTGCGCGTGGCCGACACGATCGGCGCGGGCGACTCGTTCTGTGCGGCCCTGCTGCACGGGCTGCTCGAACGCGACCTCGCCGGAGCCGCCCGCCGCGCGGAGCTCGCGAGCCTGACGCCCGAGGGGTGGCGACCGGTACTCGACCAGGCCAACCGGGCGGCCGCGATCACCGTGTCCCGGCCCGGTGCCGACCCGCCGACCCTCGCGGAGCTGACCGCCGACGCCGGTGGAGCCGGCTCCGACCGGTAGCTCAGCCGGCCGGTCGACACGAGGCCGATCGCTGTGCCTGGTCTGGGCGGTTCGTGGGCGGCTGGGTCAGCCCGGGTCAGCTCGGGTCAGCCCGGGGCGGGCCTGGGCGGGCTGGTCAGGGAGTCCTGACGGTTGTCAGGGGTTGCAACACCTGACAACCGACAGTTTCCCCGGATATCCGGGGAAACCGACACCCCGATTGGCCCGCTCACCCACCGACGCCTTCCGTTTCGTCCGGTCCAATGACACCCTGGCCCCGTGGATCTCACCGTCGACCTGAGCGGACGCAGCGACCGGGCGAGCGCGCTCTACCGGGCACTCCTCGACGCCGTGCGCTCCGGCAGGCTGCGGGCCGGCGACCGGCTGCCGCCGACGAGGGCCCTGGCCCGTGACCTCGGGATCGCGCGCAACACGGTGGCGACGGCGTACGAACGGCTCACCGCCGAGGGCTACCTCGAGGCGCGGGTGGGCGCGGGGACGTTCGTCTCCGACGTGGTGACCCGGCCCTCGGGCGCCGGACGGAAGGGCGTGCTGCGTCCCCGCCGGTCGTGGCAGTGGGAGCCATCTCCGGTCAGCGGCGGGCAGCCGGTGCCGCGCTACGACTTCCGGGTCGGCATCCCCGACGCGGCTCTGTTCCCGTTCGACAGCTGGCGCCGCATGCTCGCCTCGGAGTGGCGGCTCGGAGGCGACACCCCCGGAACGTACGCCGACCCCGCCGGTCCGCTCCGGCTCCGCGGGGCGATCGCCCGCTACCTCGCCTACTCGCGGGGCGTGACGGCCGACCCCGACGATGTGATCGCCACCCAGGGCACCCAGCAGGCGCTCGACCTGATCGCCCGGGTGCTGTTGGAGCCCGGCGACCTGGTGGCGGTGGAGGATCCCGGTTACCCGTTCGCCCGTGACGTCTTCGCGCTGGCGGGCGCCCGGGTGGTGCCGGTGCCGGTCGACGACGAGGGGCTCGTGGTGAGCCGGCTGCCGGCCCGCACCAGGCTGGTCTTCACGACCCCGTCGCACCAGTTCCCGCTCGGCCCGCCGATGTCGCTGGCCCGGCGCCAGGCCCTGCTCGAGTACGCCGCCACCCACGACACCGCCATCATCGAGGACGACTACGACAGCGAGTTCCGCTTCGTTGAACGCCCCCTCGACACCCTGCACCGGCTCGACGCCGCCGGTCGGGTGATCTATGTCGGCACCTTCTCCAAGTCGCTGCTGCCCTCGCTGCGAGCCGGCTACCTGGTCGCGCCGCCGTCGCTGCGGTCGGCTCTGCGGGCGGCCCGCCAGCTCGCCGACTCCCACGGCTCGACCCCGACCCAGGCGGCCCTGGCGAGGTTCATCGAGGAGGGCCTGCTGGCGCGGCACATCCGCAAGGCCGCCAAGGTGTACGCCGCTCGCCGGGCCCTGCTCACCGACGCGATCGGGGAGCACCTCGGCCTGCGCCCGATCCCGTCCGCGGCCGGGCTCCACCTGGCCGTGTTCCTCGACGACGGGATCGGGATCGCGGCCCGGGCCGCCGAGGAGGGGATCGCGGTGGACTCGGTGGCGTCGTACACGGCGGGGGAGGGCGGTCGCGACGGCCTGGTCTTCGGGTACGGCGCGGTCGTGACCGAGACGATCGAGCCCGGCCTCAGGCGGCTGGCGCGGCTGTCAGGGCGTGTCTCCTAGCCCCATTGCCTGCTGCGCGCCGGCAGAGGATCAGGAGAGACACGCCCTCGACGCCTGAAGCTCCAGGCCAGCGCCGCGGCGGCGATGACCAGTGCGGCGGCCAGGTGGACTCCGGTCATCCAGAGCAGCGCCAGCGTCGAAACGTTCGACACGACGGCACAGCGCCACACCCAGGTCGAGCGCGGGAGCAGCCGGATCGCGGCCGCCGTACCGACGACGTACACGAGAGTGAAGGCGCCGGTGGTCAGCAGCAGCGTCGACTCCAGCGGCAGGTCGGTGAGGCCGATGACCAGCAGAGTGCCCAGCGACAGCGCCGTCACCGCGACGAGCGACCGCCGGGGCACCGAGCCCGCCGCCGAGCCCTGGGCGAACCACTCCGGCAGCGAGCCGTCGCGGCCGAGGGCTGCGCCCAGCCGGGCGCTGCCGGCGAAGTAGGCGTTCATCGCACCCAGCGAGAGCAGCACCGCCATCAGCGTCGTCAGCGGCCGGGCCGCCGGGCCGAACCCGAGCACCAGCAGGTCCGAGAGCGGCGCCGGGCCGGCATGGTCGCCGAGCACCGCGACCGTGGCGAACGCGACGCCGAGGTAGAGCACGCCGATCAGAAGGACGGCGACCGCGGTCGCGCGCGGGATGTCGCGGCGCGGGTTCCGGTAGTCGCCGGACAGCGAGCTGACCGCCTCCCAGCCCGCGAACGCCCACACCAGCAGGGCGGCCGCCGACCCGACCGCGCCCCAGCCGAACGGAGCGAACGGCGTCAGGTTGTCCAGGTCCGCGTGCGGCAGTGAGACGAGCGTGGCCAGCGCGAGGAGTACGGCGAGGCAGCCGGCGATCACCAGCTGGACCGAGCCCGAGACCCGGATGCCGACGAAGTTCATCGCCGCGACGATCGCGATCAGCACCGCACAGGTGACCAGCTGGGTGTTCCGGCCGCCCCCGACCGCGTCGGCGACGTACGCACCCGCGAAGCCCGCGGCGGGTGGTGCGCCCAGCGGGATCGCGAAGTAGAAGCACCAGCCGATCACCGTCGACGCCCGGTCGCCGAACGCGTGCCGCGCGTACGTCGAGATCCCGCCGCCGTCGGGCAGCCGGGAGCCGAGTGCGGCAAACGTGGTGGCGAGCGGGACCGACAGCAGCACCAGGGCCAGCCAGGCCACCAGGGAGGCGGGGCCCGCGACGTCGGCGGCCAGGCCCGGCAGCGTGAGGACGCCGGTCCCGAGGACGGCGCCCAGGGTCAGCGCGGCGCCCTGGGGCACCGAGAGGGTTCCGTGGGACGTGGGGGTGGCGGAGGCCGTGGCGGGCGTGGGGTCGACTGCGGTCACGGCATGAGACTAGGTGGTTGATTGGCGCCCACGCTGCGCCAATCGGGCCCGAGATGGGTGGGCCAATCCGGTGGCCGGTCAGGGCAGCTGGAACGAGCCCCGCACCCCGTCGGATGACGGGATGCGGGGCTCGCGAAACGGTGTTACGTCAGACCGGGATCAGCGTGCCGCGACAGCGGAGAACGAGAAGTTCCGGTTGTTG
Source organism: Nocardioides sp. (assembly GCA_036506675.1). GTDB lineage: Bacteria > Actinomycetota > Actinomycetes > Propionibacteriales > Nocardioidaceae > Nocardioides. The sequence goes on along the minus strand of DASXRJ010000043.1, from coordinate 17,801 downwards.
TCCAGCGGGGTTCCGTGGCAGGAGTAGGCCGTGCCCTTGTTGCAGTGGAACCGGGTCGACCCGTTGGCCAGCGTGAGCGAAACGCCCGCGATGGTGCCTCCGGAGAAGTTGACGATGATCTTGCCGTCACCCTTGCTGTCGAGCTTCACGATCTTCGGGATCAGCTTGCCGCTCTTGCTGACCACGATCACCTGGGCCGCCGTACCCGATGCGATGCCGGGGCCGTTGACCTTGATCTTCAGGTGCCAGGTGCCGGTCAGCGTGGCGTCGGTCAGGAACGCGAAGTTGCGGTTGCTCAGGTGCTGCAGGGTGGTCTTCTGCGGGGAGAGGTACCGCTTGCTCGAGGTGAAGCGCCAGGCCTTGGCGATCGGCGCGCCCGGCTGGTACGCCGTCGCGGCGCCCTCGGAGTAGAACGTCTTCGGGAAGATGTTGCCGGCGCCGAACCACGCGTAGAACTTCGGGAAGGCCATGCCCTTCGACTTCAGGAAGTTCTTCACGCCCTGGATCGAGTAGTTGTTGGGCTTGCCGTTGGTGCCGTCGAGACGACTCCAGATGTTCTTGACCGCACCGAAGCCGTACTTCTTGGTGAGCCGCTCGAAGAAGACCCAGTTGCCGTACTGCGCCAGGCCGCTGCTCTGGAAGACGTCCAGCGGGATACCGGGCTTCTTCTCCTGGCCGTAGTCGATGTACTGCCGGTTGTCGTTGACGTCGTCGGCGTACCGCTCCTCCATCCAGGTCGAGGAGACCTCCATGATCCAGTGGTCCTCGTTGTAGTCGTAGTTGAACTGGATGGCGTGGAAGAACTCGTGAGCGGCGGTCACCCGGAGGCTGTTGTTCGGCGGGGCGCCGAACTCGGCGGTCGAGAAGTCGTTGTCGAGCACGCAGAAGCCCGACGCACGGTTCTTCTGGCTGCCGACGCGCCACTCGGGGGCGCAGTAGCCGTAGAGGCTCTGGTCACCGAGGTTGGCCAGGTAGACGTCGAAGCGACCGTCGGGGCCGTGGTGCGGCGCGTTGATGTCCTTGGCCGGCGCCCGGTAGCCGAGCTTGTTGACCTCGTAGCCCCAGACACTCTCCATGACGTCGAGGTTGTGACGCACCCAGTCGGGTATGCCGTCGGCGTTGCCGTCGGTCAGCGGCGGGGCGTCTGTGGTGGACTTCACGTAGTGCACGCAGACGTGGCTGCCGCAGATCGGCGTGGCCTCGTGAACGCTGTAGCCGTCGTGGTACGGGTCGGACGCGCCCTGGGTCGGACGACCCAGCGCGGCGTCGGCGTTGCGCTTGCCGGCGGCGTCGAGCTGGTGGTACCCGGCGAACATGCTCGCCAGCTGGAGGGAGTAGTCCTGGCGCTCGATGCCGGTCTTGGTGGCAGAGGCCCGATCGTTGGTCGCGAGACCGAGCGCATCGGCGACCTGGGAGGCAGCGACCTCCGAGGCCTGGTCGCTCGGGGTGCCGGCATGGCCGGCCTGGGCAGTTGCGGTCTGGCTGGTCAGCCCGGCGGAAACCGTGACCATAGCCAGCAGACTCGCGGCGATAGTGCGTCGCATGTGAGTTCGCTCCGAACATTTCGTGGGGAACAAATGAAGTAGAGCCCCCGATTTCTGCGCCCTGGCATGGGCGAGGTCAGGCACGAACATACCCAACCCCACCGTCAGCCAATCCCCGAGATCTTCTCAATCACAGCCGTGGTCGAGATCGCAGGCGTGCGCGGGAGGTAGACGACCTCGCAGATGTCGCGGAACTCGTCGAACTTGCCGGCCCAGTCGTCACCCATCACGAGTACGTCGGCCCGGTGCTCGAGGATGTAGTCCCGCTTCTGCTCGAGGCTGTCCTCGCGGAACACCTCGTCCACGAACCGCAGCGCGGCCACGATCTCCATCCGCTCGCCCTCGCTGAAGACCGGCGCGCGGCCCTTCTTGCGCACGTTGAGCGCGTCGGCGGAGACGCCGACCACGAGCCGGTTCCCGAGCGCAGCGGCCCGCTCGATGACCCGCAGGTGACCGACGTGGAAGACGTCGAAGGTGCCGAAGGTGATCACGGTGCGCGTGGGGCGGGAGGGTTCTGAGCCGGACATGCGCGCAGTGTGCCACGGCGGCGACGCCAGCACGGACGAACGGCGCGGAACGGACGGCCGGTGTGACGGCGTACGACGCTCGGGTTAGGCTCCCCTTAGTTGCCACTCGAGCGTCCATGCCCCCTTCCCCCAGGAGTTCTCGCACATGCGCCTGTCCGCCTTAGGGCGTTTCTCCCACCTCGCCGCTGGCCTGTGCTTGGCCGGACTGCTGGCGACCGCCGGCTGCGGCATCTTCGACCAGCCCGCCGACCTGCAGGTCTACTCGGCCCGCCACTACGGCTCGGAGGAGGTCTTCAAGCAGTTCACCGAGGAGACCGGCATCTCCGTCGACTTCCTGGGCGGGGAGAACGCCGAGCTGCTCGAGCGGATCAAGGCCGAGGGCAGGGACTCGCCCGCCGACGTCTACCTCACCGTCGACGCGGGCAACCTCTGGAACGCCGCCGAGCAGGGGGTGCTCGCGCCCGTCGACAGCAGCACCCTCGACACCGCCGTACCCCAGCAGTACCGCGACCCGCAGAACCGCTGGTTCGGACTCGTGCTGCGGGCCCGCACGGTGCTCTACAACCCCGACAACGTGCAGCCCTCGGAGCTCGACGCCAAGGAGACGTACGCCGGCCTCGCCGATCCGAAGTGGAAGGGCCGGATCTGCATGCGCGACGAGAGCGAGGCCTACCAGGTCTCGCTGGTCGCCTCGCTGATCAACCTGTACGGCGAGGACCGCACCTTGGAGATCGTCAAGGGCTGGGTCGCCAACGACGTCCAGATCATGGCCAACGACGTACTGCTGATCGAGGCCGTCGACGCCGGCACCTGCGACGTCGCGCTGATCAACCACTACTACCTGGCCCGCGAGCTGCAGGACCACCCCGACCTCAACGTCAAGCTCTACTGGGCCTCCCAGGAGGGTGCCGGCACCCACGTGAACATCTCCGGCGCCGGCGTGGTCGCGACCAGCGACAACAAGGACCAGGCCCAGGAGCTCATCGAGTGGCTGGCCACCAAGGGCCAGACCGCGTTGATGGAGGGCAACCACGAGTACCCCGTCAACCCCGACGTGCAGCCCGACGAGATCGCCGCGTCGTTCGGCACCTTCAAGCCGATGACCCTGGACGCCGAGGCGTACGGCGCCGACAACGCCAAGGCCCTCGAGCTGCTGCAGGAGGCCGGCTACCAGTAGGTCGCCGCACCCAACATGTCCCAACCCGCCGGCACCGCCGCCACCCTCGCCACCCTCGCCCCGATCCGGTCCCGCCGCCCCGTCGCGCGCGGCCGGACCGGCTGGTCGGCGTTCGTGGTCGTGGTCGCGGTGCTGGTCGCGGCGCCGGTGCTGGCGGTGCTGGCCGACGTGAGCAGCGGCGCGTTCGGCACGCTGCCGGCCAACCTCGGCGACATGGTGGTCACCACGCTGCTGCTGATGCTCGGCGTGGGCGCCGGCACGCTGGTGCTAGGGGTCGGCCTGGCCTGGCTGGTGACGGCGTACGACTTCTGGGGCCGCGGCGTCATGGTCTGGCTGCTGGTGCTGCCGCTGGCGATGCCGGCGTACATCCTCGGCTTCGTCTTCCTCTCCACCTTCGACGCGGCCGGGCCGGTGCAGCAATGGCTCCGCTCGAACACGGGCTCCGGCTTCGAGCTGCACCTGACCTCGCTGCCGGGTTGCATCGTGGTGATGTCGCTGACGCTCTATCCCTACGTCTACCTGATGGCGCGGGCGGCGTTCGCCGAGCAGGCCCCCACGACGTACGACGCGGCGCGGACCCTCGGCGCGAGCCGCGCGCGGGCGTTCTTCCGGGTGCTGCTGCCGTTGGCCCGGCCGTCGCTGGCCGCCGGGCTCGCGCTGGTGCTGATGGAGGTGCTGACCGACTTCGCAACCGTGCAGTACTTCGGCGTGCAGACCGTCTCCGTCGGCGTCTACCTGGTCTGGAAGGGGTCCTACGACTTCGCCTCGGCCGCCCAGCTGGCGTCGCTGGTGATGCTGTTCGCGGTGGCCGTGCTGGCCGGTGAGCGGCTGATGCGCGGGCGGGCCCGGTTCACCCAGCGAGGGGGCCGGGGGACCGGCCTGCAGCCCGAGCGGCTGGGGCCGGGCCGGGGTCTGCTCGCGCTGTTCGCCTGCCTGGCCGCGCTCTCGGCCAGCGTGTTCGTGCCGGTCGGACGGCTGGCCGGGTGGGCGCTGGAGCCGACCGCGGCGCGCGGCCAGAACGCGCTCGGCACCGACTTCCTGCAGGCCCTGGTCAACTCGCTCGTGGTGGCTGCGATCGCCTCCGCCAGCTGCGTCGCGCTGGCGCTGCTGATCGGGCATGCGCTCCGTCTCGGCGGTGGTCGCGTGGTGCGGGCAGCGGCCCAGCTGACCACCTTCGGGTACGCCGTACCCGGTGCGGTGATCGGCATCGGCACCCTCCTGCTCTTCAAGTACGCCGACGACGGGCTGAAGGCGATCGGCGTACCCGGCGGCACCGGGCTCGTGGTCACCGGGTCGGTGGCCGGCATCCTGTTCGCGTACGCCGTCCGGTTCCTCGGGCCGGCGTACCAGGCGGTCGACGCGTCGTACGCCAAGCTCTCCGCGTCGGTGACCCAGAGCGCGATGAGCCTGGGCGCGGGGCCGTTCCGGGTGCTGCGCCGGGTGCACGCGCCGCTGGTCCGGCCGGGGGTCGCCGTCGCGGTGGTGCTGGTGGCGATCGACGCGATCAAGGAGCTGCCCCTGGTGCTGTTCCTGCGTCCTATCAACTTCACTACGGTGTCGGTGTGGGTCTGGCAGCTGGCGAAGGAGAACCTGTGGGGCCTGGCGGCGTTGCCAGCGCTGATCATCGTGGCGCTGGCGGTGATCCCGGTGTTCCTGCTGTTCCGCCAGGTGCGGGCCGCCGACCGCGCCGTACGACGTCCGGACCGGCTGTCGAGCCGGCCGTCGAACCGGCCGTCGAACCGGGAGTCGCGCCGATGAGCAATCCCGCGGTCGTCTTCGACGGCGTCTCCAAGTCGTACGGCGCCGTGGTCGCGGCGAAGTCACTCGACCTGACCGTCGACACCGGCGAGCTCGTCACGGTGATCGGCCCGTCGGGCTGCGGCAAGTCGACCGCGCTGCGGCTGATCGCCGGCCTCGAGCGCCCCGACTCCGGGCGGATCCGGATCGCCGACGACGTGGTCGCCGACGGCGCGCGGTTCGTGCAGCCGGAGAAGCGCCGGGTCGGGCTGGTCTTCCAGGACCACGCGCTGTTCCCGCACCTGACCGTCGCCCGCAACGTCGCCTTCGGCATCCACCGGCTGCCCCGGGCCGAGCGGGACGCGCGGGTGCGTGAGGTGCTGGACCTGGTCCGGCTGGGTCACCTGGCCGGTCGCTATCCGCACGAGCTGTCCGGTGGCGAGCAGCAGCGGGTGGCACTGGCCCGCGCGCTGGCGCCGCGGCCGGCCGTCGTACTCCTGGACGAGCCGTTCTCCTCGCTCGACGAGAACCTCCGCGCGCAGGTGCGGGCCGAGGTTGTCGGCATCCTGCGCGAGACCGGCACCACCGCGGTGCTGGTCACCCACGACCAGACCGAGGCGCTGTCGATCGGCGACCGGGTGGTGGTCATGCGCGACGGCGAGATCGAGCAGGTCGGCACGCCGCAGGAGGTCTTCGAGCGGCCGGCGACTCGGTTCGTGGCGTCGTTCATGGGTGACGCGGACTTCCTGCGGGCGCACGTGCACCACGCGCTGCTGACGTGTGAGATCGGCGTGGTCTCGACGGTCCCGGGCTGGGGCGAGGTGGACGCCGACGTGGACGTCGTACTCAGGCCGCACGAGGTGGCCCTGGTCGCCCCGAGCACGAGCGCCCAGAAGGTCGCGGAGGTGACCTCGGTCGAATACCACGGCGCCTTCGTGCTGCACACGGTCCGGCTGCCGTCCGGCCAGACGCTGCGGTCGTGGCAGCCGCACTCGGTGCGGCACCCGGTCGGCTCGCCCGTGCAGGTGATGGTCGTGCCCGGCGTCACGCCGACGCTGCTGGTCGGCGACCACGCGGTGAGCGAACCTCCGCGCCCTGCCTGAGACCCGGGGCCTGACAGAATCGTTGGCGATGGCAACTCTCGCGATGGTCACGCCCGAACCCGAAGCCGACGCCGCCCGCCGGGCGGGCCTGCGGCGGATGCGGTCGCTGGCGGTCTCCCTGCTGCTCTTCGCCGCGATCGTGTACGTCGCCACGCTGGGCAGCCACGGGTTCCTCGGCTTCGTCAACGCCGGGGCGGAGGCCTCGATGGTGGGTGCGATGGCGGACTGGTTCGCCGTCACCGCGCTGTTCAAGCACCCGCTCGGCCTGCCGATCCCGCACACCGCCCTGATCCCCAAGCGCAAGGACGAGCTCGGCAAGGGCTTGGAGGAGTTCGTCGGCGAGAACTTCCTGCACGAGCAGATCATCCGCGACCGGGTCGCGCTGGCGGACATCTCGATGCGGGCCGGCACCTGGGCCTCCGACCCGGCCAACGCGCGCCGGGTCGTCGATGAGGTCACCGAGCTGGCCGTGATCGGGTTGTCGAAGGTGCGCGACGACCACATCGTGGAGCTGGTCGAGCAGCTGCTGGTGCCGCGGTTCCGCGAGGAGCCGGTGGCGCCGATCATCGGCACCTTCCTGCTCGAGGCCGTGCGCGACGACCTCCACCACGGTGTCGTCGACCTGGCGTTGGAGGAGCTGCAGCGCTGGCTCGAGGCGAACGAGGAGACCTTCTCCGAGGTGCTCTCCGAGCGCGCGCCCTGGTGGGCGCCGGCGCGCCTCAACGAGGCGGTCACCCACCGGCTGCACGCCGAGTCGATCCGCTGGCTCGACGACATCCGGCGCGACCCGCGCCACCACGCCCGTGAAGCGCTGGACTCGATGCTGGCCCAGCTGGCTCGCGACCTGCTCACCGACCCCGACACCCAGGCCCGCGCCGAACGCCTCAAGGAGCGGGTCCTCGATCACCCGCAGGTGATCGCGACCTCGGTGTCCCTGTGGAAGGCGTTCCGCAACGCGCTGCTGTCCGGCCTGCGCGACGAGGCGGGGCCGGTCCGGGACCGCTTCACCGCCGAGGTGCAGGCGTTCGCGAAGCGGCTCACCGCGGACCCGACTCTGCGGGAGCGGATGGACGGGCTGGCCGCCGATCTCGCGGTCTTCGCCGTGTCGCGGTACGGCGCCGAGGTGACCGCGGTCATCACCCACACGATCGAGCGCTGGGACGGCAAGGAAGCCGCCCGGCGGATCGAGCTGCACGTGGGTCGAGACCTGCAGTTCATCCGGATCAACGGCACGATCGTCGGCGGCCTCGTCGGCGTACTCATCCATGCGACCTCGGTGGTGATCCGATGACTGTCTACATCCGCGACGAGTCGATCCGGCTCGGTCAGTTCCTCAAGCTCGCCGACCTGGTCGACACCGGCGCCGACGCCAAGCCCCTGCTCGCCTCGGGCGTCGTACTCGTCAACGGCGCTGTCGAGACCCGCCGCGGCCGTCAGCTCGTCCCCGGTGATGTCGTCACCGTCCACGACCGTTCGGTGCGGGTAGCGACAGCGGCGGGGTAGTCCGTGACGAAACTGTCAGCGACACGCCGTCAGGGATGGCAGGAACGTCACGGACTACCCCGACGACGTCCGCTCTACGTCAGCTGACGCCCATCAGGTCGCAGACGAAGATGAGGGTCTCGCCGGGCTTGATGACGCCACCGGCACCACGGTCGCCGTACGCGAGGTGGGGCGGGATGACGAGCTGGCGGCGACCGCCGACCTTCATGCCCTGGATGCCCTGGTCCCAGCCGGAGATGACCTGCCCGACGCCGAGGCGGAACTGCAGCGGCGCGCCCCGGTTGTACGACGCGTCGAACTCCTCGCCCGTCGAGTGGGCCACGCCGACGTAGTGCACCGAGACCGTCGAGCCGGGTCCGGCTTCGGGACCGTCACCTTCGGTGAGGTCGGTGACGACGAGGTCGGTGGGCGGTTCGGGGTCGACGAAGTCGATCTCAGGCTTCTCCATGGTGTCCGACTATCTCACGACCGAGTCCGCGGGCCGCTCCAGGCACTCGCCCGGGCCGACCGGCGTGCCCGCCGGGCCGGACCCGACGAGGTCGCGGGCCCGGGACCGGCCGAGGTTCCATTCGAGCCAGTCGTCCGTGCCGATCGACGCCTCGGACAGGGCGCAGCGACGCTCGTCGGCCGGCAGCGCGGCCAGCGTGGGTACGGCGTCGGCGGAGAGACCGCGCAGGTAGTCCCAGTCGACCCGGCCGGTCTCGTGGAAGCGGTCGATGTTCTGCTTCGCGATCCAGCCGTCGGGGTTGAGGGCGGCCAGCCCGACCAGCAGGGTCGCGCCGCTGAGCAGAGCCAGCCGCGCCAGCCACCCGGTCCGCCGGATCAGGCCGGCGACCATCACGGCCACCACCAGCAGTCCCAGCCAACCCTCGAACACGTCGACGAGCAGGCGCAACCGGGTGAAGCCGTAGGCCTGCTGGTAGACGTGCATCCGGTAGAGCGCCGACGCCACCACCACCAGCGTCATCGCGCAGAGCAGGCCCAGCGACCCGCGGATCCAGGCCCGGTCCCGCGGGGTCTCCCGCGAGGCCTTGCGCGCGGCCGCCCAGACGACCAGCAGGGTCAGCGCGGTCGCGAAGGTGAGCTGGCCGAAGCCCTGGTGGACGTAGTCGGCGTACGTCACGCCGGTGGTCCGCTCGAGGTAGCCGTGGCCGCCGAAGATCACGGTCGCCTGGGCGATCAGGAAGAGTGCGAACACGCCGTCGATCAGCAGCACCGGCGCGAGCCACTCGAACCGGTGGGTCACCGGTCGGGCCCCGGTCAAGGCCGGCTCCACGCGAGGCGGGTTGAGACCGACGTACGCCGCCGCCAGCACCACGCCGCCGACCGCCACCGTGACGAACGCGCGCAGCACGAACGAGTCCACCTGAAGATCGGGGAAGACCGCCGACGCCCACTCGGCGAACAGCGCGTCGGCCGAGGCGAAGAGCAGGGTGAAGACGCCGACGCCGAGTACCGACCACAGCGCGGTGCGCAGCATCGCCGGCCCGTTGCCGAGTCCGGTCAGGACCCGCAGGCTGCGGCCCAGCCACGGCAGGCCGCGCAGCCCGGCCAACGGCCAGGCCACCCCGGCCAGCACGAACGCCGGCAGCGACCGCCCGCAGACCAGCCCCACCCCGCAGACCGCGGCGCCGGTGAGGAGACAGAGGGCGACGAGCCAGTCCGCGTCGCGCAGCATCGTCACCGACGCGAGCAGCACGCACAGCCCGGCGCAGGCGAGCGTGAACGGGTCGCGGCGGTGGCGGCCGCTCCACAGCACGGCGGCACCCGCGGCCAGGAGTACGACGAAGGTCCCGACGCCGATCTCCCGGAACGGAAGCACCACCCCGGCCAGCAGGCCGACCGCGAGGCTGGCCAGCAGTACCCGCACGTTGCCGGGCAGGCCCTCCTCCGGCCAGAAGCTCCCGAAGAGCAGGTCGAGTCCGGACTGCTGCGGCACCGCCGACCCCACGGGTCCTGGTGTGCGGGGCGGCGTCGACCCGGCACCGTCGGTCTCGTGGGGAGCGGGAGGATTCGGGACAGGCACGGCCGGCTCCTTGCTGCTGGGTGCGGTGGACGGGCTGGGCAGCGGGCCCGGCAATGCGCTCGGCGATGCGCTCGGCGATGCGCTCGGCGATGCGGCCGGCAATGCGCCCGGTACGTCGGCAGGTGCGGGCCGGGCCCGCCGGGGCTGCAACGGCAGGTCGACGCGCACACACGCACCCGAGCCGCCCGGAGCCGGGTCGACGAAGCGGATCACGCCGTCGTGCAGGTCGGTGACCCAGCGGGCGATGGCCAGGCCAAGCCCCGTGCCGCCCCCGCCCTCGGAGTCGCTGAGCGTGCCGAAGCGCTCGAAGACCCGCTCGCGGTCGGCCGGGGAGATGCCGGGGCCCTGGTCGCCGATCTCGAGCCGCCACTCGCCGGTCCCGCCGGTGGCCGACACCGTGATCACCCCGCCGGCGGGGCTGTGCCGCGACGCGTTGTCGAGCATGTTGGCGACCAGCTGGCGCAGCCGAGCCGGGTCGCCCTGGGCGGTGAGGTCGGCCGGCTCCACGCGGACGTCGTACCCCACCTCGCGGCCGGTCACCCGGGCCTCGGCCACCGCGCCTTCGAGCAGCGGGCCGACCGGCACGGCCTCCCGCGCCAGTGGCGCCTTCCCGGCATCGACCCGGGAGAGGTCGAGCAGGTCGGTGACCAGGGCTCCGAGCCGCTCGGCCTGCTCCAGCGCGGCCCGGAGCGAGGCCGGGTCGGGCTGGGCGACGCCGTCCACGAGGTTCTCGAGTACGGCGGTCAGCGCCGTCAGCGGGGTCCGCAGCTCGTGACTGACGTTGGCCACCAGCTCGCGGCGCTGCCGGTCGACGGTGGCCAGGTCCTCGGCCATCCGGTTGAACGCCCGCGCCAGCTCGCCCACCTCGTCCGACGAGCTCGCGTTGACCCGCCCTGAGTAGTCGCCGCGCGCCATCTGCCGGGCCGCGGCGGTCATCTGCCGCAGCGGCGACGTCATCCCGACCGCCAGCAGCTGGGTGACGCCGAGCGCCACCAGGATGGTCACCGGGATGCCGAGCCACGCGGGTACGCCGCCGCCCGAGCCGATCGTCGCCAGCACCGAGGCCAGCGCGACGCTGACGGCGACCAGCAGCCCGAGCTTGACCTTGATCGAGCGCACCTGGTCGAGCGGCGACGGCGTACTCATGGGGTCGGCTCCAGCGCGTAGCCGACCCCGTGCACCGTGCGCACCAGCTCGGGCCCGATCTTGGCGCGCAGCGCCTTCACGTGACTGTCGACCGTGCGGGTGCCGGAGGCACCCGGCCAGCCCCAGACGTCGGCGAGCAGCCGCTCCCGAGTGAGTACGACGCCGGGCGCGGCGGCCAGGCAGACCAGCAGGTCGAACTCGGTCGGCGTCAGCCGGACCTCCTCACCGTCGGTCCAGACCCGCCGGGCACCGGGGTCGATGCGCAGGCTGCCCAGCGTGAGCGGGTCCTGCAGCCGGGTGGCCAGCTCGGCCGCACGGTCGACCCGCCGGAGCAGGGCGCCGACCCGGGCCACCAGCTCGTTCATCCGGAACGGCTTGGTGAGGTAGTCGTCGGCCCCCACGCCCAGCCCGACCAGGATGTCGGCCTCGTCGTCGCGGGCGGTCAGCATCAGCACCGGCACCGGCCGGTCCGCCTGGATCCGGCGACAGACCTCGTGACCGTTGTAGCCCGGCAGCATCACATCGAGCAGCACCAGGTCGGGAGCAGTCTCCGCGAACCTGGCGACCGCCCCCGGACCGTCCCAGGCCTGTACGACGTCGTACCCCTCGGCCGTCAGCCGGTCGGCGATCGCCTGGTTGATGACCGGCTCGTCCTCGACGATGAGGACCGTGCGGGTCGGCGTGCTCTCGGGCATGCTCCGAGACTAGGAGCGCGAGCGACCGGTTGGTGCGGACGACTCGTGAAGGTTCTGTGCAGAAGAGCTACGTCTGGTGCAGGTAGCGGTCGAGCTGGTCGCGCTCGAACTCGAGCTCGCCGATCCGGCTCTTCACCACGTCACCGATGCTGATGATGCCGGTCAGCCGCCCGTCGCTGAGGATCGGGACGTGCCGGATGCGCTTTTCGGTCATGACGAGCATCAGCTGGTTGACCTCGTGACCGCCCTCGGCCGTGTGCACCTGGCTGGTCATGATCGACCCGACCGGCCGCTCGAGGAGCGCCTCGTCGTCGCGCAGCCGCCGCACGATGTCGCGCTCGGAGACGATGCCGTCGACCGACGCACCGTCGGAGCTGACCACCAGCGCGCCCACGTTGTGCTCGGACAGGGCGGCTATCAGCTCACGCACGGTGGCGTCTGGCGAGATGGTGACAACGTCCTGGCTCGGCTTGGACCTGAGCACGTCGTTGATGCGCATGGGGGCCTCCTCCGGGTCTCACCCGTCACGCTAGTGCCGTGCGGTTCAGTTTGAACAGAGGTCGACCGGCCCGAGAGCACGTCAGCTAGCCGAGCGGCGGCCCGTCGTCCGCCGGCGTACGACGTCGCGACCGCAGGTCGGCCACCGACCCGGCCACCGGCCGCGGGTCGTCCGGGTCGTCGGGGCCGTCGGCGGGCGAGCCCAGGAACGACAGCGCCGCCTCGTGCAGGTGCCCGTTGCTGGCCAGGGCGTTGCCACCGAACGGCCCCGGAGTGCCGTCGAGCGAGGTGAACTGACCGCCCGCCTCGCGTACGACGATGTCGAGCGCGGCCATGTCATACACCTCCAGCTCGGGCTCGGCGGCCAGGTCGACCGCACCCTCCGCGACGAGCATGTAGGACCAGAAGTCGCCGTACGCACGGGTGCGCCAGCACCGCCTCGACAGCGCCTGGAAGTCGTCGAGCCGGCCGCGCTGTTCCCAGCCGCCGAGGGAGGAGTAGGAGAGCGAGGCGTCCTCGAGACGGCGTACGTCGGAGACCTGGCACTGCGTCGCCTTGAGCAGCGAGCGGCCGGTCCACGCGCCGTTGCCCATCGACGCCCACCAGCGCCGCTGCAGCTGCGGCGCCGACACGACGCCGAGCACCACCTCGTCGTCGACCACCAGCGCGATCAGGGTGGCCCAGACCGGCACGCCGCGGACGAAGTTCTTGGTGCCGTCGATCGGGTCGATCACCCAGCGCCGCTGGCTGTGCCCGGTCGAGCCCTGCTCCTCGCCCGTGACGGCGTCGCGGGACCGCACCCGCGAGAGAGTACGCCGGATCGACTCCTCGACCGCCTTGTCGGCGTCGGTGACCGGGGTCAGGTCCGGCTTGCTCATCACGTGCAGGTCGAGGGCCTTGAACCGAGCCTGGGTGAGCGAGTCCGCGTCGTCGGCCAGGACGTGCGCGAGCCGCAGGTCGTCGGTGTAGTCGGTGGGCATGGTTCACAGGTTAGGGGTACCAGCGCCGGGGTGGCTCGTGGGTCGCGCCCAAATCCCCCGCGGCGCGCGTAGCGTATGACCGTCATGGAGTTCAACGGTCTCCCCCTGCACCCGCTCGTGGTCCACACGGCGGTGATCTTCGGCCCGCTGGCCGCGTTGACCGCGCTGGCGTACGCCGCCCTGCCGCGCTGGCGCGACCGGCTCCGCTGGCCCATGCTCGCGATGGTGCTCCTCGGCTCGGGAGCAATCCTGGCCGCCTACTTCACCGGCACCAGCTTCTTGAACTCCCGACCGGAGCTGAAGGCGCTCGACTCGGTCCAGCTGCACCGCTCGCGCGCGCTCAAGCTGACCTGGGTGACCGTCGGCTTCGCCGTGGTCGGCGTCGCGGCTGCCTGGCTGCACGGGCGCGACGGCGTGGTCCGGCTCGCGCTGAACGCGCTGCTGGGTGCGGTCGCGATCGGCGTACTCGTGCTGGCGGCGCTCACCGGCGACGCCGGCGCCCGCGCCGTTTGGGGCTGAGCAGACTCACAGCCTGCTGACAGGTGCGGAGGCTACGGTTCCGCGCCATGTCGATCAACGGACTCCCCCTCCATCCCCTCGTGGTCCATGCCGCGGTGGTCTTCGCGCCACTCGCGGCCGTGTCCGCCGGTCTCTACGCACTGGTGACGCGCTGGCGCTGGCTGTTGCGTACGCCGACCGCGGTCATCGCCGTGCTCGCCGCGTTGGCCACCCAGGTGGCCGCCATGACCGGCGACTCCCTCAAGGAGACGCTGGGCATCGACACCTCGGCCGTCGAGAACCACGAGATGTGGGCCGGCCGGCTGCAGGCCGCGGTGTGGGTGCTCGCGGCCGTCGCGGTGGTGGCCTGGTGGGTGATGCCGCACGAGACCCCGGTCGAGGGCGCGGAGGACCGGGAGGCCCGCGTGCCGGCGCTGGTCACTCCGGTCGTCGTGCTGCTGCCGGTGCTGGCGGTGGCCGTGCTCGTGCTGGTGGTGTTCACCGGCGACGCGGGCGCCCGCGCCGTCTGGGGCTGATCACTCCTCGCCGAGGTGCGGGTCACCGAGCAGGAACTGAGTCATCAGCCCCTGGTGGCTACGGTCGTGCACCCGCACCGGCTCGGGGATCATCCGGCCCTCGGTGGTGTCCCAGAACCGGTCGACCTGACGGCAGACGCCTCGCGCCAGCCGGCCCGGGATGCCCAGATGCGGCACGTAGGGGTGTGGTCGGGTCGGGGCACGCTGCTCGGCCCGGTAGAGCCGGTCGACGAGCTCACCGTGCTCGGCGTCGTCCAGGTGTTCGGAGAGGTCGGCGACCAGTTGTCGTTCGAGCGCGAGGGTGGCGGCCAGCTCGCGTCGTACCTCCGTCCAGATCTCGGCCCAGGGGCGCGTGACGGCGTACACGCTGCCGTAGAGCTTGGCCTTGGTCGCGGCCAGCGCGACCTCCAGGAGTTTGCACTGGTGGGCCCACTCGTGGACCCGGTGCGAGCCGTCCGGCAGCCGGCGGCGCACGACCGGAATGAGTACGGCGTGCACCGAGGCCAGATGTCGACTCGCACTGGCCAGGAAGGTGTCGGTCGCGGGGTAGTGCTCGCGGGGGCTGGCCAGCGTCGGATGGTGGCCGATCGCGGTCTCGAGACGCGTGGTCAGGGCGACGTGCGTGGCATCGGTGCTGCGGAGCAGGAGCGCGTGGATCATGAGGGTCATCTCCAGCGGGGCGACCGGGGCCGTCGCCCTACCTCCAGGGTCCCTCGCCGCGGCACGGTCCGCAACCGGCGGGGCTACTCACTCGCCGGGGTCTTGCTCCCGCGAGGCCAGCAGGCGTCGGAACGACTCGACCCGCTCGGGGTCGGCGTCGCCGCGGAGCACCGCCTCGTCGAGGCCGCACTCGGGCTCGCCGGCGCCGTGGGTGCAGCCGCGGGGGCATTCCTCGGTCATCTCGTCGAGGTCGGGGAACGCCTCGATCAGTCGTTCGGGGTCGACATGGGCCAGGCCGAAGGACCGGATCCCGGGCGTGTCGATGATCCAGCCGCCGACGCCGTCGTACTCGGGCAGCGGGAGCAGGTAGGCGCTGGTCGAGGTGTGCCGGCCGCGGCCGGTGACCACGTTGACATGGCCGACCTCGCGGTTGGCCTCCGGAACCAGCGCGTTGACCAGCGTGGACTTGCCGACGCCGCTGTGCCCGATCAGCACGCTCGTGCGGCCGCGCAGGCAGTCGCGCAGCGGCCCGAGGTCGCCGCCGCGCTGGGTGACGACGTACGGCACGCCGAGGGAGCGGTACGTCGACAGCAGCGTCTCGGGGTCGCGAAGATCGGCCTTGGTGAGGCACAGGACCGGCTGCAGCCCCGCGTCGTACGCCGCCACCAGGGCTCGGTCGATGAGCCGCGGTCGGGGCTCGGGGTCGGCCAGCGCGGTGACCACGACGAGCTGGTCGGCGTTCGCCACGATCACCCGCTCGACGGGGTCGTCGTCGTCGGCGGTACGCCGCAGGGTGGTCGTGCGCGGGCTGACCTCGACGATCCGGGCCAGTGACCCGTCGATGCCGGACACGTCGCCGACCACCCGGACCCGGTCGCCGACGACCACCCCCTTGCGGCCGAGCGGGCGCGACTTCATCGCGGTGACGACCGCGCCGTCGATCAGCAGCGTGAACCGGCCCCGGTCGACGGTGACGACCACCCCGTCGACCGCGTCGTCGTACGTCGGTCGCTGCTTGGTGCGCGGCCGGGTGTGCCGGCGGGGTCGCTCGTAGTGCTCCTGGTCGTGGTCGGAGTACCGCCCGCTCACCGGGGCCCCCGTGAAGTTGTTCGGAGGAGCGGAGCGGGGGAGAAGAACTTCGTGGGGTGGTTCATCGGGGCCCCCGTGAAGGTGTTCGGAGGAGTGGAGCGGGGGGGAAGAACTTCGTGGGGTGGTTCACAGCAGGCCCGCCCAGTACCCCGGAAAGTCGGTGAACGTCTTGGACGTCGTGGTGACGTTCTCGACGAGTACGCCGTCGACAGCGGCCCCCAGGATCACGCCGGCGTGGGCCATCCGGTGGTCGGCGTACGTGCGGAAGATCCCGCCGTGCAGGGCCGCCGGCCGGATCGCGAGCCCGTCCGGCTGCTCGGTGACGTCGGCGCCGAGGTTGCCGAGCTCGGCGGCCAGGGCGGCCAGCCGGTCGGTCTCGTGGCCGCGGATGTGCGCGACCCCGCGCAGGTGCGACGGCGTACTCGCCAGCGCGCAGAGCGCGGCGACCGCCGGCGTGAGCTCGCCGACGTCGTGCAGGTCGAGGTCGACGCCCTGGAGCTCGGCGGGCCCGGTGACCCGGAGCCCGGCGTCGGTCAGCTCGACCGCGCAGCCCATCAGGGTCAGGATCTGCCGCAGCTCGTCACCGGGCTGGGTGGTCTCGCGCGGCCAGTCGCGCACCACGACGGCGCCGCCGGAGACCGCGGCCAGGGCCAGGAACGGCGCGGCGTTGGACAGGTCGGGCTCGATGTCGTGGTCGACGGCGCTGATCGGGCCCGGCGCCACCGACCAGCGGTTGGCGTCGGAGTCGTCGACGTCGACGCCGTGCTGGCGCAGCATCGCGACGGTCATCTCGATGTGGGGGAGCGAGGGCACCGGCTTGCCGTCGTGGCGTACGTCGATCCCCTCGTCGAAGCGCGCTCCCGCCAGCAGCAGCGCCGAGATGAACTGGGAGGACGCCGACGCGTCGATCACCACGGTGCCGCCGCGGACCGAGCCGGAGCCGGTGATGGTGAACGGCAGCGTGTCGCCGTCCGAGACCGCGACGCCGAGGCCGCGCAGGGCGGCCAGCACCTCGCCGATCGGGCGGCTGCGCATGTGCGGGTCGCCGTCGAAGTCGATCCGGCCGGTGGAGAGCCCGGCCACCGGCGGCACGAACCGCATGACGGTGCCGGCCAGGCCGCAGTCGATCGCCGCGTCGGAGGTGAAGGGGGCCGGAGTGACCGTCCAGTCGGGGCCGCTGGTGTCGACGCGCGAGCCGAGGGCGGTGAGCGCCCGGGCCATCAGCAGGGTGTCGCGGGACCGCAGCGACCGGCGTACGACGGAAGGGGCGTCGGCGATGGCGGCGAGGATCAGCGCGCGGTTGGTGAGCGACTTCGAACCGGGCAGCGACACGACCAGGTCGACGGGCTCGCGCACCCGGGGAGCTGGCCACGGGTCGGCCACGGGAAGAACGGTGTCGGGCGAGGTCGTCACAGCCGAACCTTACCGACCGGCCGCCGCCCGACCGGCGTACGACGACCGCACCTCAGACACTCGACGACGCCACGACCCCCGGCTCCGCCGGGCCCGCGGCCCTCCTGCCACGGACCGATCAGTGCAGCTTGCCGGCCGCCAGCTTCGCCTCGCGCCGGGCGGTCCGGGCGAGCCGGCGGGACTCCTTGCGGGCCGACTTCGCCGCGTGGCCCGCACGCCAGGCCAGCCCGGGACGGCCCTCGGTGTCGACGGCGGAGAGGAGCAGGCCGCCCATCATCGAGACGTTCTTGAAGAAGTGGATGCGCTGACCTTTCTTGGCCACCGGGTCTGTCTCCTCCCAGAACGGGTGGCCCGCCAGTGTGGTCGGCACCAGCGTGGCGGCGAGCACCCCGGACGCAATGCGCGGCGCCCGGCCGGTGCTGAGCGCGGCGGCCGCCGCGATCTGCACGCCCGCGTTGACCCGGACCAGGGTCTTGGGGTCGCGGGGGATGGGTACGGCGGGCAGCGCGCGCTCGACCAGCGGGACCAGACGATCGGTGACCTTGCTGGCCTTGGCGGCCGTCGCGTCGGCGTTCTTGAGGGCGCCGACGGCTCCGACGAAGAACATCGAGGCGAGCATCGGCCGGGCAATCACTCGGATCAAGGTCATGCCTCATTCATACCGGATGC
>DASXRJ010000042.1:0-4656 GCA_036506675.1 Nocardioides sp. | reverse complement strand
CGTAGACGCTCATCGGCCGGTCGAACGCGTCGCCATCCCCGCCGATCTGGTCTCGCGCGGCGAGCCAGTCGCCGTCGCCCCAGGTGTACGCCGACTCGTAGACCACCGACGACGTCATCGGCGGCATCTCGGTGTGGAAGGCCATCGGGTCGGCCTTCTCCCGCCACTGGTCGTCGGCGCCGAGGACGACGTACTTGTAGCGCGTCCCGCTCCCGACGTCGGGCACGAACAGCTCCCACACGCCGGAGTGGCCGAGCTGGCGCATGGGGTGTTCGCGGCCGTCCCAGTCGTTGAAGTCGCCCTTGACCCGCACGCCCTTCGCCGACGGCGCCCACACCGCGAACGACGTCCCGGTGACGTCATCGGCATAGTGACGCACGTGCGAGCCGAGCACCTCCCACAGCTGCTCGTGCCGCCCCTCGTTGACCAGATGCAGGTCGGTGTCGCCGAGCGTGGGCAGGTAACGGTAGGGGTCGTCCAGCGTCATCGGCGGGCCGCCCGGATAGGTCACCGACACGCGGTAGCCCGGCACCTCCGCCACCGGGAGTACGCCGACCCACACCCCGCCGTGCTCGTGGGTCAACGGCGTCTCGAGCCCGTCGTGGAGCACGGAGACCGACTCGGCCAGCGGCTTGAAGACGCGCACGGTGACCCCGCCGGCATGGGGATGTGCCCCGAGTACGGCGTGGGGGTGGCCGTGCTCGCCGTTCACCAGCAGGTCGAGCTCGGCCGGCTCGACCGGACGGACTGAGGTCATCGTGGGTCAACTCCCTGTCGATGGACTGTCTTCCAACCTAGTGCCTGGTGGCGGTCCGAGCCCTGACCCGGACCGGGCGCGGACTCTTCCTCCCTCATCCCGCCAGGCGGGCGATGGCGGACAGCGGGATGCCGACCCAGCTGGGCCGGTTCCGGGTCTCGTAGACGGTCTCGTATACCGCCTTGTCGGTCTCGTACGCCGCCAGCAGGATCCGCTCGTCGCTGGTCAGCTCGCGGCCGGCGTACGCCTCGACGAACGCGTTGCGGTTGCGGGCGATCCACTCCTCGGCGCGGTAGGCGCGCTGGGCGGCGCCGGAGTCGTCGCCCTCGGCGGTGGTGCGCTCGACGACGTGGGGGGCGTACTCGAAGGAGCGGAGCATGCCCGCGACGTCGCGCCAGGGCGAGTCGGGGAGCAGTCGTTCATGCAGCGGCTTGGCGGGCTCACCCTCGAAGTCGACGACCTTCCAGCCCTTCACGGTGCGGATCGTCTGGCCGAGGTGGAGGTCGCCGTGGATCCGCTGCACCTCCACGTCGTCGAGGTCGGCCAGGTTGTCGTAGGCGCGGCTGACCGCGGCGGCGTACTGCTCGAGCTCGGGTACGACGCCGGTCGCCGCCGCCAGCCGGTCCCGCATCGACTGGGCGAGCTCCGCGACCTCCTCGCGGCTCAGCAGCCGGGTCGGGAACAGCTCGGCGAGCAGCCGGTGCGTCTCGGCCAGTGCGACGCCGAGCCGGGCGGTCTCGGCCGCGAAGTCGCCACCGACCTCGTGCGGGTGCAGGTCAGCCTCGGCGTAGAGGTTGCGGACGCTGGCCTTGGCCAGCTCGAAGCCGTCGCTGCCGGTGCGCAGGAACTGCTGCAGCATCGCCAGCTGGACGACAGAGTCGGTCTCCTCGTCGACGGTGTCGAGCCAGCCGTAGAGCGCCGCGACGTGGTCGCAGCCGGCCCGGGTGAGCACCTCGTGCACCTGGACGTCGGGGTTCACGCCGGGGGTGACCCGCCGGAAGATCTTCATCAGCGAGTCGTCGCCGAAGAAGACCGTCGAGTTCGACTGCTCGCCGGAGTAGAGCGACGCGTGCGCGTCGAGGTCGAGCTCGTGGCCGGGCAGCCGGTGGAAGGCCAGCGCGCCGGCCGGGTCGGGGTCGGCGAACGCCCGCAGCCACAGCGCCATCGCGTCGCGGTCGTGGGGCGCGTCGTACACCCAGGAAGGGCCGAAGTCGGGGTCGTCCCACTCGCCGAGGAGCGCGTGGTCGAGCCGGTCCTGCGGTTCGGGATAGAACGCCAGCGGGACCTGGTAGAGGTCGGTCTCGCCGTCGTCGAAGGCCAGTGTCACCAGGTCGACGGCCACCCGGAGTCCGTCCGGTACGCCGCCTGGCACCTCGGCCACCCGGCGTACGCCGTCGATCGTGAACGCGCGGCCCTTGCCCCCGAACCAGCGCGACCGTTCGAAGAACGGGGCCAGACTCTCGGCTATGGAGTCGTGCGGTAACGGTGGGGTCACGGAGCATCTCCCTCGAGATCTTCGGTGGAGCGGATCAGGCGGAACCAGTAGAAGCCGTAGGCGCCCAGGGTGAGCAGGTAGGGGAGCTCGCCCACCTTGGGGAACGGCACGCCTCCCAGGAGCTCGACGGGGATCCGGCCCTCGAAGGGCCGCAGGTCGAGCTCGACCGGCTGGGGGAACCGGGAGAGGTTGTTGACGCAGAGGATGACGTCGTCGTCGTACTCGCGGACGTAGGACAGCACCGACGGGTTGGAGCCGCCCAGGTCGGCGAAGCTGCCGAGGCCGAACGCGTGGTGCTGGCGGCGGGCGTGGATCATCCGGCGGGTCCAGTGCAGCAGGGAGCTGGAGTTCTCCAGGTGTGCCTCGACGTTGACGCTCTGGAAGCCGAAGACCGGGTCCTGGATGGTGGGCAGGTGCAGCCGACCCGGGGTGGCGGCCGAGAAGCCGGCGTTGCGGTCGGGCGTCCACTGCATCGGCGTGCGTACGCCGTCGCGGTCTCCCAGCCAGATGTTGTCGCCCATCCCGATCTCGTCGCCGTAGTAGAGCACCGGGGAGCCCGGCAGCGAGAGCAGCAGCGCGGTGAACAGCTCCATCTGGTTTGTGTCGTTGTCCAGCAGCGGCGCCAGCCGGCGGCGGATGCCGATGTTGGCCTTCATGCGGGGGTCCTTGGCGTACTCGCCCCACATGTAGTCGCGGTCCTCGTCGGCGACCATCTCCAGGGTCAGCTCGTCGTGGTTGCGCAGGAAGATGCCCCACTGGCAGCCCTGCGGGATGTCCGGGGTCTGCGCCATGATCTCGGAGATCGGGAAGCGCGACTCGCGTCGTACCGCCATGAAGATGCGCGGCATGACCGGGAAGTGGAAGCACATGTGGCACTCGTCTCCGACCAGGGTGCCGTCGGCTTCCTCGCGGCCGCCGAAGTAGTCGACGACGTCGGCCGGCCACTGGTTGGCCTCGGCCAGCAGCACCCGGCCGGGGTAGTTGTCGTCGACGTAGCGGCGCACCTTGCGGAGAAACTCGTGGGTCTCCGGGAGGTTCTCGCCGTTGGTGCCCTCGCGCACGTAGAGGTAGGGCACGGCGTCGAGCCGGAAGCCGTCGATGCCCATGTCCAGCCAGAAGCTCAGCGCCTCCAGGATCGCGTCGTGGACCTTGGGGTTCTCGTAGTTGAGGTCGGGCTGGTGGGAGTAGAAGCGGTGCCAGAAGTACTGCTGGCGGGCCGGGTCCCAGGTCCAGTTCGACGGCTCGGTGTCGACGAAGATGATCCGCGCGTCGGGGTAGAGCTCGTCGGTGTCGGACCAGACGTAGAAGTCGCCGTACTCGCCGTCGGGGTCGGTGCGGGACGCCTGGAACCACGGGTGCTGGTCGGAGGTGTGGTTGGCGACGAAGTCGATGATCACCCGGATGCCGCGGTCGTGCGCGGCGTCGAGGAAGGCGTGGAAGTCGTCGATCGTCCCGACCTCGGGGAGTACGCCGGTGTAGTCGGCCACGTCGTACCCACCGTCGCGCAGCGGCGAGGTGAAGAACGGCGGCACCCACAGGCAGTCGACCCCGAGCCACTGCAGGTAGTCGAGCTTCTCCGTCAGGCCCTTGAAGTCGCCGACCCCGTCGCCGTTGGAGTCCTTGAACGAGCGGACCAGCACCTCGTAGAAGACGGCGGTCTGGAACCAGTCGGGCATCGGCGCGGTCTCGGCCGGAACGAGCTCGGTCACCGGATCCTCCTTGCCACCAGGATGTGGGCGGGCTCGACCGCGGGATCGAGCCGGACATAGTTGCGGTCGGTCCAGGTCCAGTCCTCGCCGCCGAGCGTGTCGTGCACGTGGAACGACTCGCCGGGGGTGAGGCCGAGCGCGGTCAGGTCCAGGTCGACCATGGTCTCGCGGGTGCCGTGCGGGTCGAGGTTGACGACCACGATCACCACGTCGTCTCCGGCCGTCTTGCTGAAGACCAGCACGCTGTCGTCCTCGCTGCGGTGCACGGTGAGGTTGCGCAGCAGGTGGAAGGCGGGGTGGGCGCGGCGGATCGCGTTGAGCCGGGTGAGGTACGGCGCCAGGCTGCGGCCCTCCCGCTCGGCGGCCTCCCAGTCGCGGATCCGGATCTGGTACTTCTCCGAGTCGAGGTACTCCTCGCTGCCCGGGCGGACGGCCACGTGCTCGAACAGCTCGAAGCCGGCGTACACACCCCAGCTGGGGCTGGCGGTCGCCGCGATGGTGGCCCGGATCTTGAACGCGGTGGGACCGCCGTACTGGAGGTAGGCGTGCAGGATGTCGGGGGTGTTGACGAAGAAGTTCGGCCGCAGCACATGGTCGGACTCGGTGGCCAGCTCGGTGAGGTAGTCCTCGAGCTCGGTCTTGGCGTTGCGCCAGGTGAAGTAGGTGTAGCTCTGGTGGAAGCCGATGGCGCCGAG
>DASXRJ010000041.1:0-2136 GCA_036506675.1 Nocardioides sp. | reverse complement strand
GAGGCAGAACGCCAGCCGCTCCAGCGCCATGCCGCTCAGCCGCGAGCCGGCGCCGGCCACGAAGAGCTGGCTGAAGGTCGGCATGACCGACTTGGCGGTCTCGCCGAGGCTGTCGGGTACGACGGGCACCTCGCGCCAGCCGAGCACGCTGAGACCCTCTTCGGCCGCGATCTCCTCGATCCGGGCCTTGGTCTTGCTGACCGCCTCGGCGCTGCCGGGCAGGAACGCGGTGCCGACGGCGTAGAAGTGGTGGGCCGGCAGGTCGAAGTCGACCACGGCTCGCAGGAACGCGTCGGGGACCTGCATCAGGATCCCGGCGCCGTCACCCGAGTTGGGCTCGGCCCCCGCTGCACCACGGTGTTCGAGGTTGCGCAGCGCGGTCAGCGCCTTGGCAACGATGTCGTGGCTGGCCACACCGGTCAGGGTCGCCACGAAGGCCACACCACATGCGTCGTGCTCGTGGCGGCCGTCGTACAACCCCTGTGGCTGGGGGCCGCCCCAGAATCCAGGTCGTGCCCCAGGTGCGGGCGGCGGGAATGAGTTGAATCCGGTCACCGGACTGTCTCCCGTCGTCTGCGTCACGGCACACCAGAGAGGCGCCGGACGAAATCGGCAGTGCGTATGTTTCAGGCAGGGGACGACATTGGCCCTAGCGGTTGCGTGCAGGTTATCACCGAGAACGCCGACCAACGGTCCGTCGACTGCGCCTCGGACACCCCCCGAACCGTGAGGAATCCCACCGAACCGGGTCAGTGGCAGCGGTGGCTTCCGGTGTCGCGGACACCGCCCCCGGCCACGTGGAAACCCCACGAGAAGGCGCCCCGTCCCAACGACAGCAGGAGTACGCCGAACCGGTCGGCCCGGTAGTACCGCGACCCCGTAGCGGTGCGGCCCTTCTCGTAGAGCGACCGGCCGCCGGTGCCGACCACGAACGACACCAGACCGTCGGCGCGCACGTGGGCGTAGCCGTCCATCGGCGCGAACCGCTCGTAGTCGTGGTCGTGCCCGGCGAGCGCGAGGTCGACGTGGTGCCGGTAGGCGATCGTCCAGAACCTGGCCATCCCCCGGTCGGAGCCGTGCTCGAGGCCCGAGGAGTAGCGGGGGTGGTGCATCGTGATGACGCTGCAGGTGTGCGGGTGGGCCTCGAGGTCGCGGCGCAGCCAGGACTCCTCGCGGTCGCAGTCGACGCGACCGCAGTTGGAGTTGAGCACGTAGACCCGCCAGCTGCCGACGTCGGTGGCCCACCAGCCCGGCGGCGTACGACCGAAGTAGGCGTAGAAGCCCTGGGCGCCGGCGGTGCGGTACTCGTGGTTGCCGACGACCGGGAGGGTGCGGCCCTTGAACGTGCCCCAACTCGTGTCGTACGAACCCCGGTAGTCGGCCAGCCGGCCGTCTTCGTACTGCGTGTCGCCGAGCGCGATCACGCGGGCCGGGTCGAGAGCGCGGATCAGGCTGGCGGTGGCGCCCTGGTGGCAGCTGGCAGCGGTGACCTGCAGGCCGGGCGGACAGGCGATGTCACCGGCCACCGCGACCCGGACCGGTCCGGTGGCGGCGCGGGGCGCCGAGCTGCGCGTGGACGCGGCGGGCCGCGTCACGGGTTGGGAGTCGTCGCGTACGCCGGCCGTCGTCGAGCAGCCGCTCAGCACGAGCAGCAACCCGACCACGGCCGGCGCGCGCATCACTTCTCCCGGTTGGCCGCCGGCTCCGGCTCCTCGACGACCGGCTCGTCCGCGACCGGCTCGTCGGCGACTGGCTCGTCGGCGACCGGCTCTTCGATGACTGGCTCGTCGGCGACTGGCTCGTCGGCCACCGGCTCCTCGACGACCGGCTTGGACCACGAGGCCCGCCACGCCGGGACCTCGTACGGCTCGGCGTAGTAGCGGGTCTCGCGCCACATCTTGCCGTCGCGGAACTCGACCCGGCTGACGCCGTGGAAGACCGTGCCGTCGGCGTAGTGGATCAGGCTCTCGGCGAACCAGACGTCCCCGCTGCCGGTCACCCGGCGCAGCTGGATCCTGGGCGCCATGCCGCCCGGGAAGGTCTCCTGGAGCCTGCGCAGGCCGTCGCGGTCCATCCGCTCGCCCGACTGCGGCAGCTCCAGGAGGTAGTCCTGGTGGCGCTCCTGGTACTCCACCG
>DASXRJ010000040.1:0-1913 GCA_036506675.1 Nocardioides sp. | reverse complement strand
CCTCCCGGGAGTCAGTGGTGGAACTCGCCGCCGTTCACGTCGAGGCACTGGCCGGTGATCGCGCGGGCCAGGTCGGAGGCCAGGAACACCACGGCGTCGGCGATCTCGTCCGGCTCCGGCAGCTTGCGCAGGTCGACCTTTGCCGCAGCCTCGTCGTAGACCTGCTGGGCGGGGACGCCGCGCTCCCCGGCGAGGTAGCTGAAGTACCACTTGAGCGAGTCGGCCCAGATGTAGCCCGGCGCCACCGTGTTGACCCGGACGCCCTGCGGGCCGAGCTCGGTGGAGAGGCTCTGGGCCAGCGCGAGCAGGCTGGCCTTGGCCATCTTGTAGGCGCCGAACGGCTGCCGCGAGTGCCGCAGGACCGCCGAGTTGATCATCACCACCGAGCCCCGGCTGGCCGCGAGCGCGGGGGCGAACAGCCGGGTCAGCCGCAGCGCGGCCAGGACGTTGGTCTCGAAGCCCGCGCGCACCAGGTCGAGGTCCACGGTGGCGAGATCGCCCAGCGGCGGGAGCGCGAACGCGTTGTTGACCAGCGTGTCCACTTGGCCGAAGGTCCCCGTCGCGACGTCAACCAGGTGGGCGGCCGCGGCGCCGTCGTTGATGTCGGTCGGCACGGTCACCGCGCGGCGCCCGAGGTCGGTGACCTCCTTGGCCACGTCGACCAGGCGGGCCTCGGTGCGGGCGGCCAGCACGAGGTCGGCGCCCGCCCGCGCGGCCTGCACGGCGATGGCCCGGCCGAGCCCAGGGCCGACCCCGGAGACCACGACGACCTTGTCCTGCAGCAGGGCGTGCTCCCGGGTCGCTGAAGGCATGGCCAGCTCCTCCATCTCGTCACCCCAACATCCGGCTGGCGACCGCGGCCTGGCGCGCCGCGATCCGTTCGGCGTACCCCTGCGTGGTCAGCCGGGCCTGCTCGTAGAACGGGAGCCGGGCGGGCAGCTCGTCCACCCCGACCACCTCGACCTCGGGCCCGTCGTCCGGCGTGAGCGCGCGGGACAGGCGCTGCCAGCGGATCTGTACGTAGCCGCGGCGGTGGCCGGTGCGTTCGAGCCAGTTGACCACCCCGGGGTTGCGCTCGCTGATCACGAAGCGGAGCTTGCCGTCCGGGTCGGTGCGCGCCTGGTCCGCGGTGAGGCTGGTCTGGTGGTTGATGTAGTCCAGCGAGAGGTACCACATGCTGCCGAGCTGGATGCCCTGGTACGGCGCGTCCGACGCCGGGACCGTGACGATCATCGCCTCGTGGTCGTCGAGGTCGTAGTGGCCGGCGGAGGAGTACTGCGTGGTGAGGCCGCCCGGCGTCGACCGGGGCTCGGTCATCGTGTTGACCGGCAGCTTCAGGTAGAACCACTCGGGGAACGCGAGGAACGTCTTGAGCCGGCTGAGCAGGATCTTGCCGGCCACGCCGTAACGCTTGGTGAGCGCGTCCCTGGCCAGCGCGGGCGGGGCGGCGCCGATCCGGTCGACCCGCTGGATCCGGATCATGCCGCGGCGTTCGGCGGCCCAGTCGCTGTAGACCTCGCGGACGATGAGCATCGCCGAACCGGCGCCGATCGTGACGTAGTCCGGCCCGGGATCGGCCTTGGCGGGGCCGGCCTTGGCGGGGCCGGCCTTGGCTGGGCCGAACCGCAGCTCGAACGTGCCGTCGTCGGCGATGTTCAGGGCGCGGTCGTCGAAGGCCGTCAGGCTGTCGGGGACGTCGACGGGGGAGTAGTCGCCGTTGAGCACCTGGAAGCTGAGGTCGGCGGTGGTGCCACGCCGTCCGGACACGATGTACTCGGCGTCGTCGCGGATGTACGCGTGAAAGTACACAGTGTCAGGATTGTCGAGGCCCATCTTCGTGTAGGGCCCGGTCGACTGGGCGAAGTAGGGAAAGTCACGTTCGTACGCCCAGGCCATCTGTAACGACGCCCGGA
>DASXRJ010000039.1:0-6040 GCA_036506675.1 Nocardioides sp. | reverse complement strand
GAATCCGGGGATGAGGCCCGTCGTACACCTATGACGGGTTTGACCGGGTGGTGGCGGAGGCGACGAGTCAGTACGACGGCACGGGTGTGGTGACGTCGTCGTCGGGCAAGAGCACGGTGTTCGACCCGCTGGATCGTCCGTTGGTGGAGACGGTGACCTCGACTGGGGGCGCGGCGGGGGACAAGTCCCGGAAGACGCGGTTCAACTATCTGGGGTTGACCAAGCAGGTGGCTGCTGAGGAGCAGCTGGACGCGAACAGTGCGTGGCAGATCACGAAGGCGTATTCGTATGGGCCGGGTGGTGGGCCGTTGGCGTTGACCAGTACGCCGTTGCCGGGGACCTCGGGTGGGGTGTCGGGGACGCGGTATCTGGCGGTGGTGGACAGCCATGCGTTGGTCTACAACCCGGATGGTGACGCGGTCCGGGACATCATGCGGGTGCAGAAGCCGGGTGATCCGTCGAGTTCGTTGTTGCGGCCGGTGAAGTATGCGTACACGCCGGTGGGGCAGTTTGCATCGGTGTCCAAGCAGGGTGTGAGGGCCGGCCTGGACGAGTCGTACGGGTACGACGTGGCGGGGAACGTGGTGTCCTCGACGGTCGGGAAGACGACCACCGAGTCGACGTTCGTGCATAACCGGTTGGCCTCGACCACGACGACCACGGATGGTGTGCCTGGGTCGGTGTCGTCGACCTATGGGTATGACGAGTTCGGTCGGCTGTTGTCGGTGACCGGTGACCGGTGCCGGTGCCGGTGCTGGTGGTGAGTCGGCGTCGTTCACCTATGACGCGTTCGACCGGGTGGTGGCCGAGACGCATGGCTCAAACTCGGGGTCGGGTCCGGGTGTGGTGTCGACGTCGTCGCGGTTCGACCCGTTCGACCGGGTGACGGTGAAGGCGGTCACCCAGGGTGGCACCACGACGAGGACCCGGTTCAACTATGTGGGCTCTTTCTCGTGTGACCGGATCCCGCGACCGACCGGGACGCCGGCCGACCCACGAGACCCGCAGTTTCAGATGTCTGCGGTTTCGAGGGACTGCCGCGCAACGGTGCGCCACACCCGCGATAGGTCCGCTCGGGTGGGCCCCTGAGTCGCTGGCCGCCAGCCGTCGCGCAGCATCTGCGCCACCGGCTCGCGCAGCTGGTCGAGGATCTGCGGCCCGGCCAGCATGCCGGAGTACGGCCCCACGATCGGCATCCACTCCGGCTTGCCGGCAGCCGCGGCCACGATGACGTCGCTCGGCAGGGGCTCGTCGGGGGAGAGGGGCTCACCGCGGAAGCGCCGCAGCAACGAGGCGTCGGTGACCAGGTGGTCGGCCCACCAGGGCCGGATGTGGTCCTCTGCCCACGTGTCGAGCGTGAGCGACAGGTCGGTCTCGTCGCCCTCGACGTTGTCGAGGAAGACCTTCGCGTGCGGGATGTGCAGCGCGAGGCTGCGCCCGTTCGCCGGGTTGAGCGTGCAGACGCTGTCTCCGAGGAAGTAGAGGCCCCGCGCGGGCGGCAGCCCGAGCGCGGAGCCCTGGATCCGGTAGGTGTTCGTGAGGTTGCTGCCCACCTGGACCGGGGTGATCGGCTCGAACGCGTCCGAGTCCGCCCACGGCACGGTGTTCGGGATCGCCCGGACGGCCCGGTCGAACCCGTCCTCGGTTCGCAGGGCCGCGAACTCCTCCGCATCTGACGGACAGACGAGCAGCACGTGGTGCGTGCAGT
Organism: Nocardioides sp.; assembly: GCA_036506675.1. GTDB lineage: Bacteria > Actinomycetota > Actinomycetes > Propionibacteriales > Nocardioidaceae > Nocardioides. Next base: position 4,332 of record DASXRJ010000039.1, on the reverse strand, counting down.
TGTCCGCCGGCATCACCAGCGAGGCGTAGCCCGGGCCGACCGCGAACGACGGGAACGGAGCGTCGTTCGCCCGGCCGCCGGGCCTGGTCTGGAACGTCCGGAAGATGTACGACGTCCCGCACGACCCGCCTTCCACGCGACCGCGCAGCTCGCCGCCGAGCTTGCTGTTGCGACCGGCGGCGACGACGACGAGGTCGGCCCAGACCGGGTCGCCGTCCACGACGGCGCCCCGCACGCGATCCATCTCGACGAGGAGGGACTCCGCGTGCCCCGTGCGCCAGCGCAGGCGCGGCTCGGCCTGCGCCGTCTCCCGAAGCACCCGCTCGACGAACGGCCGCCGCGCGAACATCGCGGTGACCATCCCCGGCATCCCCGGCATCTCGCCGAGGCGAGCGCCCGCCGCTCGGAGCTTGTCGATGACGTCGGGCATCTCCTCCAGCATCGCCCGTACGACGTGGCCGCGCCAGGCATGCGGCGAGTCGCCCTGCATGACGCCGACTCGGCGCCAGCTGCCGTCCGCGGCCGGGCCGGGGTCGCGGTCGACGAGCGTCACGTCGTACCCGCGTCGCGCGAGTCCGATCGCGGTGAACGTGCCGACGGGCCCGGCGCCGATGACGAGTGCCTTCATGATGTGCCTCCTGTAGGTCGTTGGATGGACCGTAGGAGCGCGAGCGGCAGCCCGCGTCGGCAGAACTGTGCAGATCGGTATGCAGGTCTCTTAGGCGAGCCCGTGCTGGTGCGCCCAGGCGGTCGCGGCGGCGCGGTTCGAGACGCCGAGCTTGCCGAAGATGTTCGCGACGTGGCGCGCGACGGTCTTCTCCGACAGGACGAACTCGTCGGCGATGGCCCGGTTGGTCGCGCCGGTGGCGAGGAGCCGGAGGATCTCGACCTCGCGGTGGGTGAGGCCGTGGCGCTCGGTCTTCCTGGCGCCGTCGAGGGCGTCGAGGTCGGGCTGCGCCCGAAGCGAGGCGAACGTCGCCCGCGCGGCCTCCCGCTCGAACCGCGCCGTCTCACGGTCGCCGAGCGCGTCGCAGGCCTCGGCGAGGGCGACCTGGCACCGCGCGACGTCGTACGGCGAACCGGTCGCGTTGAACCCCTCGAGCGCGGACCTCAACGCGCCGAGCGCGTCCTTCGGCTGGCCAGCCCCGAGCGCGACTCTGCCCCGCGCCATGGCGGCCGACGCGCGTAGGAACGCGGCATCGGAGGAGGCGGCAGCCTGCTCGAGGTGTGCGGCGGCATCCGCCGCACTCGCAAGGTCACCGGACGCCAGTGCGACCTCGACGAGCGCGCGCCAGAGCCGGGTGAGCGTCTGCTGCGGCCGCGGTTCCTCGAGCGCCCGCTTCAACGCGAGCATCGCCGAGTCGTGGCGGCCCTGCGCGAGCCGCATGAGCGCGAGCCCGGGCTGCGGGTCCTTCCCCTGCGCGAGGGCCAGTCGATAGGCGGCCTCCGCGGCGTCGTACTCACCACGCAGCCGGTGCAGCTCCGCGCGTTGGTAGTGCGCCTCGCCGATGGAGTTCCGGTTCGGCCCGGGATGGGCGATGAGGTGGTCGACCTCGTCGATGGCGCGGCCCCACTCGCCGCGAAGCTGATGCACCTCCGAGCGGTGCACGAGGCAGGCGCCCTGGAACGGCACCAGCCCCGGCTGCGCCGAACACCATTCGTCGAGCACGCGGGTCCACTCGACGCTGCGCTCGACGTCGAGGCACTCCTTGCAGTTCGCCACGACCGCGCAGTAGACGATGCCGACCGCCTGGGGCGTCACCGGGCTCGCCGTCGCGAGCAGCATCGTCGCGTCGAGCTCGGCGAGCCCGCCGGCGAAGTCGCCGTTCGCGAGCAGGGCCTGGCCGAGCGCATTGCCGGCGAAGACCCGCAGGTCTAGGTCGTCGTGGCTGACGGCGATCCGGCGTACGTCGGCCGCGAGGCTCAGCGCCTCCTGGGCACGGCCCTGATGGAGGTTGGCCATGGCGCTGGTGAGTAGCTCGTAGCCGTGCCAGACCGACCCCTCGAAACGATCGCCCTGCACGCCCCGCATGAGCCCCCACCAGCCGCGTGCTTGTGCCAGGTCGCCGCGGAAGTTCGCGGTGAGCCCGAGCCAGAAGGCCACACGCGAGGCCCCGTCGAGGTCGCCCTCGGCGAGGTAGGCATGGTACGCGCGCTCCCGTGCCGTCGCGGCCTCGGCGAGCCGGCCCGTCAGGAACGCGACCAGCCCCCACCGTTCGAGGTCACGCGACAGGTGAGAGTCCGCGGCGGCATAGGCCGTCCGCGCGGTTGACCAGGCCCTCGCGTCGTACGCCGCCCTGGCTGCCTCGAGGCTCACCAGCCCATCATGACGTGACGGCCGCGATGTTGCCGGAGTTCGAGCCGGGTCAGCGGCTGCGCGCGAGCGCTGACGACCCAAGTCATGGCGGCTCGTCGCTCGCTGTTTGGGTGAGCCAGCAGCGGTTGTTACCGGGGGGTTCTGACCACGTGTTGTGGGGTCACATGGACAGTTCTAGTGTCGGAGTGTGGCTGCCTCTCTCGAACACAACAAGACCGAGCTGATCTCCCGGGCGACGGAGCTCGCCCGGAGCCGCCGGGGGACGGGAGGGCCACCGCGCGACAGCGTCGGCGGGCTGCTCACCGCCTACTACCGGCACGTCGCCCCCGAGGACGTCTGTGACCGCAGCGAGGTCGATCTGTACGGCGCCCTGGCGAGTCAGTACAAGCTGGCCGGCACCCGGCCGCAGGGCACCGCGCAGGTCCGGATCTTCACCCCGACCGTGCAGGACCACGGCTGGAGCGCGGGCGGGCACTCGGTGGTCGAGGTCGTCACCGACGACATGCCGTTTCTGGTCGACTCGATCACGATGGAGCTGGGCAACCAGCACCGCAACGTGCACGTCGTCGTACACCCGCAGTTCGAGGTGGAGCGCACGATCACCGGAGAGCTGGTCCAGGTGCGGGCCACCGACGAGGGGGAGCCGGACGGCGGGCCGGAGTTCTCGCGCGAGTCCTGGATGCACATCGAGATCGACCGGGTGGGGGCGGAGTCCGAGTTCCCGGCGATCGAGGAGGCCCTGCTGAGGGTGCTCCGCGACGTGCGCGAGGCCGTCGAGGACTGGGACAAGATGCAGGAGGAGATCCGGGACATCGTCACCGACCTGGAGACGAACCCTCCGCCGCTCCCCGAGCACGAGCTCGCCGAGGGCACCGCGCTGCTGCAGTGGCTCGCCGACGAGCACTTCACCTTCCTGGGCTACCGCGAGTACAAGCTGTACCGCGAGGGCAAGGACGACTATCTCCGCGGCGTGCCCGGCACCGGCCTGGGCATCTTGCGCGCCGACCAGGACATGACGCCCCACTTCGGCAAGCTGCCGCCGCTGGTCAAGGCCAAGGCCCGCGAGATGACACTGCTGGTGCTGGCCAAGGCCAACTCCCGCTCGACGGTCCACCGGCCGGCGTACCTCGACTACGTGGGCGTGAAGACCTTCGACGAGAACGGCGAGGTCTCGGGGGAGCGGCGCTTCCTCGGGCTGTTCTCCAGCGCCGCCTACACCGAGTCGCTGACGCGGATCCCGCTGCTGCGCGAGAAGGCGGCCGCCGTACTCAAGCAGGTCGGGTTCGACCCGCGCAGCCACGCGGGCAAGGCGCTGATGGACACGCTCGAGAACTACCCGCGCGACGAGCTCTTCCAGACCCCGGTCTCCGAGCTCGCGCCGATCGCGCAGGCCGTGATGTACACCCGCGAACGCCGGCAGCTGCGGCTGTTCATCCGCCGCGACGCCTACGGGCGCTACCTCTCGTGCCTGATCTACCTGCCGCGCGACCGCTACAACACCGCGGTCCGGGAGAAGTTCTCGCGGATCCTCAAGGAGCGGCTGGGCGGCGAGACCGTCGAGTTCACCACCCGGATCAACGAGTCCACCACCGCCCGCGTGCACTTCGTGGTGCGCCCGCCCAAGGGCAAGGTGATCGGCGACGTCGACATCGAGGACCTCGAGCGCCGGCTGACCGACGCCGCCCGCTCGTGGCACGAGGACTTCACCACCGCGGTCACCAACGAGTACGGCGAGGAGAACGGCTCGCGCCTCGGCCGCATGTACGCCGACTCCTTCCCCGAGGCCTACAAGGAGGACTTCGCGCCGCGCACCGGCTCGGTCGACCTCGGTCGGCTCGAGGACATCAAGCTCGACGCCGAGACCGGTGACGGAATCGACCTGGCCCTCTACGAGCAGCCGGACGCCGGCCGCGGGGAGGCCCGGCTCAAGGTCTACCGGATCGGCAGCCCGCTCTCGCTCAGCGGCGTACTCCCGATGCTGTCGTCGATGGGCGTCGAGGTCGTCGACGAGCGCC
>DASXRJ010000038.1:0-3692 GCA_036506675.1 Nocardioides sp. | reverse complement strand
CGACTGACGAAGATGGACCCGCGCGACCCGTCGTCGTGGATGGCCTACGCAGCCCAGCTGACGGTGTTCGTGGCCGTGCCGCCGTGGAGCCTGGACGCGGGCGGCGTGACCTGGCCCGGCGGCTGGAGCCTGTGGCTCCAGGTGGTCGGCGCGATGGTGCTGGCCGAGCTGAACTGGCTGGCCGGGTCGCGGTGGCTGGTCGCGGTGGCCTCACTGGGCGCCGGCAGCGAGGTGGACGACTCAGCCTCGGCGCTGACCGGCGTCTTCGCGCTGGTGGCGCTCATCCCGCTGGCCGGCCTCGTGCTCGTGATCGCGCTGCCGGGACTGCTGGTCTGGGTGCTGTGGGACCTGCTGCACCTGCGGCGCCCGCGCGTCGGCGAGTTCCTCAACTTCCACAGTTGACGCCCCTGGGCAGGCGCGGTCACCCGGAACCCGTCAGCAGGCGCGGTCGCGGTGCAGCGTCTCCTTGATGGCGGACGCCAGGTCGACCATGACGGCCGCGGGCGGGTTGTAGTCCGCTGGCACCTGCACCCGCACCGCCGGGCTCCAGCCGTACGTCGTCAGGGTGGCCGGTCCCGCCTGGTCGGCACGGTCGAGGTCGAGCACCTGGGCCTCGGGGGCGGTCCAGCCCACCCCGTTGACGTCCATGCACGGCGCGCCCGGATCTGCCTTCCAGTCACCGCCGCAGGTGAGCACGATCGGCGGGTCGCCCCACGCTGCGCCGGGCGCGGCGGCGGGGGACACCAGTCGACGGTGCTGGTCGGCCACGTCGTCCGGGAGCGCCTCGACCAGCGCGGCGCAGCGGTCACCGGCGGTGCCGGAGGGGGCGGGGGCATCGATGGTCACCGGCTCCTTGCCGCAGCCGGCGAGCAGCCCGCCCAGCGCCACCAGGCCGAACGCGACGACGCCCCGGGACACACGGGTCCCAGGGCGCCGGCTTTGGAGCATGCTCAGATGTGTACGACGGGGCAGGTCAGCGTGCGGGTGATCCCGTCGAGGCTCTGCACCTTCGACACGACCAGCTTGCCCAGCTCGTCGACGTTGCGAGCCTCGGCGCGCACGATGACGTCGTACGGACCGGTCACGTCCTCGGCGAGGGTGACACCCTTGACCTGGGCGATCGCGGCAGCCACCTCGGCAGCCTTGCCGACGTCGGTCTGGATCAGGATGTAGGCCTGGACGACCATCTCGACTCCTTCGCTGTTACGGACAGGTTTCGCGGTCAACCTATCGCGACGACAACCCGGCCGGTAAGAGCGGGGTGAATCGCGTCTGATGGGATGTGGACCGTGGACCGCATTTCCTTCCCTCCCGACGCCACGCTGGCCGATGCGGGCGAGTTCGGGTTGATCGGTGCCCTGACCGCGTTGTTCGAGCCGGGCGAGGGCGTCCTGGTCGGCCCGGGCGACGACGCAGCGGTGCTGCGGATCCGCACGGGGCACGTCGTGGTGTCGACCGACCTGATGGTCGAGGGCCGGCACTTTCGTCGCGACTGGGCCTCCGCCGAGGACGTCGGTCACCGCGCCGCCGCGCAGAACCTCTCCGACGTCAACGCCATGGGCGGCCGCGCCACCGCGCTCACCATCGGCCTGGCCGCGCCCGCCGACCTGCCGGTGCAGTGGGCGCTCGACTTCGCCAAGGGCTTCGCCGACGAGTGCGCGCTGGTCGGCGCCACCGTGATCGGCGGTGACCTGACCCGGGCCGACGAGATCATGATCGCGGTGACGGTGCTGGGCGCGTGCACCGAGGCGCCCGTGCTGCGCTCGGGAGCCCGGCCGGGCGACGTACTCGCGCTGTGCGGTCGGCAGGGGTGGGCGGCGGGCGGGCTAGCCGTACTCGGGCGCGGCTTCCGCAGCCCCCGCGCGCTGGTGGAGGCCTACCGCCGCCCTGAACCGCCGTACGACGCCGGTCGGACCGCCGCCGAGGCGGGCGCGACCGCGATGATCGACATCTCCGACGGGCTGCTGGCCGAGGCCGGTCACCTCGCGGAGGACTCCGGGGTGGCCGTCGACATCGCCTCGTCGACGCTGGACATCCCGGAGCCGCTGGTCGCCGTCGGAGCGGCGCTGGGCGCCGAGCCGCTCAGCTTCGTACTCGGCGGCGGCGACGACCACGCCCTGCTGGCGACCTTCCCGGCCGACGTGGCGCTGCCCGAGGGCTGGCGCGGGATCGGGACGGTCGCCGCCGGCAGCGGCGTCACCGTCGACGGCACCGAGTACGACGGTCCCACCGGCTGGACACACTTCTAGCGGCAGGCCGGAGCCCAGGGCATGCGAAAGGGCCGCCACCCGGTGGGGGTGGCGGCCCTTCTCGACGCGTCAGGAGGTCAGCGGGTGACCTTGCCGGCCTTGATGCAGCCGGTGCAGACGTTGAGGCGCTTGGGGGTACCGTTCACGGTCGCCCGCACGCGCTGGATGTTGGGGTCGAAGCGACGCTTCGTAATCTTGCGCGACCACGGGCGGTTGTTGCCGAAGCCGGGCTTCTTGGCGCAGATGTCACAGACGGCAGCCACCGTGAACTCCTGGAATGATCGTTGTCTCGTATAAATCCGGTCTGGATGTCGCCGGGCGGCCGTTGGGCCGGGCCACGGGCAACCGCACAAGAGTATCCGATGGCCCGGGAGACACGCGAATCGTCCCCGGCCGCCGCCGCCTCGACCGGCGACCGGAACGGCTACCCTGACGTCTCCGAGCGGCTCTTCGGACACTGGAGAGGCGCATGGAGCGGCGGACCATTTCGACCAGGAGGGCCTCGATGAGCGACGAGCAGGTGGCGACGTTCGACCTGGCCGTCGTGCTCCGCTTCGTCGCCCTGGCCACCGACGCGCTGGGCGAGGCGCGCGAGGAGATCGACGCGCTCAACGTCTACCCCGTGCCGGACGGCGACACCGGTACCAACATGTTCCTCACCATGTCCGCGGCCCGCGACGCGCTGCTCGCGGCGACCGGGGGCGACCCGGACGCCGACCTGCGGACCGCGATGCACGCGCTCGCGCGCGGCGCGCTGCTGGGCGCCCGCGGCAACTCGGGCGTGATCCTGTCGCAGCTGCTCGGCGCGCTGATGGGCAGGATGGCCAAGGCCGGCCCCGACGACCGGAGCGCGATGGTGTTCGCCACCGGCCTGCAGGAGGCGACCGACGCCAGCTACGCGGCGGTGGGCGTCCCGGTCGAGGGCACGATCCTCTCGGTGGCCCGGGCGGCGAGCGAGGCGGCGCTGGCGGCCGCCGTACACCCGGAGCACCGGCTGGGGCACGTCGTCTCGCGGGCGGCGGCCGAGGCCCGCAAGGCCCTCGCGCGTACGCCGGAACAGCTGCCGCTGCTGGCCCAGGCGGGCGTCGTCGACGCGGGCGGCCGGGGCCTGTGCGTGATCCTCGACGCGGCCGAGTCCGCGATCACCGGCCGGGTCCCGGTCGACCGCAAGGAGGAGCGCCGGCACATCCCGCTGCCGATGCCGACCGGCGACCTGACCGAGGACGGGCCGGCGTACGAGGTGATGTACCTGCTCGACGCGGTCGACGACCAGATCTCCGACCTGCGCAAGAAGCTCGGCCCGCTCGGCGACTCGCTGGTCGTGGTCGGCGGCGACGGGCTCTGGAACGTCCACGTGCACGTCGACGACGTCGGCGCGGCCATCGAGGCCGGCATCGAGGCCGGACGGCCGTACCGCCTCCGGGTCACGCACTTCGCCGAGCA
>DASXRJ010000037.1:0-15761 GCA_036506675.1 Nocardioides sp. | reverse complement strand
GCGCAGCGCCATCGCTCCGCGGCGCGCACTCAGGATGGGTGTTGATTGCCGGGCCGTTATCCGCGCCAGGCCAGCGTCGCCCGAGTCAGCGCCTCGATCTCGTCGGGCGCCAGGTTGAGTGAGAGGGCCTGAGCGTTGGCGACGGCTTGGGCCCCGTTCTTCGCGCCGGGGATCGGCAGGACGGAGTCGTTCTCGATCAACCAACGAATCGCGACCTGGGTCGGGCCCGTGCCGTGACCAGCGCCGATCTCGCGCAGCAGGGCCACCACCGTCGCGATGGACTCCCGCCGGCTTCTGCGGAACAAGGGCATGAAGCGCCGCAGGCCTCCGGGCCGAGCGCCAGCAAGGTACTTGCCGGTGAGCGCACCGCTGGCCAGTGGCTGGTAGGCGATGAGCGTCACGCCCAGCTCGCGGCAGGTGTCCAGTACGCCGTTGGTCTCGGGCCGGCGGTGCAGCAGCGAGTACTGCACCTGGTTGGACGCCAGCGGGACGCCCCGCTCGGCCAGTGCCGCGTGGGCGACCCGCGTCTGCTCGGCCGAGTAGTTGCTCACCCCCACCGCCCTGACCTTGCCCGCGTCAACAGCATCGGCCATCAGTCCCATCAGCCGCGGGATGTCGACCCGCTTGGCGGGGAAGTGGTGCTGGTAGAGGTCCACGACGGGTCGTCCCAACCGCGCCAGGCTCGCCTGCAGGGAGAGGGGCAGGTCCTCGGCCGTCGCTCGCATTCTGGGCGGGAACTTGGTGGCGATCAGCACCGTCGTTCCGTGGGCCAGCTCGCCCAGGCGCCGCTCGGAGGCGCCGTTGCTGTACATGGCCGCGGTGTCGAACAAGGTCACGCCGGCGGCCAGGCTGGACTCGAAGGCGCGTGCCTCCTCGTCCGCCCCCTCGGCCCCGCCATAGGCAAGCTTCGCCGGGGTGAAGCGGCTCAGCCCCGACGGGTCGCCCCACGTCATCGCGCCCACGCCGAGCCGGGGCACCTGCAGCTCACTGCGACCCAGCGGCCGGGTACTGCTCATGCCCTGCCTCCTCGTGGTCGCGGGGCCGGCTACCCACGGCCCTGCTACTGCCGTTCTTGATCGGGCTCACCACCCATGCTCCTCCATGCGATCAAGCGATCTTCTGACACAACTTGATATCTGTCAGTTGTCAGTTCATAGTGGACGCATGACTACTGAACAACGCAGTCTCGGAACGACTGGTCCTACTGTCTCCGCGCTCGGCCTCGGCCTGATGGGCATGTCCGACCTCTACGGTCCCGCCGAGGAGAGCGAGAGCATCGCCACCATCCGCGCCGCACTGGACGCGGGCATCACGCTGCTCGACACCGGTGACTGGTACGGCATGGGCCACAACGAGATGCTGCTCCGCGAGGCCCTGAAGGGCCGTGACCGCGAGGACGCCGTGATCAGCATGAAGTTCGGGATCCTGCGCGACCCGGCCGGTCGGGTCAACGGCATCGACAACCGGCCGGCGTCCATCAAGAACTTCCTGACCTACTCGCTGCGTCGCCTCGGCACCGACCACGTCGACATCTACCGCCCCTCACGCCTCTCCCCCGAGGTGCCTGTCGAGGACGTCGTGGGCACCATCGCCGAGTTGGTGAAGGCGGGCTACGTCCGGCATATCGGGCTCTCCGAGGTCGGCGCGGAGACCCTGCGGCGGGCTCAGGCCGTCCATCCGATCTCCGACCTGCAGATCGAGTACTCCCTAGTCTCGCGCGGCATCGAGTCCTCGATCCTGCCGACGGCCCGCGAGCTCGGTATCGGCATCACGGCGTACGGCGTCCTGTCCCGCGGCCTGATCTCCGGCCACTGGACGCCGGAGCGGAGCGCGCGTGACTTCCGCGGCAACCTGCCGCGCTTCTCGGCCGCAAACCTCGACCACAACCTGGTCCTCGTCGACGCCCTCCGGACGGTGGCCGAGGCGCGCGGCGCCACCGTCGCCCAGGTCGCCATCGCGTGGGTCGCCGCGCAAGGCCCCGAGATCGTGCCGCTGGTCGGCGCTCGCCGACGTGACCGGCTCGCGGAGTCGTTGGGCGCGCTGGAGCTGACCCTGGGCGAGAATGACCTTGCCGCGATCGAGGCTGCCCTGCCAGCGGGAGCGGTCGCCGGCGACCGGTACGACCCGACCCAGATGTCCATCCTCGACAGCGAGAAGTGACCCGATGACACCAGCCGCGACCCAACCGCTGACCCCCGAGGCAATCCTCGACACCGCCGAGGACGTGCTGCGCCGGTACGGCCCGGCCAAGGCGTCGGTCGTCGACGTCGCTCGGGCTCTCGACGTCAGTCACGGCAGCGTCTACCGACACTTCTCCAGCAAGGCCGCGCTGCGCGACGCCGTTACCCAGCGCTGGCTCGACCGGATCTCGGCCCCGCTCGAGGAGGTCGTGCGCCGACGCGGCAAGGCCTCGCGTCGACTGCACGACTGGCTGGTGCTGCTCGCGACCACCAAACAGGGCATGGCCACCGGCGACCCGGAGCTGTTCGAGACCTTCCACGAGCTGACCCTGGCCTCCCGCGAGGTCGTCGCCGCCCACGTCGACCACCTCGCCGACCAGCTGTCCCGGATGGTCGCCGACGGCATCGCCGCCGGAGAGTTCGCCCCCGGAGACCCGACAGTCGTCGGACGCGCCGTCCTGCACGCCACCGCCAAGTTCCACCACCCCGCCCACGCCGGCGAGTGGGCCGACCCCGGCCTCGCCGACCAGCTCGAAGCGGTCTACGACCTGCTGACCCTCGGGCTCGCCGCCCGCGACTAGATCGCAGGTTCGGCTACTTGTCGGCCTTGACCGCCATTACGGGGCAGTGGGCGTCGAGCAGGATCCGCTGCGCGTTGGAGCCGAGGATCAGCTTGCCGACAGGTGTACGCCGGCGCAGGCCGATCACGATCAGCTCGGCCTTGTTGGCGTCGGCGATCGAGATGAGATCCTCGGCCGGCTCGAAGCCGCGGACCAGCTGGCGGATGTCATACGGCACGCCGGCCTCGTCGAGCGTGGCGCGGACCGACTGCATGTCGGCCTCAGCCTGGCTGGCGGTGGGACCTTCGAAGTCGTGCCCTCCTCGGTGCGAGTTGACGACGACCAGCCTGGCGTCGCGGAGGCGCGCCTCGTCGATCGCCTTGCGGAGTGCGGCCTCTCCCTCCGGCTTTGGCACGTAGCCGACCACGATCGTCCCCATTGACCATCCCTTCGAGTGGCGACCGGGGTCCACCCGGTCCGTCCGGGAACCGTACCGAAAGATCGGGCCCCTGGGCAGGCCTGTGGATGACCTGAGTCACACTCGATCGGATTCGGGCACGCTGGAAGGATGGACCCGTCCGGTGGTGACCTCTCCCCGGCCGCTCACCACGCGTTGCGGCTGGCGGTCGGACGGTTCCGGCAGCTCGAGCACCGGCGGCACTTCCCGGCCGTCGTACACGTGGGCCGGCCCGGCAGTGGGTACGCCGACTTCGTCGACCTGGACGAGCACCGCCTCGACCACGCACTGCGCACCGAGGTGGTGGCCGCGCTGTTGAGTCGGGCGCTGGTGGCGATGAAGCGGCCGGTGGTCTGGATCACCCGGCCCGGCGCGCTCGGCACAGAGGACGTCGACCTCAGGTGGCTGGCGGCGGCCCGGGCGGCGTACGGCGAGGCGGGCGTACCGCTGGCGCTCTTCGTGGTGACCCGGGACGGCTGGTACGACCCGCGCTCGCGTGCCCGCCGAGAGTGGTCGCGGCTGCGGCTGCGGGCCACACCGGACGACCACTAGTCCCAGGTGTGCACCGGCTCGTTGGTGTGCATCCGCTCGCGGTACTCCACCAAGGCGCGGCGCAGCGCGTCCGGCCGCTCGAGCCCGCCGTCCTCGTGGTCGTGCGTACGACGGGCGAACCAGGTGGCGCCGTTGCGTCCGGTCAGGCAGCGCTGCTCGATGATGCCGAGCAGCCGATCGCGGACCCCCGGCTCGACCCCCCAGCTGTCCAGGCCTTCGAAGGCCATCGGGAGCAGCCGCCGCAGCACCAGCTCGGTGACCGGCACCGCGCCGAAGCCGGGCCAGTAGACGTGGGCGTCGATGCCCTGCTGCGCGGCGGTGTGGAAGTTCTCCTCGGCCACGCTGAACGACATCTGCGACCAGAGCGGCCGCTCACCTTCGGCGAGGTGGCGCACCAGGCCGAAGTAGAACGCCGCGTTGGCGATCGTGTCGGCCACCGTGGGACCGGCCGCCAGCACCCGGTTCTCCACCCGTAGATGGGGTGCACCGGCCTGCGCGCCTCGCCGGGTGATGTCGTAGACCGGCCGGTTCCAGCGGTAGACCGTGCCGTTGTGCAGCCTCAGCTCCGACAGCTTGGGGGTGCCACCCGCCTCGAGCACCTCGAGCGGATCCTCCGGGTCGGTGACCGGGAGCAGGGCCGGGAAGTAGCGGACGTTCTCCTCGAACAGGTCGAAGACCGAGGTGACCCACCGCTCCCCGAACCACACCCGTGGCCGCACGCCCTGTGCCTTCAGCTCCTCGCTCCGGGTGTCGGTGGCCTGTTCGAACAACGGGATCCGAGTCTCGCGCCACAGCTCCTTCCCCAAGAGGTACGGCGAGTTCGCACCCACCGAGAGCTGGATCGACGAGATCGCCTGCGAGGCGTTCCAGTAGCCCGCGAAGTCCTCCGGCGAGGTCTGCACGTGGAGCTGGGTGCTGGTGCAGGCGGCCTCCGGCACGATCGAGTCGGCGGTCGTCTGCAGCCGTTCGACGCCCCGGATGTCGATGACGATGTCCTCGCCGCGAGCGGCCAAGATCTGCTCGCTGAGCAACCGGTAACGCGGGTTGGCGCTCAACGAGGCGACGGTCATGTGGCCGTCGCCCAGGGTCGGCAGGATGCCGATCATCACCATGTGGGCGCCGACCTCGGCCGACTTCGACTCGGCGTCGTTGAGGCTGCGGCGCAGGCTCTCCTCGAAGGTGGTCAGGCCACCCTCGCGCAGCTTGGCCGGGGTCCCGTTGATCTCGATGTTGAACTGGCCGAGCTCGGTCTGGAAGTCGGGGTCCGCGATCGCCTCGAGCGCCTCGGCGTTCTTGAGGGCCGGGTCGCCCACCTCGTCGACCAGGTTGAGCTCGATCTCGAGCCCGGTCATGGGGTCGTCGGTGTCGAAGGCCGCGTCGCGGAGCATGCGCGCGAAGACGTCGAGGCAGCGTCGCACCTTCTCGCGGTGACGGGTGCGGTCGGCGCGAGAGAACTCCTGAGCATCGACGTCTTCTCCCATGAAATGAGGTTAGGGCGATCTGACCCCGCCCTGACACCCCCTCTTTCGCGACCTCTCGCAACCCGGGCGGGTCATCCCGACTCCGATGCCTGGCTCGGCGGCGCCATGAACTCATCCCAGGTGCGCGGCGGCACGGCCCGGTCGAGTGCCATGGCGATCGGCTCGGCCATCGGGAAGCCCGGCGCGACCTCCTGGCAGCGGTCGAGCGCGCACCACGCCAGCGCTCCTTGCCCCGACAGCCAGGCCGAGAAGGCCAGCAGGCAGGCGGGCGCGGGCACCAGCTCGTCGGGTGTACGCCGCAGCACGTCGGTCCAGAGCGCCACCTGTCGAGCCGACCCCGCCCGAGTGATCTGCATCCACGCCTCGTCGCGCAGCGGCGGCTCGGTCAGGTCCGTCACCAGCCGGGCGACCTCGCCGGGCTCGAGGGAACGCTGGGACGCGACCGCCTCCCGGATCGTGTCGGCGACCCACCGCGCCTCCGCCGGACCCACCCGGCCGGTCAGCCGGGTGAGGGCCGCCGGCACCAGCTCCTGCACCCGCGCGACCTCCTCCGGTACGCCGGCCACTGAGCCGGCCAGCTCGGCCCGGCTGCGGTGGATTACCGCCCCCTCGAAGACCGACTCCGCCGCGAAGGGATGAGTCTCCGCGTCGTACGGGCGACCGACCGGATAGGCCTCGGCACCCATCGGAAACCAGCGGCCGCGGTTGGCCCGCAGGAACGCCACCACCTCGATCCCGGCGGCCACGAACGCGTCGTCGAGGGCCTGCGCCACCGGCTCCGCCAGCTCGGCGTCGGCGGTGTAGAGCACGAAGGCGACCCTAGGCACCCGGTGGCGGACGGCGGCGTGGAGCAGCGGGTCGACGGCGTGGGCGAGTCGGCCGGGCTCGGGCAGGTCCACCCGGGCATGGAAGGTGTCGCCCGCCCGGGGCGGGCCGCCGGCCGCGCCGAAGGTGAGCATCACGACGGAGTCCTCGGGGTGGAAGCCGAGGATGATCGGCACCGCTGCGAGGAGGTCCTCGGGGGTGCGGGCGGTGAGCTTCTTCAGTTTCGTCATGACCCGAACGTCCCCGCGGCCGCCGACAACCAACGACCCGAGACGAGTGCCTGTGGAGAACTCGCATCCGAGGGCAGCCTGTGGACGGAAACTGGCTCGGGTACCTTCCCAGCATGAGGTTGTACGACGCGTGAGGGAGCACGCCTCGGTCCTGCATCTCGACCTCGACGCCTTCTTCGCGGCGGTCGAACAGCGCGACAAGCCGTCCCTGCGCGGCAAACCGGTCATCGTCGGCGGAGTCGGCGGCCGCGGAGTCGTCGCGACCGCGTCGTACGAAGCCCGGGAGTACGGCGTCCGCTCGGCCATGTCGACGCGCGAGGCCCGCTCGCGCTGTCCGCACGCGGCGTTCCTCAGCGGCCGCTTCCACGCGTACGGCGCCACCAGCAAGGTCGTGATGGAGCTGCTCCGCGGCCACTCCCCTCTGGTCGAGCCGCTCTCCCTCGACGAGGCCTTCGTCGACCTCGCCCACGCCGGCCTGCCCGACCTCGACGTCGACACCGTCACGGAGTTCGGCGAGCAGCTCCGCCGCGAGGTGTACGACGCCACCGGCGGCCTCACCGCGAGCGTCGGCATCGGCACCTCGAAGTTCATCGCCAAGGTCGCCAGCGAGCTGGACAAGCCCGACGGCCTGACCGTGGTCCCGCCCGGAACCGAGCAGGACCTCCTGCGCCCGATGAACGTGACCGTGATCCCCGGCGTGGGACCCGCCACCGCCGAACGGCTCCGCCGCGCCGGCGTACACACGGTGGCAGAGCTGGAGGAGCTCAGCCTCGACGAGCTCGTGCGCCAGGTCGGCAAGGCCCACGGCCAGTCGCTCTACGAGCTCGCGCGCGCCCGGGACAACCGCGCGGTCGTGCCCGAGCGGGAGACCAAGTCGGTCAGCGTCGAGGGCACCTACGAGTCGGATCTCACCGACCGCACCCTGATGGCCGGGCTGCTCACCCGGCAGGCCGCGGGCGTCGCGGAGCGGCTGCGCAAACACGGGCTGTCGGGGCGCACGGTCACCATCAAGGTGCGGCTGCACGACTTCACCACGCTCAACCGGTCGGCCACGCTGCCGGCGCCCACCGACAAGGCGGCCACGATCGCGCGCCTGGCCCGGTCGCTGATCGAGGACCTCGACACCTCCGGCGGGGTGCGGCTGCTCGGGGTGGGCGTGTCCGGGCTGGCCGACTGGATCCAGGAGGACCTCTTCGGCGAGACCGAGGACGAGCCGGACGACGTACCCCTGGAAGCGGAGCCGGCGATGGCCCGGCACCGGGCCTGGGCGCCGGGGATGGACGTCGTACACGAGGAGCTCGGGCCGGGCTGGGTGTGGGGCTCGGGACGGGGCGTGGTGACCGTGCGGTTCGAGACCGCCGAGACCGGGCCGGGGCCGGTGCGCAGCTACTCGGTCGACGACCCCGCGCTCTCGCCAGCGCGTCCGTAGCCGCCCCCGCCCGGCGTCTCGATGACGAACACGTCGCCCGGCCCGACCGACGCCGAGTCGCACCCGGCCATGGGGTCCACCGACCCGTCCCGGCGTTCGACCCACTGCCGGCCGAGCGATCCGGATTCGCCGCCCGCCATGCCGTACGGCGGCACCCGCCGGTGGCTCGCCAGCGTGTTCACCGTCATCGGCTCGAGGAACCGGATCCGGCGGCGACCACCGTCGCCTCCCGCCCAGCGCCCGCCCCCACCGGTGCCCGGAACGATCTCGAAGACCTCCAGCCGCACCGGATAGCGCCACTCGAGCACCTCGGGGTCGGTGAGCCGGGAGTTGGTCATGTGCGTCTGCACGACGTCAGTGCCTCGGAAACCGTCGCCCGCCCCGGAGCCGCTCGCCACCGTCTCGTAGTACTGGTGGCGCTCGTTGCCGAAGGTGACGTTGTTCATCGTGCCGGACCCCTCGGCCTGCACGCCGAGTGCGGCGTACAGGGCACCGGTGACCGCCTGCGAGGTCTCGACGTTGCCGGCCGCCACCGCCGCCGGGAACTCAGGCGCCAGCATCGACCCCGGCGGGATCGTGACCCGGATCGGCGCCAGGCAGCCGGAGTTCAGGGGGATGTCATCGTCGACGAGGGTGCGGAAGACGTAGAGCACCGCGGCCATGACCACCGATGAGGGGGCGTTGCCGTTGCCCGGGAGCTGGGGCGAGGTCCCCGTGAAGTCGATCTCGGCGGTCCTGGCCGTGCGGTCGACGGTGATGGCGACCTCGATCCGAGCACCGTTGTCGAGCTCGTAGCCGTAGCTGCCGTCGTGGAGGGCGGAGATCACCCGGCGGACGGACTCCTCCGCGTTGCGCCGCACGTGCCCCATGTACGCCGTGACCACGTCGAGGCCGAAGTGGTCGACCATCGCCAGCAGCTCCTCGACACCCTTCTCGTTGGCCGCGACCTGGGCCCGCAGGTCGGCCAGGTTGGCGTCGGGGTTGCGCGAGGGGAACTCGGCACCACGGAGGAGCTCGAGGGTCTCGGCCTCCCGCATCCGGCCGTCCTCGACGAGTAGCCAGTTGTCGATGAGGACGCCCTCCTCCTGGATCCGGGTGCTCTCGGCCGGCATCGAGCCGGGCGTCATACCCCCGATCTCGGCGTGGTGCCCCCGCGAGGCGACGAAGAACAGGATCTCCCGGCCGGCCTCGTCGAACACCGGAGTGACCACGGTGATGTCGGGCAGGTGAGTGCCGCCTCGGTAGGGGTTGTTGAGCATGTAGGCGTCGCCCGGCTTCATCCGGCCGGCGTTGGCTTCGATCACCACCCGGATGCTCTCCCCCATCGACCCCAGGTGCACCGGCATGTGCGGCGCGTTGGCGATGAGGTGGCCGTGGGAGTCGAACAGCGCGCAGGAGAAGTCCAGGCGCTCCTTGATGTTGACCGAGTGGGCCGTGCCCTGCAGCCGCACCCCCATCTGCTCGGCGATCGACATGAACAGGTTGTTGAAGATCTCGAGCATCACGGGGTCGACGTCGGTGCCGACAGCCGAACGGCCGGAACGCGCCTCGACTCGGGTGAGCAGCAGCTGGCCGAGCCGGTCGACGCGGGCCCGCCACCCGGGCTCGACGACCGTGGTCGCATTGGCCTCCGCGAGGATCGCGGGGCCGTCGACCACGTCCCCGAGACCCACGTCCTCGCGCCGGAACAGGTCGACGTCGGCCCAGGCACCCGCCACGAACGTCCTCACGTGCGCCGCCGGTGCCAACCGACCCCCGTGGGTCACCTCGAGAGCGTCCTCCTCCACCGGCGGCGAGGCCGCCAGCACCTCGACCGACACCGCCTCCACGACGACCCGCTTGTCGGGCATCAGGAAGGAGAACCGCCGGCGGTACGCCGCCTCGAACTCCGCGAGCATCTCCCCCGTCGACCCGAGGGTCACCGGCAGCGCCGTGTCGGTGCCGTCGTACCTCAGCAGCGCGCGAGTCACCGACCGGATCCGCTCCGGCGGCACGCCCTCGTCGGCCAGCTCGGCCATCGCCTCGTCTCGAAGCCCGGCCTCGACGCGGTCCAGCTCCGGGAGTGCCGCGTCCTCGAGTGGCCGCTCCACCGCCCGCTCCCGCATCGCCGCGACATCCGCCAGGCCCATGCCGTACGCCGACAGCACGCCGGCGAACGGATGGCTGACCACCTGGGTCATGCCGAGTGCGTCCGCCACCGCGCACGCGTGTTGTCCGCCTGCTCCACCGAAGGTGGCCAGCGCATAGCGGGTGACGTCATAGCCACGCTGCACCGAGATCTTCTTGATCGCGTTGGCCATGTTGGCGACGGCGATCTCGAGGAAACCGGCGGCCACCTCCTCGGGGGTCCTCGCGTCGCCGGTGGCCGCCTCGATCTCGGCCGCCAGCGCCTCGAACCGCTCCCGCACCACGCCGGCGTCCAGCGGCTGGTCGCCGTCCTCGCCGAAGACCGCCGGGAAGAAGCCGGGCTGGACCCTGCCGAGCATGACGTTGGCGTCGGTCACCGTCAGCGGCCCACCACGACGGTACGACGCGGGGCCCGGGGCCGCGCCCGCGGAGTCCGGCCCGACCCGGTAGCGGCTGCCGTCGAAGTGAAGGATCGACCCGCCGCCGGCGGCGACGGTGTGGATGCTCATCATCGGGGCGCGTAGCCGGACCCCGGCGACCTGGGTCTCGAGCTCCCGCTCGAACTCCCCGGCGTAGTGGGAGACGTCGGTCGACGTGCCGCCCATGTCGAAGCCGATCACCCGATCGAAGCCGGCCGCCGTGGCGGTACGGGCCATCCCGACGACGCCGCCGGCAGGGCCGGACAGGATCGCGTCCTTGCCACGGAAGTGGTGGGCCTCGGTGAGCCCGCCGTTGGACTGCATGAACATCAGGCGGGCCCCGTCGAGCGCGGCGGTCACCCGGTCGACGTACCGTCGCAGAATGGGTGACAGGTAGGCGTCGATGACGGTGGTGTCCCCGCGGGGGACGAGCTTGATCAGCGGGCTGGTGTCGTGGGACTCCGACACCTGGGTGAACCCGATCTCCCGTGCGACCCGGCCGATGGCCTGTTCGTGCATCGGGTACCGGTAGCCGTGCAGGCACACCACGGCTACCGACCGGAAGCCGTCGTCGAAGGCCGCCTGCAGGTCACGACGTACGGCGTCCTCGTCAAGCGCGACGAGCACGTTGCCCGCGGCGTCCAGCCGCTCGGTCGCCTCGACCACCCGCGAGTGCACCAGCTCGGGCAGCGAGATCCGGCGGTCGAAGATGCGCGGGCGGTTCTGGTAGGCGATCCGCAGCGCGTCGCGGAAGCCCGCCGTGACGACCAGGACGGTGGGCTCGCCCTTACGCTCGAGCAGCGCGTTGGTGGCCACGGTGGTGCCCATCTTCACCGCGGCGATCCGGCCGGAGGGGATCGGCTGGTTCGCGGGGACGCCGAGCAGCCGCCGGATCCCCTCCACGGCCGCGTCCGGGTAGCGCGCGGGGTCCTCCGAGAGCAGCTTGCAGGTGACCAGCGTGCCGTCGGGCCGCTTGGCCACGATGTCCGTGAAGGTGCCGCCCCGGTCGACCCAGAACTCCCAGCCACCGTGTACGTCGGCGTCGACGCCGACAGGAATCGCCTGCATGATCGAAGCCTGCCAGACACCTCCGGTTCGGCCGTCGTCCACACGAGGGCTACCGGCGTCCACAGGTATCCAGTAGTTGTCCACAGGCCTGTGCACAACCTGTGGACAACGGCCTGACGGAGTGCTGTCCCCACCGGCCGGATAGCCTCGCGTACATGCAGTCCGACCCGCCCCTCGCATCCCGCCGTCCCATCGAGTCCGTGCACAAGTTCGACGGCGCACACGGGAGCGAGACCCGGACCCGGACCGACGACTACGACTGGCTGCGCGAGAAGGAGTCGCCCGAGGTGGTGGCCTACCTCGAGGCGGAGAACACCTACACCGAGGAGCGCACGGCGCACCTCGCCGACCTGCGGCAGACCATCTTCGACGAGATCAAGGCCCGCACCCGCGAGACCGACCTGTCGGTGCCGACCCGGATCCGCGGGCACTGGTACTACTCGCGCTCCTACGAGGGCAAGGAGTACGGCGCCAGCTGCCGGATCCCGGTCGCCGACGAGTCCGACTGGACTCCCCCGAAGCCCGCCGAGGACTGCGCACCCGACCAGCCCGCGCTGCCCGGCGAGGAGCTTCTGCTCGACCTCAACGAGCTCGCCGAGGGCCACGAGTTCTTCTCGATGGGCGGCTCGTCGGTCAGCCCCGACGACCGGCTGCTGGCCTACTCGACCGACGTGGTGGGCGACGAGCGCTACACGGTGCGGGTCAAGGACCTGACGACCGGCGAGCTGACCGGCGACGAGATCACCGGCGTACTCGGCGGCGTGACGTGGGACCCCAACGGCACCCACGTCTACTACATCACCGTCGACGAGTCGTGGCGCGCCGACAAGGTCTGGCGACACACCCTCGGCACCGCCCAGTCCGAGGACACCCTGGTCTTCCACGAGACCGACGGCCGGTTCTGGGTCGGCATCGGGCGCAGCCGCAGCGACCGCTACCTGATGATCGCGGCCGGCTCGAAGACCACCAGCGAGTATCACCTGTACGACGCCCGCGACCCCGACGCCGGCTTCGTGCTGTTCCACCCGCGCACCGAGGACCTCGAGTACACCCTCGAGCACGCCGTGCTCGCCGGCCAGGACCGGTTCCTGGTGCTGCACAACGGGCACGGGCCCGACTTCGAGATAGGACTGGCCGAACCGACGCTGGCCGACCCGGCCCCGTCCGGCCCGGACGCCTGGGCGCCGCTGATCCCGCACCGGGCCGGCGTACGGCTGGAGGACGTCGACGCCTTCGCGGGGCACCTCGTCGTACACCAGCGCAGCGACGGGCTGACCCAGCTCCGCATCCTCGAGCTGGGCGAGACCGGCGTCGCCGACGACTACCTCGTGGAGTTCGAGGACGCCGTCTACACGATCGGCTCGGGCGCCAACACCGCCTTCGAGCAGCCGGTGGTCCGGCTGGGCTACACGACCATGGCCAAGCCGGCGTCGGTCTACAACTACGACGTCCGCAGCCGTGAGCTGACCCTGCTCAAGCAGGCGCCGGTGCTCGGGGGCTACGACTCGGCCGACTACGAGGAGCACCGGGTCTGGGCGACCGCCGACGACGGCACGCTGGTCCCGATCTCGCTGGTCCACAAGCGCGGGGCCCGTGATGCAGGTGCCGCGATCCCGTTCCTGCTCTACGGCTACGGCGCCTACGAGATGTCGATCGACCCCTACTTCGCGATCGGCCGGCTCTCGCTGCTCGACCGCGGCGCCGGCTTCGCGATCGCGCACGTGCGCGGCGGCGGCGAGATGGGCCGGCACTGGTACGACGACGGCAAGCTGATGCACAAGCGGCACACCTTCGACGACTTCATCGCCTGCGCCCGGCACCTGGTCGCGGAGAGCTGGACCACGCCCGAGACGCTCGTCGCCGAGGGCGGCTCGGCCGGTGGGCTGCTGATCGGCGCGATCGTGACCCAGGCGCCCGAGCAGTTCGGTGGCGTGGTCGCGCAGGTGCCGTTCGTCGACCCGCTGACCAGCATGCTCGACGCCACTCTTCCCCTCACCGTCACCGAGTACGACGAGTGGGGCAACCCGGAGGCCGACCCGGCCGTCTACGACTACATCGCCGGCTACGCGCCGTACGACAACGTCGCGGCCGTGGACTATCCGCCGATCCTGGCCGAGACCTCGATCAACGACACCCGGGTGCTCTACGTCGAGCCGGCCAAGTGGATCGCCCGCCTCCGCGCGACCGCGACCGGTCGCCGCGACTTCCTGCTCAAGACCGAGATGGCGGCCGGCCACGGCGGCGTCTCGGGCCGCTACAAGGCCTGGGCGGACCGCGCGTTCACGCTGGCCTGGATCCTCGACCGGATGGGCCTGGCCGGCTGAAGACCGCCGTTCTGGGTACGAACACCCCGACGAGCGAGCCACCGCCGAACCCTGAGAAGTCCCTGATAACTGGCCAGCCTGGCAACTCTCCGTGTTCCCAGGTCGTCTGTTCATTTGTAGGCGACCGGAACGGGAATCTTCCGACCACCTGATCGGTTGCAAGACACGTGAGGTGACCCAAGGCCACCCCACCGGTACGAGGAGGCGTCCCTGATGGCAACACGAACGGCAACGAAGACCGCACCCCGCGCCTCGGTGACTCGCGAGATCGAAGGCCGCGACAGTGTCGGCCTGTATCTCGACGAGATCGCCCGCAACCCCCTGCTCGACGCGGTCACCGAGGTCGAGCTCTCCAAGACGATCGAGGCCGGCCTGATGGCCGAGCACCTGCTGGCCGAGGGTCGAGTCGGCCGCAAGAAGGGCGGCGCCCCCAAGCGCGCCACGCAGGAGGAGCTGGAGTGGCTGGCCGAGGAGGGCCAGCGCGCCGTGCAGACGTTCATCGAGGCCAACCTCCGGCTGGTCGTGTCGATCGCCCGCAAGTACGGCCGCTCGCAGATGCCGATGCTCGACCTGATCCAGGAAGGCAACACCGGCCTGATCCGAGCGGTCGAGAAGTTCGACTACGCCAAGGGCTACAAGTTCTCGACCTACGCCACCTGGTGGGTCCGCCAGGCGATCACCCGCGGTATCGCCCAGCAGGCCCGCGTCGTACGGCTGCCGGTGCATGTGGTCGAGGAGCTCAACCAGGTCGGCAGTGCCCGTCGTACCCTCGAGCGGCAGCTGGGTCGCGAGCCCGACCCGACCGAGATCGCGCACGAGCTCGGCATGGACGTCGAGCGCGTCCTCGACCTGCTCAGCTGGGGTCGCGAGCACGTCAGCCTCGACACTCCGGTGGACGAGGACGGCGACACCTCGCTGGGCGACCTGATGGCGCAGGAGACCTCGCCCGGGCCCGACATGACGGTGCTCGACGTGGAGTCCCGCGACCGGCTCAACACGCTGGTGGGCCTGCTCGACGAGCGCGCGGCCGACATCATCCGGTCCCGTTACGGGCTGGTCGACGGCCGGCAGCACAAGCTCGCCGACATCGGCATCAAGCACGGCATCTCGGCCGAGCGGGTGCGCCAGCTCGAGCGCGAGGCCCTGCAGAAGCTCCGGAAGTTCGCCGACCCTGACCTGGCCGCCTGACCTCTCCCCCGACTCTCGCCGACCCGTCCAGCCTGGCGAGACCACGAAGACCTCCGACCCGCTCCCTCCGGTCGGGGGTCTTCGCATCTACTCGGCCTCCAGGACCACGCAGCAGTACGACGGCTCTGGGTCGAGCCGGGCTGAGTGCTCGGTGTCCCCGAGCCCGTCGAGGACGCCGCAGACCAGCTCGAGGTTCATCCCGCAGACCAGCTCGGTCTGGCGCTGCGCGAGCTCGTGGAAGGGGCAGTTGCCGAGCCTGATCCGCTGGTCCTCTGTGAGCGGCTCGAAGCCGTTCCCGGCCAGGACCTCGGGCAGGTCGGCGCCCTCGGCCGTGGCACCGATCTGCGCGCCGGCGGCCCGGGCGAGCCTGGCCAGCGAGGTGCGCACGTCGGTGCCCGACGCCTCCGCCTCCGCCACGGCGTCGGCCAGCAGGCGGCCGGCCAGCTCGTAACGCCGGTCGGGCAGGGAGACGTCGACCTGGCGCGAAGACCGCAGGTAGAGCTTCGCCGGACGCCCCGCACCCGGGCCGGTGCGGCCGCTGAGCCGTTCGTGCCGGACGTCCAGCAGCCCCTCCTCCACCAGCTTGTCGAGGTGGAAGGCCACCGTGGCCCGGCTCATCCCGAGCGACGCCGACACCTCGTCGCGGCCCACCGGCCGTCGTTGCGCCACGACGTGGTCGTAGAGGCGACGGCGGTTGGGCTCGTCGAGGGCGGCGATGCGGGCGATCGCGTCGGAGGTCATGTCTGAATTCTAAAGCAAATGATGGTTGACAGTAGAGGTCGTTCCGTTCTAATTTCAATCATCACTTGTTTTAGAAGGAGGATCCCATGAGCACCGCCCAGGACGAGCCCGCAGTGGCCGCCGTACCCACCACCCGATCCCTGACCGACCCCACGCAGCAGGCCTACCTGCTGCTGCGCA
>DASXRJ010000036.1:0-24547 GCA_036506675.1 Nocardioides sp. | reverse complement strand
TTGGGTGGCCAGGGGTGCTCGATGAGGACTTCTTCGATGGGGTCGGCGAACACGACGCTGGTCTCGTTCACACCGATGTCCTGACACAGAACCGTCACCGAGGTCCTGCGACACGACACCACTGAATCTTCGACCGTACGATGACCGGCTGAAATTTTGGCACAGATATGACACAGCCACCCGCAGAACGCCGGTTTCCGCCGGCCCCGGCCAGACACAACAGAAGAGGCCCCGAACCAGCGTTTCCGCTGGCCAGGGCCTCTTCAAGCGTGGTACCCCCGACCGGATTCGAACCGGCGCTACCGCCTTGAGAGGGCGGCGTGCTAGGCCACTACACAACGGGGGCGAGCTGTTGGGACAGCGGAGGAAACACTAGCCACAGCCGGCATTTCACACCAAATCGTGGGCCACCGTTTCGGGTGTGACCACGATCTCGCTGGGATACAAGGACTCGAACCTTGACTAACTGAACCAGAATCAGTCGTGCTGCCAATTACACCATATCCCAATGGTTTGGCCCCTCCGGAGAGCTCCGGGGGCCGGGGAGAAACCTTACACGCGACCCGGCGGGGCCTCCAAAACGGATGGCCCGGCGGTGGTGCGCAGGCCCATAGCGCGCGCGGCGGCGTACGCGAGACCCAGGTAGACCAGGGACTGGGCGAGCGTCGAGGGGATGGTCCACCAGCTGCCTTCGGTGGGGTTGAGGGCCGAGGCCATGTCGCCGAAGGCGAGCGCGAGGCCGAAGGCGACGAAGTTGTTGAGCACGTGCATCGCGATGCCGGCCTCGAGGCCGCCGGTGAGGATCACGAGTACGCCGGCCACCAGCCCGAAGGCGAGTCGGTCGAAGAACACCGGCATGCTCTGCCCGAGCCCGTGCGCCAGCGCGAACAGCACGGCGGGTACGACGACCGCGACCCAGCGCCGACCGAAGAGCCCGCCGAACGCCTGGGTGAGGTAGCCGCGGAAGAGGTACTCCTCCCCCGCCGCCTGGAACGGCGTGAGGAACAGGATCACCAGCGCGAAGTCGCGCGTGGTCGAGGTCCACGGGTTGAGCTTGCCGGTGATCTCGGCGCCGTCGGCGGCCTCCTGCGGCGTCATCGCGCTGACCACGATCGCCGCGATCAGGGCCAGCAGCGCGAGGCCGAGGCAGACCGAGAAGAACCGCCACCGCATCCGCGGCTGCACCGAGGTCACCAGGCCCGGCCGCATGCCGTGCAGCAGCCAGGAGATCAGGAACACCATGCCGATCGCCGAGGCGAGTACGACGTTGAGGTAGCCGAGGCTCAGCGGCGTGGGGTTGTCGGTGTCGACGAGCCGGGTCCAGTACGCCGACACGTCCTGGCCGGATGCGACGGCGTACACGAGGAAGGGCACGGCCAGCACCACCGACGCGAAGACCACCAGCCAGGCGGCGAGCAGCAGCACTCCCACGATCGGCCGCCAGATCCCGGGACGGGCACCGCGCTGGAGCAGGTGGTACTCCAGCTCGAGAGGCGCCCCGGGCTCGGGTGGCTCCGCCTTATCCGGCGGTGGCAAGTGCGGCTCGATCATCGGCTCAGCCCAGCGCCGCGCTGAGCCGGGCCAGGCCCCGCTCGCGGCCGAGCAGCTCCAGCGACTCGAACAGCGGCGGGCTGATCTTCTTGCCGCTGGCCGCGATCCGGACCGGCCCGAACGCCACCCGCGGCTTGAGTCCCAGCCCCTCGATCAGGGTGTTGCGCAGGGCCTCCTCGATCGCCGCCGTACTCCAGGTCGAGATGCCGGACAGCGCCTCGTGCGCGGCTCGTACGACGTCGCGGCCGGCGTCGTCGAGCTCCTCGTCACGGGTGAAAGACGCCTCGTCGACAAACAGGAACCCGAGCATGTCGCTGGCCTCGGTGAGCTTGTTGATGCGCTCGGCGATCAGCGGCA
The DNA here is from genome assembly GCA_036506675.1 of Nocardioides sp. Lineage (GTDB taxonomy): Bacteria > Actinomycetota > Actinomycetes > Propionibacteriales > Nocardioidaceae > Nocardioides. The sequence goes on along the minus strand of DASXRJ010000036.1, from coordinate 22,639 downwards.
TCGCCAGCTCCAGCAGGGCCGCGTCGGAGTCGGAGACCGGGTCGGAGACCACGCCGTCCTTCTTGAGGAACGGCAGCACCCGGTGGGTCATCTCCTCGATCGACAGCAGGCGCATGTGGGCCGCATTGATGGCCTCGCACTTCTTGAGGTCGAAGCGCGCCGGGTTGGGGTTGACGTCGGCAAGATCGAAGGCGGCCACCATCTCGGCCATCGAGAAGATGTCGCGGTCGGCGGCGATCGCCCAGCCGAGCAGGGCCAGATAGTTGAGCAGACCCTCGGGCAGGAAGCCCTGGTCGCGGTAGGCGAGGAGGTGCGCCTCGGGGTCGCGCTTCGACAGCTTCTTGTTGCCGTCACCCATGACGTAGGGCAGGTGCCCGAACGCCGGGGTCTCAGTGGCGACGCCGATCTCCTTCAGCGCGTCGTAGAGGGCGATCTGGCGCGGCGTACTGGACAGCAGGTCCTCGCCGCGGAGCACGTGGGTGATCTCCATCATCGCGTCGTCGACCGGGTTGACCAGGGTGTAGAGCGGGTCGCCGTTGGCCCGCGCGACTGCGAAGTCGGGGACGTGCTCGGACTGGAACGAGATCTCGCCGCGCACCAGGTCGACGAAGGAGAGCTCGCCCTCGGGCATCCGGAAGCGCACGACCGGGGCCCGGCCGTCGCTCTCGAACAGGGCGACCTGCTCCTCGGTCAGCGCGCGGCAGAAGCCGTCGTACCCCATCAGCTTGGAGCCGGACGCCTTGCGCCGGGCCTCGACCTCGTCGTTGGTGCAGTAGCAGCGGTAGGTGCGGCCGGCCGCGGCGAGCTTCGCGAGTACGTCGGTGTAGATGTCGCCACGCTCGGACTGCAGGTAGGGGCCGTACTTGCCACCGACCTCCGGGCCCTCGTCCCAGTCGAAGCCGAGCCAGCGCATCACCTCGAGCAGCGTGTCGTAGGACTCCTGGGTGTTGCGGGCGGCGTCGGTGTCCTCGATCCGGAAGACGAACGCGCCGCCGTGGTGGCGGGCGAAGGCCCAGTTGAAGAGGGCGGTGCGCGCCAGGCCGACGTGCGGAGCACCGGTCGGGGACGGGCAGAAACGAACGCGGACGTTGCTCAACGTGAAGTCACCTTGTTGGTCAGAGTGCCGATACCGGCGACGGAGACCTCGATCTCGTCGCCGATGTTCATGGGACCGACACCCTCGGGGGTGCCGGTGAGGATGACGTCGCCGGGCAGCAGCGTCATCACGCTGGTCACGTGGGCGACCAGGGTGGGGATGTCGAAGATCAGGTCCTTGGTGTTGCCGTCCTGGACCAGCTCGCCGTTGAGGTGGGTCTGGATCGCGACGCCGTCGATGAACGTCTGCGGGTCGAGGTCCGTCTCGATCCACGGCCCGAGCGGGCAGAACGAGTCGAAGCCCTTGGCCCGCGTGAACTGGCCGTCCTTGCGCTGCAGGTCGCGCGCGGTCACGTCGTTGGCGATCGTGTAGCCGTGGATGACGTCGGTCGCCTGCTCCGGGGGTACGTCGCGGCAGATCCGGCCGATCACCACGGCCAGCTCGCCCTCGTAGTGGAGCTCCTCGGTCTGGGGCGGGTAGAAGATCGGGTCGCCCGGGCCGACCACGCTGGTGTTGGGCTTGAGGAACATGAGCGGCTCCTCGGGCAGCTCGTGGCCCAGCTCGGCGGCGTGCGCGGCGTAGTTGCGGCCGATGCCGACGACCTTGCTGCGCGGCAGCACCGGGGCGAGCAGCCGGACGTCCTCGAGCTTGTACTCCTGGTCGAGCAGCTTGACGCCCACATAGAGAGGGTCGCCGGCGAGTCCGACGATCACGGCGTCGTCCTCGGGCTGGCCGAACCGGTCGAGCTCGCCGGTCAGGACGCCGTACAGGGGCTCGTCGCCGGCGGTGAATCTGCAGATACGCACGTGCTGGAGCCTATCCGGCGCGTTGGAGCCCGTCGGCATCGCGGCTTACCCTCGCCCCGTGGAGCTGACGGTGCTGGACGAGCCGACCTGGCGGGCTCGCGCGTTGCGTCATGCGTCGCGGGTCGACGCCTTCGTGGCCCCGCACCTGGCCCGGCGGGCGTCGTCGGTGAAGCACCCCGTGCACGACTTCCTCTTCACCTACTACTCCCAGCGGCCGGCCCAGCTGCGCCGCTGGCATCCCGGGTACGGCGTGGCGCTGGCCGGCGGGTCAATGGCCAAGGGCTACGAGGTCGTGCCCCTGTCGACGCGCCCTGGCGCGTCGACGGCATCACGACTCGTCACGGTTTCCACGTCGTACGTCGAGTCGCAGCGCCCGCTGCTCACCTCGTTGTCGGCGCTGCTGAGGGCCACGGCGTCGCGGCCGGCGCAGTTCGGCTGCTTCGGGCTGCACGAGTGGGCGATGGTCTACCGCACCGACGAGACCCGGCACGACTGGCCGTTGCGACTGGGCCGGGCCGGCACCGACGAGGTCGTCGAGTCGCACCGGATCGGCTGCTCGCACTTCGACGCATACCGCTTCTTCACCCCGCCGGCGCGCCCGCTCAACACGCTCTCCCCCGGCCGCGACGACCGCGTCGACTTCGAGCAGCCCGGCTGTCTGCACGCCGGCATGGACCTCTACAAGCACGCCTTCCGGCTCACGCCCATGGTCTGCTCGGACCTGGTCGCCGACTGCTTCGAGCTGGCGCGCGACATCCGGGTTCTCGACATGCGCGCGGCGCCGTACGACCTGAGCGATCTGGGCTTCTCCCCCGTCCCCATCGAGACGGCGGCCGGCAAGGCGGAGTACGCCGCGGCCCAGCGCGCCTTCGCCGACCGCGGGGCGCCGCTACGGGCTCGGCTGATCGACGAGTGCGAGCGACTGCTCGGTTCATCCGGCTGAGCGGCGCAGACACTCAGACCCGCCGTCATGGACCCTTGGCTGCGAGCCGGCGCCGAGCGATCATCGATGCCATGGCGCGGTATCGGGTCACGGTGAGTGACGGGTGTGGATCTCTGCTCAAGACGAGAGTCAGTGCGCGTTGCCCTGAGGCTGCGGCGGGCACTGCCCGTAGTCAGGTGCGGCGCCCGTCGACCTCCCCGATCGTGATCACCGTCCGGCGTCGGCGTAGATCGCGAACCTTCGTCGACTGGGGACCGAGTCAGGGCGGAGGGCTCGCCGGCGTCCGGGAGCCTCGGCGGCCTCGTCCGGCTCCGCCGTCGCTGCGCCTCGCGCTGGACGAGCCCGTGGACCGCGCTTCCTAGGGCGGCCCCATTTCTGCCCGTTCCGCGACTGTTGCCTGTTTGAGCCGACGCCCCTTCGCCAAGGCGGCGCTCCCGTCCGCGACAAGCCGCATCACGTCTGACGCATATCAGGGTGCGCGTTGTCGGCGGGCCGGTTTACGGTCGGGGCGTGGACGACGAGGTGACGCGGAAGTTCCTGACCGACGACGGGCGGCTGCACACGATCCCGCGCAAGCGGTCGAAGCGACTCGTCGTACTCGACCTGCTGGCGCAGGAGTTCGAGCTCGGCCGGACCTATCCGGAGAAGGACGTCAACGAGATCCTGAGCCGCTTCCATCCGGACTACGCGGCGTTGCGGCGCTATCTCGTCGACGACCAGTTCCTGACCCGGGAGGACAACGTCTACTGGCGGACCGGCGGCACGGTGGATGTCTGAGGTCCGAGGTGAGGACTGGTACGGCGAGTCGCTGGGCGCCGTACAGCACCGGGATGTGACGTTCGTCGAGGTCGACTTCACCGAAGCGACAACGAGCGGCGCGAGCTTCGACTCGTGCACGTTCCACAACTGCCGCTTCAACTCGAGCAGCCACGACACCAGCGCGTTCATCGCGTGCGACTTCCGGCGCACCAGCTTCTTCGACGCGACGTTCGTCGGCTGCAAGCTCACCGGCAGCACCTTCGACGGCTGCACGATGCGGCCGATGAGGGTCGAGGGCGGGCAGTGGCGCGGGGTGAACATCCGCGGCGCCAACCTCACCCGGCTCGACCTGTCGGGGCTGGACCTGCGGGAGGCGGACCTGTCGCTGAGCGACCTCAGCCACAGCGATCTGTCCGGGGCGCAGCTCGAGGGCGCTACCGTCCACCACACCAAGCTGCACGAGACCGACCTGAGGGGCGCGCGGCTCGACGGCGTCGACCTGAGTGCCGCGCTGCTGAGCAAGACCCGGCTCGACCTGGCGGGCGGCGTACACCTGGCGGAGCTGTACGGCGCGATCGTGGAGCCCTGATCCCGCGACTCGGAAGGCCCAACCGGTCGGCCCCTGATTGGCCTGTCGCTGCCCGGCATCCCGGCCCTAGTGTCGTGGGCATCCAGGGAGAAGGAGACCCCATGACCGAGACCCAGCCCGCTCAGCCCCAAGCCAGCGAGGCCATCCACAACCTGCCGATCCGGCTCGCCGTCGACGAGCTGTCGCCGCGCACCAACCGGATGATGAACGCCCTCGACACCGCCTCTCGCGACACCGCGCTCGACCCGGCACTGCTGGACGTCGTACGCACCCGGGCCTCGCAGATCAACGGCTGCGGCTACTGCGTCGACATGCACAGCACCGACCTCGCGAACGCCGACGTGAGCGCCCGCAAGATCAACACGATCGCGGTCTGGCGCGAGTCGCCGTTCTTCGACGACCGGGAGCGGGCCGCGCTGGAGCTGACCGAGCTGATGACCCGGCTCCCCGACGGCCCGGTCACCGACGAGGCCTGGGCGCGGGTGGCCGAGCACTTCACCGAGCAGGAGCTGGCCGACCTGGTCTGGGTGATCACGGTCATCAACGCGTGGAACCGGCTGGGCGCGACCACGCACCTCTGGCCCCTCGAGTAGCGAGGGACCGGGATCACCGGCCGCGCAACGCGCCCATCTGCACCTTCAGGCCGTCGAGTACGACGCCCAGGCCGAGCGCGAAGTCGGTGCTCTCCGGCCGCTCGGCACCACCCGCGCCACGCTGGGCCTGCTCGTCGGCCACGTGGCCGTAGACGAACTGGAAGAGCGTCCGGGCACCGACCCGGGACAGCTCCTCGTCGGCGCCGTTCCAGGTCAGCGCGTCGACCATCCGGCGCCGCGGCTCGTCGCCGCCGACCCCGAGCCCGCGCACCGTGGACACCAGCGCGGCGCCGTCGCGGTGGCGCAGCATGATGTCGCGCAGCTCGACGCACACCAGCCGCAGCTCATCCTCCCAGGACATCACCTCGGTCGGCCGCCGCCCGCGGGCCAGGATCTCGTCGGCGACCGCGCCCAGCAGCTCCTGCTTGCCGGCGAAATGGTGATAGAGCGCGCTGGGCTGTACGCCGAGCTCGGCGGCGAGCCGACGCATCGAGAGTCCGTCCAGACCGACCTCGTCGAGCAGGTCGATCGCCCGGTCGACGATGTCGCCGCGGCGATAGCTCATCGCCCTCTCCTCCCGCGTCCCAAGATCCGGGCCCCGGGTTTGCCGACGGCCCAGGCACACCCTAACCTGAACACCGTTCAGTGGACGACCCAGGAGATCCCATGACCACCCAGTTCGACCAGCTCGCCGACCAGATCCTCGCCGGCGGGGCGGCCACCGAGGAGGACGCCCTCGCGGTGCTCCGCGCCGACGACGCCGACCTGATCTCGGTGGTGGCCGCGGCCGGGCGGCTCCGACGTGAGCACTTCGGCAACACCGTCAAAGTCAACTACCTGGTCAACCTCAAGTCGGGGCTCTGCCCGGAGAACTGCAACTACTGCTCCCAGGCGCTCGGCTCGCAGGCGCCGATCCTGAAGTACTCCTGGCTCTCCAAGGACGAGACCCTCAAGCAGGCCGGCGCCGGCCTGCGTGGCGGCGCGACCCGGGTCTGCATGGTCTCCAGCGGCCGCGGGCCGAGCGACCGCGACATCGACAAGGTCACCGAGATGGTGGGCGCGCTGAAGGGCGAGTACCCCGACGTCGAGGTCTGCGCCTGTCTCGGGCTGCTCAAGGACGGCCAGGCCGAGCGGCTCGCGGACGCCGGCGTCGACGCCTACAACCACAACATCAACACCGCCGAGTCGAACCACGACAACATCGTCCAGACCCACACGTACGCCGACCGGGTCGACACCGTCGAGAAGGCCAAGGGCGCCGGCCTCTCCCCCTGCTCGGGCCTGATCGCCGGTCTCGGCGAGACCGACGAGCAGCTGGTCGAGGCGCTGTTCGCGCTCAAGGCGCTGGAGTCCGACTCGATCCCGGTCAACTTCCTGATGCCCTTCGACGGCACGCCGTTCGAGAACACCTGGGAGCTCACCCCCACCCGCTGCCTGAAGATCCTCACGATGGCCCGGTTCGTCTGCCCCGACAAGGAGATCCGGATCGCCGGCGGCCGCGAGATGCACCTGCGCTCGCTGCAGGCGATGGCGCTGCACGTCGCCAACTCGATCTTCCTCGGCGACTACCTCACCTCCGAGGGCCAGGAGTCCGCGGCCGACATCGCCCTGATCAAGGACAACGGCTTCGTGATCCTGGGCGCCGAGGACGAGTTCGAGACCGCCTCGACCGAGCCCCACGACCCCGCCATCCGGCGCCGCGGCGCCGGGACGGAGATCGCTGCCAACGCGTGAGTACGACGCGGTCTCGGCACGACCCGCTCGCGTCCCCGCTGACCTGGGACCGCGAGCACCTCTGGCACCCCTACACCTCGATGACCGATCCGACCCCGACCCGGCTGGTGACGGGTGCGGCCGGCGTACGGCTCACCGTCGACGGCCGCGAGGTCGTCGACGGCATGTCGTCGTGGTGGGCGGCGATCCACGGCTACCGCCACCCCGCGCTCGACGCCGCCGCGGCCGCACAGCTCGGCGACTTCTCGCACGTGATGTTCGGCGGACTGACCCATGAGCCGGCGATCCGGCTGGCCGGTCAGCTCCTCGACCTGGCGCCGGACGGGCTGGAGCACGTCTTCCTCGCCGACTCCGGCTCGGTGTCGGTCGAGGTGGCGATCAAGATGGCGCTCCAGGCCCAGCGCGGCGCCGGGAGCCCGGAGCGGACCCGCCTACTGACCGTCCGCGGCGGCTACCACGGCGACACCTTCGGCTGCATGAGCGTGTGCGACCCCGTCGGGGGCATGCACTCGATGTTCACGGACTTGCTCGCTCGGCAGGTCTTCGCGGACCGCCCGCCGGCGCGCGGCGAGGACACCACCACCTGGGCCGACGGGTTCCGCGCCCTCGCCGCCACGCACGCACCCGAGCTGGCCGGGATCATCGTCGAGCCGCTGCTGCAGGGCGCCGGCGGCATGCACGCCTACACGGCCGAGTGCCTGAACGTCATGCGGGAGGTGGCTGACGAGCACGACCTGGTGCTGATCTTCGACGAGATCGCGACCGGCTTCGGCCGCACCGGCACGATGTTCGCCGCCGACGCCGCGGGGGTGACGCCCGACGTGATGTGCGTGGGCAAGGCGCTCACGGGCGGCTACCTCACCCTCGCGGCCGTCTTGTGTACGACGCGGGTCGCCGAGCGACTGTCCGGCTCCGAGTCCGGCGTACTCATGCACGGGCCGACGTACATGGGCAACCCGCTCGCCTGCGCGATCGCGTCGGCCAACCTCGAGCTGCTGACCTCCTACGACTGGCGGACGACGGTCGCGCGGATCGAGAGCGACCTGACCACCGCGTTGGCGCCGGCGCGCGCGTTCGCCGGCGTGACCGACGTACGCACCCTCGGCGCCGTAGGCGTCGTCCAGCTCGACCACCCGGTCGACGTCGTCAAGGCCACCGAGGTCGCGCTGGCGCACGGGGTGTGGCTGCGGCCGTTCCGAGACCTGATCTACACGATGCCGCCGTACGTCTGCACCGGCGACGACGTCGCCACCATCGGCGCCGCGATCGTCGCCGCCGCGGAGGTGGCCTGATGCGGTGGCAGGACTGGCTGGCCGAGCAGAGTACGACGCGTGACGCGGCCGGCCTGCGGCGTACTCTCCGGCCGCGCGGGCCCGCCGACCCCGTCATCGACCTGGCCGGCAACGACTACCTCGGCCTGAGCCGGCACCCGGTCGTCGCCGCCGCGGCCGCCGCGGCCGCCACCGAGTGGGGCGCCGGCGCCGGCGCCTCGCGCCTGGTCACCGGCACCACCGCCCTCCACGCGAAGCTGGAGCGCGAGCTCGCCGACTTCCTCGGCCAGCCGGCCGCCCTGGTCACCTCGACCGGCTACCACGCCAACCTCTCCATCGTCACCGCGCTCGCCGACCGCGAGGCTCTGGTCGTCTCCGACGGACACATCCACGCCTCGCTGGTCGACGCCGCACGACTGTCGCGGGCGGAGCTCGCAATCGTGCCGCACAGCGATGTGGCCGCGGTGGCCGCGGCGCTGGCCACGGCCCCCGAACGCCGCGCCCTGGTGCTCGCCGAGTCGATCTACTCCGTACTCGGCGACGCCGCTCCCCTCGTCGAGCTGGCCGCCGTCTGCGAGGAGTACGACGCGCTGCTGGTCGTCGACGAGGCGCACGGAATCGGGGTGAAGGGCACCGGCGGGCACGGGCTGGTCCGCGAGCTCGGCCTGGCCGGGCACCCTCACGTGATCGTCACCGCGACCCTGTCCAAGTCGCTGGGCGCGCAGGGAGGCGCCGTACTCGGGTCGCCGGAGCTGGTCGACCACCTGGTCAACCGGGCCCGCCCGTTCATCTTCGACACCGGTCTGGCGCCGGCCGCGGCAGCCGGCGCGCTGGCCGCGCTGCGGGTGCTCCGCGACGAGCCGACGCTCCCGCTGACCATCGCCGACCGGGTGCACCTGCTGGCCACCGCGCTCGACGTGGACGAGCCCGCGGGCGCCGTACTCTCCGTGCCGATGCCGAGCCCTCAAGCCGCCGTCGCCGCACAGGCGGCCTGCCTCGAGCACGACGTCCGGGTCGGCTGCTTCCGGCCGCCGTCGGTGCCCGACGGCATCTCCCGGCTGCGGATCACGGTCGGTGGCGGCGTGGCGGCTGACGACTGGGAGCGGGCCGTGAAGGTGTTGGTCGACGTGGTGGAGCAGTTCCGGTGATCATCGTGGTCACCGGCACCGACACCGGCGTCGGCAAGACCGTCGCGACCGCGGCGCTGGCGGCGTACGCCGAGGGCGATGTGGTCGTGGTCAAGCCGGTGCAGACCGGGGTCGCCGGCGGCGAGGAGACCGACGCCGACGTCGTACGCCGGCTGAGCGGGCGCCCGACGCTGCAGCTCACTTCCCTGGCCGACCCTCTCGCGCCCGACACGGCCGCCCGGCTGACCGGCGAGCCGATCCCGCCGGTCAAGGAGTACGCCGAGCGGATCCGCGATCTCGACGACTCGCATGACGTAGTGCTGGTCGAGGGCTCCGGTGGGCTGCTGGTCCGGCTGGACACCGACGGCGGCACGCTGCTCGACCTGGCGGCCGACCTGGCGGGCGACCGCGACGTCCGGGTGTACGTCGTCGCCCGGGCCGGTCTCGGCACCCTCAACCACACCGAGCTGACCGTCGGGGCGTTGCGCGACCGCGGCCTGGAGCCGGCCGGGCTGATCGTCGGTGCGTGGCCCGACTCCCCCGAGCTGGCCGAACGCTGCAACCTCGACGACCTGCCGCGCATGACCGGCGTACCACTCGTGTGGGTGCTGCCCGAGGGTGTCGGTGGCCTGGACCCGGCGGCCTTCGCGACCGCCGTACCGACCTGGCGGTTGGCGCAGCCAGCCTCCTGAAAGGGTGGCCGGCATGACCGACCTCCCCCCTTTCACCGGCACGGTGACCGCCCCTTTCACCGACCTGGCCGTCACCCACGACGCACAGGCCGAGCGGCTGACCCTGCCGTTCGGCGAGTTCGTGGTCAGGGTGCCCGGCGACCGCACGGCGGGCTCGCTCGCCGTGGTCGACATGCTGCTGCCGGCCGGCACGATCGGAGCGGCGCCGCACATCCATCACGGGCATGAGGAGTACTTCCTGGTCAACGACGGCGAGGTCACCTTCGACGTTCCCGGCGGGATCGAGGTGGTGGCCGGCGGCGGCTCGGTCGCCGTACCTCGAGGCCGGGCGCACGGCTTCCGCAACGTCACGGACCACGATGCGCGGCTGACCCTGCTCTTCACGCCGGCCGGCTACGAGGGCTACTTCCGCGACGTCGCCGAGGCCATCGCGTCGGGCGAGCCGGTGACGCCCGAGCTCCTCGTCGAGCTTCGTGCGGGGTACAACACGGTCGCGGCGTCGACGCAGATCGGCCCGGGTGCGGAAGGATTACTCCCCAAGGCGCACGGGTAGATACCTGGCGAGTCCAGGAAGTCGCGAAGGAGCCTCATGTCCTACCCGTCGCCGCCGCCCGATCCCACCCGCGGTCCGCAGGGTTACCCGCAGCCGGGCTACGGACAGCCGCCGTACCCTCAGCAGGGTTATCCCCAGCAGGGCGGCTACGGGCAGCCGGGGTATGGACAGCCGGGGTATGGACAGCAGGGCTACGGCCGGCCCCAGTACGGCGGTTCCCCGCCGCCCAAGAAGAAGCCCTGGGGCATCATCATCGCCCTCGTCGTCGCGCTGGTCGTGCTGGGCGGCATCGGCGGCACCGCGCTGCTGTTCGCGGGCGACGGCGACGACGAAACCCTGTCCGACGAGACGATCACCGCGCCGAGCGGCGACGCGTCCGAGGACCCCGAGGCCGGCGGTGAGACGGACGCGCCGACCGACGCGCCCACCGACGAGCCGACGGACGCCGCCACCGACGCGGCCACCCCAACCGCCCCCTCGGAGCCGTCCGAGCCCCCGGCCACCTCCGCCGCGCCGGCCGGCGCCAAGCTCACCTCGGCCGAGTACCAGGACGACTGGAACTTCCGGCTCGGCGACCGCCACGAGTACGCCAGCCACATCAAGGGCTGGGACTACTCCACCTGCGGTCCGGTCGAGAAGAATGGCCGACTGACCAGGCTGGGCTGCCAGTACGCCGTCGAGGTCACCTACAAGGCCCTCGACAGCCGGCTCCAGCTGACCAACATCTTCCTCGCGATGCCGACCGAGGCGAAGGCCACCAAGGCCGCCAGCGCACTCACCAACGACCACTTCAAGATCCGGTCCGAGGCCATGATCAACGACTTCACCTACGGTCAGTGGAAGTCGATGGTGAGTACGACGTTCGTCGTACTCACCATCGTCACCGCCCACGACGGCGTCACCAGGGCCCAAGGTGAGCGCTACCTCGACGACGCCAACTCCGACTTCTCCGCCGCCCTCATCTGGCGCTAACCCTCCCCGCCGAAGTGGCGAAAATTGCCCCTCGAAGTGGCGCGAACGGCCCCTCGAAGTAGCAGAAACGGCCCCGACCAATGAGGTCGGCCAGGGCCAGTTTCGCCATCTCGAGGGGCCGTTCTTGCCGCCTCGGCGGGCCAGTTTCGCCACCTCGAGGGGCCAAACTCGCCACCTCGGCGGGGGGAAGGGATCAGGCGACGAGCTCGTGGGCGGTGAGCTTGTCGAGGGCGTCGGCGAAGGCCTGGACGAAAGCCTGGTCGCTGACGGGGTCGCTGCCGAAGTCGTAACGGTGGCTGAGGACGATGTCGTCGACGACCGCGGCACCGGCGACCTTGGCCGAACGGCGGGTGTCGTCGTGGGCCCACTGGCCGCCGTACTGGCCGACGGAGGTGCCGACGACCGCGAGCGGCTTGCCGGTGATCGAGCCCTTGCCGAACGGGCGCGAGGCCCAGTCGATGGCGTTGTTGAGCACGGCGGGCATGGTGCCGTTGTACTCGGGCGTGATCACCAGGATCCGGTCCGCGGCCGCGACCTGCTCGCGCAGCGCGGTCACCGGGGCCGGGGCGGCGTCGCCGTCGAGGTCCTCGTTGTAGAAGGGCAGCTCGCCCAGGTTGTCGGCGATGTCGATCGTCACGCCCTCGCCGGCGCCGTCACGGAGCGACTCGGCGATGCGACGGTTGAAGGAATCGGCACGCAGGCTGCCGACCAGGACGAGTACACGGGTGTCAGACATGTGGGTCTCCTCGAAAGAATTCTCGGCTCTATTCGGACCATGGTCCGGTTGCGAGTCTAAACGGACTGCAGTCCGGATGCATTCCCCAACCCTCGAGAAATTCCGCCAACTAGAGTGACCTGCATCATGAGCGAGCGTCTGAACCTCCCGATCGTGGGCGAACCCGCGCCCGAACGCGCCGACGCGGCGCGCAACCGGGAGGCCCTCCTGGAGGCCGCGGCCAAGCTCGTCGACCACTGCGGGGTCGACTCGGTGACCATGGACGCGGTCGCGCACACGGCCGGGGTCGGCAAGGGCACGGTGTTCCGTCGGTTCGGCAGCCGCGAGGGGCTGATGGGGGCGCTGCTCAACCGCTCGGAGACCGAGTGGCAGGCGAGCGTGATCTCGGGTCCTCCGCCGTTGGGACCCGGTGCGCCGCCGATGGAGCGGCTGCTGGCGTTCGGCCGGTCTCGGCTCGAGATCAACGTCAGGCACGCCGATCTGCTGTCGGCGGCCGGCCACGCCTTCCGCCGCTCGTACGCGGCGTACTCCTTCGCGGCGACGCACACCCGCTACCTGCTCGGCGAGCTCCATGTCACCGGCGACATCGCGCTGCTGGCGACCGCGCTGATGGCACCCCTGGAGGTCCCGATCCTCAGGCAGCAGATCGAGATCGAGGGCATGGGCATCGCACGGGTCGCGGCCGGCTGGGAAGACCTGGTACGCCGCGTGGTCGCCGCCGGCTGAGCTGCCGCGTCCCCCCGCTCGACGAGCCTCAGGCCCCGTGGCGGCGCAGGCCGAAGGTCAGCCCGTCGACGAGCGCGCCCCACGACGCCTCGATCACGTTGGCGCCGACGCCCACGGTGACCCACGACGACTCACCGTCGCTGGTCTCGATCAGCACTCGGGTGATCGCGTCGGTGCCGTGCCCCTGGTCGAGGATCCGCACCTTGTAGTCGATCAGCTCGAACTTCGCGACCTCCGGCCACGCCTGCCCGATCGCGGTCCGCAGCGCGTGGTCGAGGGCGTTGACGGGACCGTTGCCCTCGCCGGTGACCACGAACCGCTCCCCCGCCGCGCGCAGCTTCACCGTGGCCTCCGAGATGGCCTCCTCGCCGGGCCGGGTCTCGGTGATCACCCGCCACGACTCGACCTCGAAGTACGACGGTCGCGCGCCCTCGAGCTCCTCGGCCAGCAACAGCTCGAACGACGCGTCCGCTGCCTCGAACGTGTAGCCCCGGGCCTCCAGGTCCTTGACCCGCGCGGTCACCCGCTTGACCAGCTCGGGATCGAGCTCGAAGCCCAGCTCGCGGCCCTTGAGCTCGATCGAGGCGCGGCCGGCCATGTCGGAGACCAGGAGCCGCATGTCGTTGCCGACGCCGACCGGGTCGAGGTGCTGGTAGAGGTTGGGGTCGACCTTGATCGCGCTGGCGTGCAGGCCGGCCTTGTGTGCGAACGCCGAGGTGCCGACGTACGGCTGGCGCGACGCGGGCGGGACGTTTGTGACCTCGGCGACCGCGTGCGCGATCCGGGTGGCGTCCTTGAGCAGCCCGTCGGGCAGCACCTTGCGGTCGAGCTTGAGCTCCAGGTTGGCCACGACCGAGACCAGGTCGGCGTTGCCGGTGCGCTCGCCGTACCCGTTGATCGTGCCCTGCACATGCGTCGCGCCCGCGTCGACGGCGGCCAGCGTGTTGGCGACCGCGCAGCCGGTGTCGTTGTGGCAGTGGATTCCGACGCGTACGCCCGTGGTCTGGACCACGTCGTTCACCACATCGGCAACCCGGGGCGGCAGCATCCCCCCGTTGGTGTCGCAGAGCGCGATCACCTGCGCGCCCGCGTCGTACGCCGTCCGCAGCACCTCGAGCGCGTAGGCCCGGTTGTCGCGGTAGCCGTCGAAGAAGTGCTCGGCGTCCAGGAAGACCGTCTGGCCCTCCTCCCGGAGGTGGGTGACGGTGTCGCGCACCATCGCGAGGTTTTCCTCCAGCGTGGTGCGCAGAGCCAGCTCGACGTGCCGGTCGTGCGATTTGGCCACCAGTGTGACCACGGAGGCGCCGCTGTCGCGCAGCGCGGCCACCAGCGGGTCGTCGGCCGCCTTCACGCCGGCGCGCCGGGTGGCCCCGAAGGCGGCCAGCCGCGCGTGCTTCAGGTCGAGCTCGCCGACCGCACGCCGGAAGAACTCGGTGTCCTTGGGGTTCGCGCCCGGCCAGCCGCCCTCGATGTAGCCCACGCCGAGCCCGTCGAGCTGGCGGGCAATGGCGAGCTTGTCGGCGACGGTGAGGTTGAGACCCTCCTGCTGCGCGCCGTCGCGCAGGGTGGTGTCGTAGACGTGGAAGCTGCCGTGCAGATCAAGCTGGTCGGCCATTTGCGGTTCATCTTTCGCGGATCGGAAGGGGGCACTGGACGGTCGGAGGCAACAAAAAAACCTCCCGGTGAACGAGAGGTTTGCGCGTCAGGGAGCCTGACGCGCTACGAAATGATGATCTCCAGAGAGTGCACGTCTCGCATCTTGCCACGACCGGGCCGAGTTGAGGGACAATTGTCCCGGATGGCGGGAACCATCTCGAAAGGGGAGACTCACCAGCATGGCGGGCTTGCCATCTGGAGAGGGATCCCTAGACTCTCGCCAGACTTCCCCAGGAGGCTCGGATCCAAGATGCGCATCAGTGAACTCAGCAGAAAGTCCGGGTTGCCCGTCGGCACCCTGAAGTACTACCTGCGGACCGGGCTGCTCCAGAGCGGCCACGCCATCAGCGCCACCCAGGCCGAGTACGACGACCACCACCTCGAGCGGCTCCGGCTGATCCGGGCGCTCCAAGACGTAGGTCACCTCAGCCATGCCGAGATCCAGCGCGTGCTGGAGGCGATGGCGCTGCCTCCCTCCGACGAGAGCCAGGCCCTGCGCACCGTGCACGAGACCACGGCTCGAGTCGACGGCGACGACCTCGACGTGGGCGCCGCCCAGGCGGTCGTCGCCGACCTCGGCTGGCGGGTCAACCCCGGCTCCCCGCACCTGGTGACCCTGGCCCGAGCGCTCTCCGCGCTCGAGGGCATCGGCCAGCCGCCCTCCGAGGACCGGCTCCGCCTCTACGCCGAGGCCGCGAGTGGGCTCTCGCGCGACGACGTAAGCCGGCTGCTGGAGACCGAGCCCGGCGACCGGGTCCTCGCCGCGACGTCCACCTCGGTGATCTGGGAGGCGCTGCTGGCGGCGTTGCGGCAGCTGTCGGCCGAGCACCACCTGACCATCCGCCGCGGGACCGGCGAGGTGCCCGCGCCTCGCCGCGAGATGCCGGGAGTGTCCTGCACCCACTGACCGGCAGTGGATTGGGAGAAACGCCCTAGAAGTGCAGGAGCCGGCGTAGGAACGAGCCCTTCGCCAGCGGGCTGGTGTCGTCGGGCATCCAGTCGACGCCGCCGTTGCGCAGCGCGAGCGCCAGCGTGACGCCCACGATCACCACCAGGCCGGTCGCCAGCGTCCAGACCCACGGGTTGGCGCTGAGCGGGTCGACGATCCGACGGGTCGGCCCGCGGAACCGGCTGCCGCCCGGCCCCCACCACATCGACGCGCCCAGGACCGCACCGGAGACCACCAGGATGACCGCGACCGGAGCGGCCAGCGCGAACGCCACCAGGCCGGCCGCGGTAGCCAGCCCGAAGCCCCAGAAGGCCAGCATCACCAGGCCCGGGACGGCGATCACGAAGAACCACGGGTAGCTGAGCGGCAGCGCGAACGCGTCGTACCACTTGGGGCCGCGGCGGCTGCGCCGCTCCAGGTGCCCGCTGCCGGCCAGGGAGCCGGCGCGGAACAGCCACGCGACCATCACGAGCAGGAAGACCGCAGGGTACGGCGCCAGCCCGATCGCCGCCGCGGCCACGCCCAGCAGCGCCAGACAGAGCGCCGACCGTCGGAAGGACACCGTCCAGGGAACCGGCGCCGGCCGCGCGGGACCGGGCTCGGGCTCGGCCAGGTCGTCGAAGAGGTAGCGAGCCGGCGGGCGCTCCTGCGGGGCTTGGGGGGCCTGCTCCGTGGGCGGGTCGAGGGACTCCTCGGGCAGCACCCGGGTGGACTTCGCGAACCGGTCGCCGGGCCACCCCGCGGGCGGCACGGCAGGCGGCGCGGCGGGCGGTTCGGCGGGCGGTTCGGCGGCCAGCTCGGCAGCCAGCTCGGCAGGCGCAGTCGGGGCCGCGCCGCTCGCCACGGCGGCCAAGGGCAGCGTCATGACTCCGCGGTCCACGGGAACCGCCGGCGCCTCTCCGATGCCGAACTCGTGCAGGATCTCGGACAGCGACGGCCGGTCGCCCGGCTCGGGCGCGAGGGCGGCGTCGACGAGGTCGACCACGTCGTCGGGTACGCCGTTCAGGTCGTGCTCGCCGCGGCGTACTCGGTCCATCACGGCCATCGAGGGGCCGCGACCGAAGGGCGGGCGGCCGGTGCCGGCGAAGGCCACGGTCGCGGCCCAGGAGTGTACGTCGGACGCCGGGCTGGCGTCCTCGCCGTACAGGATCTCGGGCGCGAGGTAGCCCGGCGTACCGAGCAGCCAGCCGGTGTGGGTGAGCCGCGGGTCGTCGGCGACCCGCGCCAGCCCGAAGTCGATCAGGATCGGCGCGCGGCCCTCCATCAGCACGTTGGAGGGCTTGATGTCGCGATGGAGTACGCCGGCCGCGTGGACCGCCTCGATCCCCTCGGCCAGCCGGGCCGCGAACCAGGCGAGGTCCTCGACCGGCCCCTCCTCGTGTACGTGGTCGTGCAGCGAGAGGCCGGGCACGTAGCGGGTGGCGACGTACGGGACCGGGCCGTAGGGGTCGGCGTCCTCGATCTCGGCCACCCAACGGCTCTTGATCCGGCTGAGCGAGTTGACCTCGCGGGCCAGCCGCTCCCGGGCCTCGTCGTCGCCGACGATGTGGGGGCGAAGGACCTTGAGCGCGACCCGGTGCCCGTCGGGCCTCCGAGCCAGGTGTACGACGCCCATGCCGCCCTCGCCGAGCCGGCTCAGGATCTCGTAGTCACCCACCGTGATCCCGGGCGGAGCGGCGGAGGGGTGCGCGGGCCGGCGCTCGGACATGGACACGGACCACACGCTACCCGGCGAGGGCTCCCAACCTCAGACGACGCGATGCATCCAGCCGAAGGTGTCGTCGGCGCGGCCGAACTGGATGTCGACGAGCGCCTGGCGCAGCTTCATGGTCAGCTCGGTCGACTGCGGCGCCGGCGTGGAGCCGCCGTCCCAGGACAGCTGCCCGACCGGGGTGACCACGGCCGCCGTACCGCAAGCGAAGACCTCGGAGATCTCGCCGCTGGCGACGCCCTCGCGCCACTCGTCGATGGAGAACTTCCGCTCCTCCACCTGGTGGCCCATCTTGCCGGCCAGCTCGATGATCGCGGAGCGGGTGATGCCCTCGAGGATGGTGCCGGTGGCGGGCGTGACGATCCGGCCGTCGGCGTACACGAAGTACATGTTCATGCCGCCGAGCTCCTCGACGTACTTGCCCTCCTGGCCGTCTAGGAAGACGACCTGGTCGCAGCCGTGGTCGATGGCCTCCTGCTGGGCGACCAGCGAGCTGGCGTAGTTGCCGCCGGTCTTGGCCGCGCCCATGCCGCCGCGGCCGGCGCGGGTGTACTCCTCGGTGAGCCAGAGGCTGACCGGCTTCACGCCGCCCTTGAAGTAGGCGCCGGCGGGGCTGGCGATGACCATGAACGTGACGTGCTGCGCCGGCCGCACGCCCAGGAACACCTCGGAGGCGATCATGAACGGCCGGATGTAGAGGCTCTTCTCGCCCTCGGCGTCGGGCACCCAGCGCTGGTCGACCGTGACCAGGGAGTCGACGGCCTGCACGAAGTCGTGGGGGTCGAGCTCCGGGAACGCCAGCCGGTGGGAGGACCGCACCATCCGCTTGGCGTTCTCCTCGGGGCGGAACGTCCAGATCGACCCGTCGGCGTGGCGGTAGGCCTTCAGCCCCTCGAAGGTCTCCTGCGCGTAGTGGAGTACGGCGGTCGCCGGGTCGACGGTCAGCGGACCGTAGGGGGTCACGCGGGCGTCGTACCAGCCCTTCTCGGGGGTCCACTCGACCGTGAACATGTGGTCGGTGAAATGCGTGCCGAAACCCGGGTTGGCGAGGATCTCGGTCAGGCGGTCGTCGGCGACCGGCGCGGTCGACAGAGTGGTGCTGATCTGCATGGGTTCAACCGTATCCGACCCGCGCGGCCGCGGGCCTATCGAGCGGGGACGATTTGTCCTGGGTGCTGGTCAGGGAGTTCTGGCGGTTGTCGGGGGTTGCAGTGCCTGACAACCGACAGTTTCCCCGGATATCCGGGGAAACTGGCAGCTCAGCCCGCTACTCGCGCAGCGATCGCGTCGCCTACCTCGGAGGTCTTCCGCGGACCCTGCCGCTCGGCCAGGTCGTCGATGACGGCCCGCTCGATGGTGGCCGCGGCGTCGTCGTACCCGAGGTGGTCGAGCAGCAGCGACGCGGAGAGGATCGCGGCGGTGGGGTCGGCCTTCTGCTGGCCGGCGATGTCGGGCGCGGAGCCGTGGACCGGCTCGAACATCGACGGCGTGGTCCGGTCGGGGTTGACGTTGCCGGACGCGGCGAGGCCGATGCCGCCGGTGATCGCGGCGGCCAGGTCGGTGATGATGTCGCCGAAGAGGTTGTCGGTGACGATCACGTCGAAGCGGGCCGGGTCGGTGGTCATGAAGATCGTGGCCGCGTCGATGTGCAGGTAGTCGACGGTCACCTCGGGAAACTCGCGCGCGACCTCATTGACGAGCCGCGACCAGACGGCGCCGGCGTACACGAGGACGTTGGTCTTGTGGACCAGCGTGAGCTTCTTGCGGCGCTTCATGGCGCGGGCGAAGGCATCGCGTACGACGCGCTCCACGCCGAAGGCGGTGTTGACCGAGACCTCGGTGGCCACCTCGGCCGGCGTACCGACGCGGAGGGCACCGCCGTTGCCGGTGTAGGGACCTTCGGTGCCCTCGCGGACGACGACGAAGTCGACGTCACCGGGGTCGGCGAGCGGCGACGCGACGCCGGGGAAGATCCGGGACGGGCGCAGGTTGACGTAGTGGTCGAGCTCGAAGCGCAGCCGCAGCAGCAGGCCGCGCTCGAGGATGCCGGGAGGCAGGTTCGGGTCGCCGGGCTTCCCACCGACCGCACCGAGCAGGATCGCGTCGTGCTCGCGGATCTCGGCGAGCACGGAGTCGGGCAGTACCTCGCCGGTGGCGAGGTAGCGCTCGGCGCCGAGGTCGTAGCGGGTGGGCTCGAACTTCACGGGCGCGGCCGCCTCGAGGACCTTGAGGGCCTCGGCGGTCACCTCCTGGCCGATGCCGTCACCGGGGATGACGGCCAGGCGGAGGCCCTGCGCGGAAGACGTGGTGGTCATGGGCGTCGAATCTAGTTGTCGTCGGGGCGTTCGCCGCCGTTGTCTCGCAGGTCAAGAGCCTCTTGGACCGCGTCTGTGCCGCGGTTGGGGTGCAGCGGGTGTTCGGGGTCGTGCTGAGCGGGGCCCCATTCGGGGTACATGTCATACATCGGGTTGTCTCCTAAGTCGCGCTGTCGGGAGGAAGTGCCGGCGGGACCGGGGTGCCTCCTCGGCGGGACCTTGAACGGGGGCTCGACCCACGGATCGCGTGGGTGAGGTGGGTCCGTCGAGACCAGGAGAGTTGCGGATCACGCGGTGCTGCTGGGCGACCCGCCGCGGAGGCATCCTCGGGCGTACCGGCTGAGCCGGGGTTGAAGGGCCGTCCACGCCGAACACCGCGACGAGGTGGCCCTTCTGTCAGGCCTCGCCGCGGCGGTCGATAAGTACGAACACGCTCCGCATGATGTGAAGAAGCGTACGGCGGGCTCGCGGGCGCCGCCGCTTCATTCCGAGAACCGTTCACATTGCGAGACTCTGGGTCCAGGATGAAAGACTCGCGGCATGAGCGCACCGCCCGAGCTCCCCCATGTCGTCACCCGCGCCTTCGACGTCTGTCGACAGGCCGGCTACGTCTCGTTCTGCCGCAACGAGACCGGCCGGCTGCTAGCGACCCTGGCGGCGACTCGGGGAGGCACCCTCGCGGAGTTCGGCACCGGCTGCGGGGTCGGCACCGCGTGGTTGCGCTCGGGCGTGCGCGAGGGTGCGCACATCCTGACCGCCGAGCTCGACCCGCGGCTGGCCAAGGCCGCCCAGCAGATCTTCACCGAGGACGACCAGGTCGAGGTGCTCGCGGCCGACTGGTCGACGCTGCGCGACAAGGGTCCGTTCTCGCTGCTGTTCCTCGACTCCGGCTCCCCCGACGATGTCGGGGTGGAGTCGATCGTGGAGCTGGTCGAGCCGGGCGGGGTCGTCGTACTCGATGACTTCGCGCCGTGCGAGCTCTGGCCGCCGATCACCGGAGGCCGGGTCGACACGCTACGCGAGCAGTGGCTCACCGACGAGCGCTTCACCGCCGTCGAGGTCATGGTCGCCCCCGACGCCTCCGCGGTCATCGCCACCCGCCGCTGAGCCGACCGGGTTTCCGGACGCCGCCGGGGTAGTCCGTGACGAACTTGTCATAGAGACCCGTCAGGACATAGCAATTTGGTCACGGACTACCCCGGCGGTCTCGGCCACCTCCAGGTCGACGGTGGCCAGCGGGAGCAGCCAGTGGACGAGCGGGCCGATGGCGACGGCGTACACGACCGTGCCGAGGCCGACCGAGCCGCCGAGCAGGAAGCCGATGACCAGGACGGTCACCTCGATCGAGGTGCGGACCAGGCGGACCGAGCGGCCGGTACGCCGGACCAGGCCGGTCATCAGCCCGTCACGCGGGCCGGGGCCGAGCTGGGAGCCGATGTAGAAGGCGCCCGCGAGAGCGTTCAGGAAGACGCCAGAGAGCAGGAGGGCCAGCCGCAGCCAGAACCCGTCCGGCGTCGAGATCACCGCGAGCGCTCCGTCGCACGCGACCCCGATGAGTACGACGTTCGTGACGGTCCCGAACCCGGGCAGCTGACGCAGCGGGATCCAGAGCAGCAGCACCAGCGCGCCGACCACGATCGTGATCGTGCCGAACGACATCGGTATGACGTTGGCAAGGCCCGCGTGCAGCACGTCCCACGGGTCCAGCCCGAGCGACGCGCGCACCATCATGGCCATCGACCAGCCGTACAGCAGCAGGCCGGCGGCCAGCTGCACCAACCGTCGGGTCAGGCGGGGCGCGCGGAGCTGGTCGGCGGGGCTGAGGTTGCTGAGGGCGGTGCGGGTCATGACCACCATGGTGGGGACGATTGGCCTTGCAATAAATAGCCAATTGAGAAACAGTGGCCTCTATGACCCGCTCCATCAGCGCCCAGCGCGTGGCCACTCTGGTCGGTACCTTCCACCGCTCCCCCGCGTACGCCGGTCTCGCCGACTCGCTGCGCCTGCTCGTCGGCGACGGCCGGATCCCGCTCGAGACCCGGCTGCCGAGCGAGCGCGAGATGACCGGCGTACTCGGCGTCTCCCGCACGACCGTCACCCGCGCCTACGCGGAGCTGCGCGACTCCGGCTACGCGGAGGCCCGTCGCGGGGCCGGCACCTTCACCCGGGTCCCGGGCGGCCGTGAGCGCGCGCTCGACAATGCGCTGCTGCCCTACGCCGGCGATGACGAGGCGATCGACCTCAACTGCGCGGCCTCCTCGGCGCCGCCCGGGGTCGCAACGGCCAGCCAGGAGGCGGCGGCCGACCTGCCGGCGTACCTGGGTGGACACGGCTACTTCCCCGCCGGGCTGCCGCGCCTGCAGGCCGCCATCGCCCAGACGTACGACGCCCGCGGTCTGCCGACGCGGCCGGAGCAGATCATGGTGACTCCGGGGGCGCTGAGCGCGGCGGCCATCGTGGCCCAGGCCCTGACCGGCCCCGGTGACCGGGTGCTGGTCGAGGATCCCGTCTACCCCAACGCCGTCCAGGCGATCCGACAGGGCGGCGCCCGGGTCGTACCCTCGCCGGTCGACCCCGACGGCTGGGACCTCGACGCGGTCGGCGCCGCGCTCCGGCAGGCCAACCCGCGGCTGGCCTACCTGATCGCGGACTTCCAGAACCCCACCGGCCACCTGATGACCGACCCCCAGCGCGAGGAGTACGCCGCGCACCTGCGGCGTACTCGCACCGTTGCCGTCGTCGACGAGGCTCACCAGGCACTCCCGCTCGAGGGACAGCCGATGCCGCGCCCGTTCGCGGCCTACGCACCGGACGCGATCACGATCGGCAGCGCCAGCAAGGCGTTCTGGGGAGGTCTGCGGCTCGGCTGGATCCGCGCGAACGACCCACAGATGGCCGCTCTCACCCGGGCCCGCGTCAGCTTCGACCTCGGTACGCCGGTGCTGGAGCAGCTCACCCTCACCCGGCTGCTCGCCAGCGCCGAGCCGATCCTGGCGGACCACCGGGCCCGGCTTCGCCGGCAGCGCGACCGGCTGGCCGCTGCGGTCGAGGATCGGCTGCCCGACTGGCGGTTCCGGCTGCCCTCCGGCGGACTGGCGCTGTGGTGCGAGCTGCCCCACTCGGGCGCGACCGCGCTGGTGGCCGAGGCCGAGCGCCGGGGCGTCATCCTCGCACCCGGTCCGGTGTTCGCCGCGGAGGGGGGCCTCGACCGGTTCGTCCGGATCCCGTGGACGCTGCCGGGCGAGCAGCTCGAGGAGGCCGCGAACCGGCTGGCGCCGGCCTGGGCGGCCGTCGGCCGCGGCGACGAGCCCCGCCCCCGGATCATGGTGGCGTGACCGTGTCCCGAATCGTCAGCGAGTTGTCCTTGCCGCCCTCGACGTGACCTGCGCACGATGAGGAGATGCCCCGCCA
>DASXRJ010000035.1:0-3963 GCA_036506675.1 Nocardioides sp. | reverse complement strand
GATGGCCGGCGTGAACCCGGCGCTGGCCCAGACGATCATCGGCCACGTCCGCGACCTGCGGGAGGAGGGCCTGTCGGTGGTGTTCGTCGAGCACGACATGGACGTCGTGCGCACGGTCAGCGACTGGGTGGTGGTGATGAGCGAGGGCTCGGTGATCGCCGAGGGGCGCCACAGCTCGATCGTGGCCAACCCGCAGGTGATCGACGCCTACCTGGGCGCCCACCACGGCACGCCCCTCGACCGCGAGGAGCAGGACCGCCAGCTGGCCGAGGCCGACGCCGTCATCACCGCCGAGGGGGAGGCATCGTGAGCGACTCGACCTCCGAGGACGAGGCCGTGCGCGGCGCGGCCGTGCCCGATGATGCCGGGCTGGCCGCGGCCGAGTACGCCGCCGGCCGCACCCCGGTGCTCGAGGCCGAGGACGTGACCGCGGGCTACGTCCCCGAGGTCAACATCCTCAACGGCACCGATCTCCAGCTGTTCGACGGCGAGCTGGTGGGCGTCATCGGGCCCAACGGTGCCGGCAAGTCGACGCTGGTCAAGGCCCTGTTCGGGCTGATCCCGGTCCGGGCGGGCCGGGTCGTGCTGCGGGGCACCGAGGTGACCGGGCTCAAGGCCCACGAGCTCGTGGCTCGGGGCATCGGCTACGTGCCGCAGAACAACAACGTCTTCCCGCGGCTCACCATCGAGGAGAACCTCCAGATGGGGGTGTACTCGCAGCCCAAGCGGTTCGGCACGCGGTTCGACGTCGTGGCCGAGATGTTCCCCCGGCTGGCCGAGCGCCGCCACCAGCGGGCCGGCTCGCTGTCGGGCGGCGAGCGCCAGATGCTGTCGATGGGCCGGGCCCTCATGGCCGACCCCCAGGTGCTGCTGCTCGACGAGCCGTCCGCCGGCCTGTCGCCGGCGTTCCAGGACGAGGTGTTCATCAACTGCCGGCGCATCAACGAGGCCGGCGTCTCGATCGTGATGGTCGAGCAGAACGCCAACCGTTGTCTGCAGATCTGCCACCGGGGCTACGTGCTCGACCAGGGACGCAACGCCTACACCGACAGCGGCGACGCGCTGCTCACCGACCCCAAGGTCATCGAGCTCTACCTCGGCACCCTGGCCACCCAGGTCGACTGAGCCGACGTCCCGGCCACCCGGTCCGGCGGCGTAGCCGCAGCACTACGACGCGTCTACTCTCCTGCCCCAGTCGGGATGGGAGGGGTGGCAATGGCCGAGTCTGCCGACAGGTGGAAGTACGGCATCGGGGTCGTGGCGCTGGGGCTCGTGGTCATCGTCGTGTGCTTCACCGTCGCCGTCTCGCACTACCAGCAGGCGGCCGACGCTGGCGCCGCCCTCGCCGCCGTCACCGGCACGGTCGGGGCGATCGTCGGCGCCTACTTCGGCGTGCAGGTGGGGAGCGACGGCAGGGACAAGGCCGAGGACAAGGCCGAGCGCGCCGTGCTGGCCATGACGGTGGAGATGCACAAGTCGCAGGCGCTCGCCGGCGCGTTGGCGCCGGAGCAGGCGGCCAGCGTCCTCCGTGACTTCCGTTCACCGGCATCACCGGGCTCACCGGGTTCACCGGCATCGCCGGGTACTTCGCCCCCGGTCGGCTGAGCCGCCGGCGCCGGGCTGCCGAGGACGCGGAACAGGGGGCCGGCCCGACGGGCCGACCCCCTGTGGTCCGGTGATCTACAGAGAGGCTGCCCGGTACTGGGTCAGGCTGTCGTCGATCTTGTTGTCCGCGCCGTACGCCTGGATGGCGAAGCTGGCTTCGGTGGGCTCGCCGGCCTTGCTGAAGGTCTGCGGGCCCGACGGACCGTCGTAGTCGATGTCGGTGGTCCCGGCCTTGATCAGGTCACGGCACTGGGTGAAGCTCGTGCACTTCTCGCCGTCGCGGGTGATCCCGTTGATCTTGGTCGCGATCTTCGCCGGGTCGTCGGTGCCCGCCGCCTCGGCGGCGAGGGCGGTGATGACGACCGCGTCGTAGGTCTCGGGGCCGTAGATGAAGTCGATCAGCGCCGGGTCGACGCCGAGCAGCTTGTTCTTGAAGTCCTGGCTGACCTCGGCCGACGGGAAGGTGCCCTTCACGCCGACGAGTGCACCGGGCGTCGAGGCGAAGTCCTCGCCCGTGGCGTTGCCGATGTTGCCGTCGACCAGGTAGACGCCCTTCTTGTCGGGCGTGAAACCCTTCTCGAACAGCTCGGTGAGGATCTTGCTCGACTCGTCGAAGCCGATCAGCACCAGGGCGTCGGGATCCTTGGCGATGACGTCGTCGACCTCGGCGCTGAAGTTGGTGGCCTGCGGGTCGTAGAACTCGTCGAGCACGACGTCGCCGCCACCCTCCTCGAAGGGCTGCTTCGTGTACTTGAGCAGGCCCTCACCGTAGGGGTCCTGCAGGGCGAGCAGCGCCAGGCTGCCGTAGCCGTCCTCGGCGACCAGTTCGGCCATGACCCGGCCCTGGAGGATGTCGGCCGGGGCGGTGCGGAAGTAGAGGTCGCCGTCGTCGTACGTGGTGAAGTCGGGCGACGTGTTGGCCGGCGAGAACTCGATCTTGCAGGCCCCGGAGATGGCGTCGATGACCGTGAACGACACCGCCGACGAGGCGGCGCCGAGGATCATGTCGGACCCCTCGTTCAGGTGCCGGTTGACCGTCTGCGTGGCGATGTCGGTCGAGGTGTCGCCCGAGTCGCCGGGCGAGTACTCGATCGGCTTGCCGAGCACGCCGCCGGCCGCGTTGATGTCGTTGACCGCCAGGTTGGCGCCGGCTTCCTCGGGTGGGCCGAGGAAGGCGAGGCTGCCCGTCTGCGGCAACAGGCCACCGACCTTCAGCACGCCGTCGCTGTCGCCCGTGCAGGAGGGCGCCGCATCGCCCACCTCGGTCGCGACTTGCTCGATGTTGTCACCTGACGTCTTATCGGATGTGTTGCCGTCGCTTGCCTCGGTGTTGTCGTCATCACCGCAGGCAGCGGCAAGCATCGACAGACCGAGGAGAACGGCGAGTAGCCGCAACCAGCGGCTTCGCTGTCGCATCGCACTTCCCCTTGTCCGGAACAATGGCGACGCGGAGGTCGCCCCCCGCGCCCGACAGGTCTACCACTGATGGGGTTGGCCGCGTTGCGAACTGGCGCTCAGTTCGGTTAAGGAACGGTCACGATGTCCACTGAATTGCTGTATCTGACCGATGCGTACCAGAGGTCCGCACGCGCCGAAGTGACGCACGTCGATGGCACGCGCGTGGCGTTGGACCGCACCGTTTTCTACCCCACCGGCGGGGGGCAGCCGTACGACACCGGCACGCTCACGTGGGCCGGCGGGTCGGCCCGGGTCACCGAGGTGCGCAAGGAGGGCGACGCCGTGTGGCACGCGCTCGACGGCGACGTGCCCCCGGCGGGCACCGAGGTGACGGCCGAGATCGACTGGGACCGGCGCCACCGGCTCATGCGCACCCACACCGCCCTCCACGTCCTGTGCGGTGTCATCTGGAACGAGTGGGGGGTGCCGGTGACCGGCGGCAACATGGAGCCCCTGAGCGCCCGCATGGATTTCGAGCTCGACCCCACCCCCGAGGGCTTCGGCGCCCGGGTGGAGGAGCTGGTGGCGGCCGAGATCACCGCCGATCGGCCCGTCGCCGTGTCGTTCATCCCGCGGGCCGAGGCGGTGCTCGACGAGGCGCTCATCCGCACCAAGGTCAGCCTGGTCCCCGAGTCGGTGCGGGAGATCCGGGTGGTCGACATCGTCGGGCTCGACAAGCAGGCCGACGGGGGCACCCACGTGCGCTCGACCGCCGAGGTGGGCGGCGTGCGGGTGGTCAAGACCGAGTCCAAGGGCAAGGGCAACAAGCGGGTGCGGATCGAGGTCACCGACGGATGACCGCCGCGCCGGCCACCCCGGCCGCCTCGCTCGACGCCCTGCGCGACCGGCTGCGCGCCCTCGACCGGGTGGTGGTGGCGTTCTCGGGCGGCGCCGACTCGG
>DASXRJ010000034.1:0-5447 GCA_036506675.1 Nocardioides sp. | reverse complement strand
TGCAGGCCGACACCGGCGCGGACCTGGATTTCCTCGTCGGCTCCAGCGGTTCGGCGGTGAGCCGCGATTCGCACTAGGCGGCCGACCAGGACGGCCCTAGCCAGCTACTCACACCACGGTGATGTCCCCCCGGCTGGCGCGATCGAGCCCGAGGTATGCGCGGGGCTGGCCGGGCTGCGCGACGCGTCCGGGCTAATCCGGCGTCGGTGGAGACCTCTTCGGTGGCTGTACACCATCAAGTACGCGCTTGAGCCCGGGCCAGACTCGGCGTAACAGGGAGTGTGCACGCTGCGCTGCAGACGCCACGTCACCCGCCACCGCTCGCCTCCGATCGCCCCCAAGCCGTGGATGACTGGCGGGCCTCCGTCCAAGCGGACCATCCGCGGCCAGTAGGAATGACAGGCACGCCCAGCCGAACCAGGCTGAAGCGTTCCAGCCCCGGCGCGATCGTGGTCGCCACAGCGACCAAAGACTGCGGTGGGGCTACATCGCAGACGTAGAACTCGATACCCCGCCGGCGCAGGACATCTGTCACCTGCTCAAGGCCCCGCTGCGGGCTGGGATCGTCGTCGGAGTCGGCCCGGAGAGCCACGCGGGCGACCCGTCCTGAGAGCAGGCGTCGCACAGGCAGGCGTGCACAATCCTGGAGCGCCGGCCACCTAGCGAGCCGCCGGGCCACAGTGTCTGCATCGCCGTCAGCGCCCGCCGCGGCCAAGGCGCCGGCCTGCATGAGCTCGCAGAGTGCGCGCTCGGCCGCGTATGTCGCCAATGGAGAAGCACCGGCGCCGGTGAGGGTGGGACGGTCACCATCCGGTTCGCCGACCGCCCGCACTCACGCAAGGCGCCCGACGCGCATCGATCGCGGTCGGGGTCAGGGGCGACGCCCAGCGCAACGTTGACGGCCTCGAGGTGCCTTCCAGGCCGCGCGGGGCCGGCCGGTTGGCTCTCCTGCGCTCGTTGACCGCACGGGGTGAGGCCAGTCGTCCCAGAGGAACTCCGCGGCCCGGTGTCGTATGCGATTTGTCGGCGGATCGAAGGCTTGCTCTAGGTCGCCGTCAACATCGGCCAGCTGGGAGGCTCCTGGCGCCGGGCTCCAGCGGCCTCTCGAGGCGGCGTGACCTCAGACACCGAGCGCGATGAAGGACAGGCCGGTGGCCACGGATACGGGGTCGTCGCTGGTCTTTGTCCGGGCTGTCATGAGGGCCTCGGCCAGTGTCGAGCCGGTGAGGAGTGCGTCGTGCAGGGCCATCATGAGTGGAACGACGGCCGAGTCGTTGACGGGTACCACGCTAGCCGCGATACCGGCGGCGCCCATCGGTTCGAGGCTGCTGATCAGTCCGAGGAGCTCGTCAGCGCCGACCGTTGCAGCGGCTCCTGAGTCGCAGCTGGGCAGGATCAGGCGGTACGGGGCGCGGCGCAGTCGCTCGACGTCGTGGACGGTCAGCGGGCCGTCGTCTAGGTGCAACGCCGAGAACAGCGGGTTGTCGGCCCGGAAGGTTCCGTGGGCGGCGATGTGTGCGAGCCAGGCACCATCAAGGGCGGCCAGCACACGGTCGGCCGTCGCTGTTCCGTCGCCGAGCACCTTCGCACCGGGGTGACGCCGGGCCAGCAGGGGAACCTCGGCTCCGCCCGTTTCAAGACCGGGTCCGACGACGAGCGTGACGTTGCGGTGTCGGGGTGGCTTGCTCCGGGCTGCCCGCAGCCAACTCGTCGCGGATGGCGCCACGCTGACGGGCCGGTCGCGCAGCGACGGCATCAGCGACCACGGTACGGCGTGCAGCCGCCCCGGCGGGACGACCACGACCGGGCCGTCGCCGAGGTCCTCCGTAGCCGTGCCGAGCAGCGCGTCTTCGAGACGTCGGCCCAGCTGATCCGAGATCGGGCCGCGCCGCGCGGGACCGCCGTACGCGAGTCGGCGCAGGGTGAAGCGAGCCAATTCGACTTCCCGGTCCGGCACCGTCCCAACGGTGTGCAGCTGCAGCTTGCGATCGACGACCGTGAGTACGTGCAGGATTCCGTTGATCTCCATCAGATCCACGAGCCGGGTGTCGCCGAGTGCGGCGAACAGGTCGTCGATGTCGAACTTGTGCGGTTGGCCAGCAGAGGTTGGGGCGGTCCGGAACACGCGTGCCCGTACGGCGTTCTCGAGGTGCCGGCGTTCCCGCTGTAGGTCGGCGTGCGCGGGTACGGTGGCCTCGGCCCGGTCGAGGCGGCGGGTCGCCTCGCGTAGTGCCGACAGCTCGGCCACGAGGTCCGGGTCGTCGGGCGGGGTCATCCGCGGTAGGGCGTGCACGGTGGCCCGCCACCGTTCGCTCCACCCAAGCAGCCGGCGAAGATCGCCGCGGCGCAACATCTCGCGCTGCGCAATGGCGGCGAGCTCGGCCCCGTGTGCCGTGGTATGGGCGCGCAGCTCGGTCGCGGCGAGGGTCATCCGGTATTCGTCGACGGCGTCGAGACCGCGGCGACACGCGACGATGGTGGCGCGCCCGTCCCGGTCGGTCTGTGCCCGCAAGGCCTGGCCGAGCCAGCCGACGCTGCGGGTCAGCGGTGATCCGCGTCGGCGCGCGCGAGCAGCCCGCTCGAGGTGACGGTGCGCCTCGGCGCGTCGCCCGAGTTCCAACGCGATGCGACCGGCGAGCAGGTGCGCACCCCAGGCCTCGTCGGACTCATGCGCTGCGAGCTGCAGGGCGAGCTGCTCGACTCGAGTGAGCAGCCGACCGGTGTGGTTGCCGGCCGCGTGCCGAGCCTGCACGACCACCAGCGTCGCGCGGGCCTCCCAGAGATGGCGACCCTGCGCGCGGAACATGCGGCGCGACAGCTCGGCCCGTTCCGAGGCGGCCTGCGGCTGCGGGACGGCCAGGGCGGCTGTCGCGCCCACGAAGAGCAGCTCCGCTCGCTTCAAGCTGTGTCCGCCTTGTCGGCGCATGCCCGCTGCGGCGGCGTCCGCCTCCTGCAGGGCGTCCCGGGCGAGCCCCGCGGCCAGTAGCGCCCGGCAGTGGTCGATGGTCAGATCGGGATTCTGCGCGCCTATCGCGTCGTACCGGCGACCCGCTTCGTCCAGATAGGACAGCGCCGCCGGCAGATCGCCACGGGCGAGTGCGGTCAGGCCGCGGTTGTGCCGGGCCATCGCGTACTCGTACTCCTGACCGGTCGCGGCGAACAGCTCCTCGGCTCGGGTGTAGTCGGCAGCGGCTCTGCCGGTCGCGCCGAAGATTAGGTGGACCTCCCCCCGTAGCGCGAGCGCGCGCGCCTCCCACACCGTGTCGCCGGAACGACGCAGCAGCGGCAAGGCACGCTGCAGGTCCTCCAGCGCGGCGTCGTACCGCCCCAGATCGAAGCGTACTGATGCCCGGCGCAACAGGATGCGACTCGTGAGTGGGCCACGCGCCCGCGCGGCCGCCTGGTCGAGCTGTGCCAGTCCCTGCCGACTGCGCCCCGCCCAGGCCAAGGCCACACCGAGGGTCGCCCGGACGTCCGCCTCGCGCTCGCCGGAGCCGGAGGCGATGGCCGACGTGAGAGCGAGGCGTAGCTCGCGAATCGCCGCCGCGACGTCGCCGCGATCGCGCAGCACGATGGCCGCGGCGTGGCGGGCGATCGACGCGTCGTAGGGGTTCGGCCGGGACGCGAGTACCGCGCGCGCTTGCGCCAACGCATCCTGGGGGCGGGAGAGCGCGAGCGGCAGGAGCCGCGACAGCTCGGAGTGCCGATTGTCGACGTCGCTGTGCCCCGCAGCCATGCGAATGATGCTAAACAGGCGCGGAGCGCATAGTCGTCGGCCGATAGGAGGCAGTGGTGACCAGTCAAGAACAGCGGCCGGGAAGCCGGCTGGAGGCACAGGTCGACCTGATTCTCGATCAGCTTCCGCAGGCGGTCGCCTGGCCGGAGAATTGGCGAGATCCGGAAGTGGAATTGGACTATTTGTGTCGCAAAAACGTCGTCCTGGCGCGCGACCGCGACCTCCCCAGGCTTCAGGCGGAGCTGCCCGGGGCTCCGGACGAGCACGGCAACAACGTCAACGGCGTCACCCGCTACCGCTACTCCGAGGACGTACACCCGGAGATCGTTTGCGACCGGATCGACCGTATCCTCGGACGACACGTCATCACGCCGGACCACGTGATGTACGTGTGCACCCACTCGACCTGCCCGGCCACGGAACCCGAGGAGGTCGCCGACGGGGCGACACCCGACCCGCCGGTATCCACCGACCCGTGCGACGGGCGCGGAATTATGGTTTCGGTGCTCGACAGCGGATGGATAGACGGCGCGGACGCCGCCCACCCGTGGCTCGTGGGCGTGGGGGGCGACGTCGAGGACCCGATCGACCCCGGCACCAATACGATCCGCGCGTACGCCGGACACGGGACGTTCTCTGCCGGGGTGGTCCGTTCAATGGCGCCCCAGGCCGAAGTGTACGTCGAGAAGACGTTCATAAAGGCCGGTGCCGATTTCGAGTCCGACCTGGTCAACCAGGTCGGCGAGGCGTTGCAGAAAGGGACCGACGTCATCTCCCTGGCGTTCGGCTGCAACAGCCGGGACGACTTCCCCCTGCTCGGGTTCGACGCGGTCGAACAGCGGCTCCGCGAGGTCAAGGGCGTGGTGGTGGTGGCGGCCGCCGGCAACGACGGCGAACGCCGGCCGTTCTGGCCGGCCGCGTTCGGGTGGACGGTGTCGGTCGGCGCGCTGAGCGCCAACTGGCGCACTCGCGCGTCGTTCAGCAACTACGGGCGGTGGGTGGACGTCTACGCACCTGGCGAAGGCCTGGTCAACGCGTTCGCTACCGGACCGTACGTGTGCAGCGAGCCGCCGCACGACCAAGAGCGCCGGGAGTTTGCCGGCATGGCCCGCTGGAGCGGGACGTCGTTCTCGACGCCGCTCGTCGCCGGGTTGATCGCGGCCCGGATGTCGGTCTCCGGCGAGAACGGACGACAGGCCGCCGAGGCGCTGCTAGCACGAGCCCGCGCGCAGGCCATCCACGGGCTGGGGGCGATCCTGCTGCCCGGCCAGGGCTGCCCCGAGCCCAGTCACTGCGGCTCGCACGAGCGCCGGTCACATCATGGACACTGCTGCGGCTGATCCACCCGGCCACACCGCGGCGCTGGCCCGGTCGAGCATCGCTCGGCTCCGGGCCGATCGCGCCGGCGTCGCCGCGCACTCTCCTTTGTGGTCCTCGGCCGGTGAGCCGGTCACAGGCTGACCCAAGCCGTGACGACGATGCGGCCGGTCGTGGATCGGCACCGCAGCCGGGCCGGACCGGCCGGCACCCCTTCGGCGAGAAACCTGCCCAGCTCGTCGAGGTGCAGCGTCTCATCGGGGTCACTTCCGCGCTCGAGCACGCACTCCCCCGGTGCGACGCCGACCACCTGGCCGATGAGCGTGAGACCGTCGCCGTGGCGGGCGACCTCCAGCTCGACCTGGACCCCACCGCCCTCGAACGAGAGCAGGCG